>DASWJG010000037.1:0-19090 GCA_036397315.1 Methyloceanibacter sp. | reverse complement strand
TTTTTTGGGCATGCATGACTGGCGGCCCGGGGCTATTGTTCGCCGGCTTTGCATGCGGCCCAGGGGGGAGGCAGATGGCGCAGTCTCAAACCGCGCAGCCACGCAATTCGCTCAAGGGGATCGTTATCTTCGCGGGCCTCTCCCCCGATTCTGTCGAGCGCATCGAGCGGCGCTGCGCCTGGAAGCGCTACGCCCCGGGAGAACCCATCCTCGATTACCTCGATAAGGCAGACGACGTGTTTTTCCTGACACTCGGCGAGGTGCGCGTCACGATCTATTCGTCTGTTGGCAAAGCCGTGAGCTTTCGCGAGATGGCGGCCGGCGAGATTTTCGGCGAGTTTCCGGCCATCGACGGGGGCTCGCGCTCGGCATCCGTCGAGGCGCGGACCAACTGCCTCATTGCCTCGATGCCGGGGTCCACGTTCCGCGAGCTGCTCCAGTCCGAGCCGGGGCTAGCGCAGGCCCTGCTGCCGCGGATGGTGAAGACGATCCGCGCCCTGACCACGCGGGTCTACGAGTTCAGCACGCTCGCCGTGAACAATCGCATCCAGGCCGAATTGCTGCGGCTGGCGAGCCTTGGGCCCAAAGACGGTAAGAGCGCGCGCATCGTGCCGGCACCGACCCATGTCGAGATCGCAAGCCGGGTCAGCACCCACCGCGAAGCCGTCACCCGGGAGCTCAATCGCCTGTCCCGAATTGGGATCATTGAACGGCGCGGAGGCACCCTGCTGGTCAAGGACGTCGGGCGCCTGGCCGAGATGGTGCACGACGCGACCGGCGAGTAGCCGCCCGGAATGCGCCCGACTCGCGCGAGGATTGTGCAACTGCTAAGATAAATTTCACGCCAACGGGCGGTTGCCCTCGACCGAAGGGCTGATGCAAGCGTAGGTCGAGCGGGTTTTAGGTTTGCCTCGCTAGGAGGCTAGCGTCATGCACGAGTTGAGAGGAAGCAGGGCCGCGCGGGGAAGAGCCGCCCGGATTGCTGTCCCCGATGCTGCCCCGACTGAGGCGAGCGACGAAAAGAAGTCGCGCAAGCAACTGTTGGACGAGATCGCCGATCTGCGGCGGCAGCTTAGCGCGGGTGATGCACTCGACCCCGGGCGCAAAGCGATCGAAACCGAGCTAAAGGGCACTCGCCAGCGTCTGCAGTATCTGCTCTCAGTCAGTCCCGCCATCATCTACACCAACAAGCCCTCGGGCGATTTTCCCTGCACCTTCGTCAGCGAAAATCTTCAGGCCATCATGGGCTATTCGCCGGGAGAGATGATCGGAAACCCGAGGTGCTGGTCCGACCACCTCCATCCCGAGGATGCCGCAAGAGTTTTCGATGAAATGCGCCCGCTGATCGAGCGGGGAGGAGGATCGGTCGAGTACCGCTTTCAGCATCGCGACGGGCACTACATTTGGATCCAGGACACCTTCAAGGTGGTCAAGGACGAAGCCGGGCATCCGTCGGAGCTGGTCGGCGCCTGGGCGGACATCACCGAGCGCAAGTCGATCGAAACCGAACTCAGCGACACGCGGCAGCGCCTGCAATACCTCCTCGCCGTCAGCCCGGCGATCATCTACACCACCAAGGCCTCTGGCGATTTCGCCTGCACTTTCGTCAGCGAGAACCTGCGGGCGACAACGGGCTATTCGCCGGAGGAAATGACCACCGATCCGAAGTGCTGGCCCGACCACCTCCATCCCGAGGATGCCGCACGCGTCTTCAAGGACATGCCCCCCCTGATCGAGCGGGGAGGAGGAGCGGTCGAGTACCGATTCCGGCATCGTGATGGGCACTACATCTGGATCCAGGACACCTTCAAGGTCGTCAATGACGAGGCGGGCCATCCACTCGAACTTGTCGGGGCCTGGGCTGACATCACAGAAAGCAAACGGGCAGAACAGGCGGCCCTTAGCGCCAATATCGAGCTTCAAGACACCAAGCGCTATCTGACCCGTCTGATCGAGAGCTCGACCGATGCCATCATCACCACGGACAAGGAAGGCAAGGTCGTCCTCTTCAACGAGGGCGCCGAGACCCTGCTTGGCTATAGGCCAGAGGAGGTCATCGGCCGCTCCACGTCAGACCTGTACGACACCGAGGAGCACGCCAAGGACGTGCTGCGCGAGATGCGCAAGCGCGGCGGCACCGTCGCCGGCTTTGACAGCGTGCTCAAGTCCAAGGACGGCACTAGCATCCCGGTGCTCATCTCCGCATCGGTGCTATTCGGTGACCACGGCCAGGAGGTGGGCACCGTCGGCTTTGCCACCGACCTCAGAACGCGCAAGCGCGAGGAGGAGGAGCTACGCAAGGCACACGATGAACTCGAAAAGCGCGTTGAAGAGCGCACCACGGAGCTGAAAGCGGCGCGCGAGCGTTTGCAATACCTCATGACGGTCACGCCAGCGATCGTCTACACCAATCAGGCGAGCGACTACACCTGCACTTTCGTCAGCGAGAACGTCTCCCGCATCATGGGCTTCTCGGCATGGGAGATGCTGGAAGACAAAGACTTCTGGACCGTGCGCCTCCACCCCGAGGACGCTTCGCGCGTCTTCAGCGAAATGGGTCCTCTCGTGGAGAAGCGCGGCGGGACGCTGGAGTACCGCTTCCGTCACCGAGACGGGCACTACATCTGGATCCAGGACACCTTCAGGGTGATCGAGGACGCCCAGGGCAGTCCGTTCGAGATCGTAGGCTCCTGGGCGGACATCTCCGCGCGAAAGACGGCCGAGCAGGCGCTCGGCGAGCGCATGGCCTTGATGAACGATTTGGAAACATTGGTCGGTGCGAGCCCGGCGATCATCTACACCACCCAGGTCTCCGGCGACTACGCCTGTACGTTCGTCAGCGAGAATCTGAATTCGATCATGGGCTATGCCCCTTGGGAGATGCGTGACGACAAGAAGTTCTGGGTCAAGCGTCTACACCCAGATGATTCCACGCGGGCATTCGCCGAGATGGACCGGATCGTCGGTCAGGGCAAGGGCGCCTTGGAGTACCGCTTCCGGCACCGGAACGGGCACTACATCTGGATCCAGGACACCTTCACCGTCACGCACGACGAGGACGGCAAGCCGAAGGAAATCGTCGGGTCCTGGGCCGATATTTCGGACCGCAAGCGCATCGAGGCCGAGCTGCATCAACTGGCCAAGCAAGTCGAGCTCCGCAACAAATTCATTCGCGAGACCTTTGGCCGCTATCTCACGGACGAAGTGGTGGCCACGGTGCTCGAATCGCCCGCCGGGCTGCAAATCGGAGGCGAGAAGCGGAAAGTCACGATGCTGATGAGCGATCTCCGCGGCTTTACATCCATGTCGGAAAGACTGCCGCCGGCGCGAGTCGTCGCCATGCTCAATCGCTATCTGACGAGCATGGTCGCAGTCATCAAGCAGTACCAGGGCACCATCGATGAGTTCATTGGCGATGCCATCTTCATCTTGTTCGGGGCTCCCACCTGGAAGGAGGACGATGCGCAGCGGGCCGTAGCTTGCGCCGTAGCGATGCAGTTGGCCATGGGCGGGATTAATGAACAGAACAAGCAGGAAGACTTGCCCGAGCTGGAAATGGGCATCGGCATCCATACTGGTCAGGTGGTGTTGGGAAATATCGGCTCACCCGAGCGGATGAAATACGGCGTGGTCGGAAGCCAGGTCAACCTCACCTCCCGCGTCCAGTCCTACACCACAGGGGGCCAGATCCTGATCTCGGAGACCACGCGTCAGGAGGTCGGACGCATTCTTAAGCCTGGGAGGCAGATGGAGATCAAGGCCAAGGGGATCGAGCATCCCATCACCCTCTACGAGGTTCTTGGGATCGGCGGTGCGCACAAGCTCTTGCTGCCCGAGACGGTGGAGACACTCGTGCCGCTGGCTAAGGAGATTCCGCTGCGATACGAAGTGCTGGAAGCGTCTCACCTCAACGGAGCGGTGTTCGAAGGACGTTTCACCAAGCTGTCCGCCAAGGCGGCAGAAGCCCATTTGAGCAATCCGGTCCCCCCCTTGAGCAATCTCAGGATGTATCTTGTCGGCGCTGACGGCCAACAGATCCCTGGATCTCTCTACGGCAAGGTCATGGGCGCAGCACCCGGAGCCAGCACCGATTTTTCCGTGCGCTTCACGTCGATTCCGCCGGAGATAGAAGCCTTCCTGCGCCTCCAGACAGTGACCCCTCAATAGGCCGCATTGCCGCCTGCCTGGTCAAAGGTAGCGACGCAGGGTCTCGGTCATTTTTGCGGCAGGCGTGCCGTAATTGAAATGCGTAATATATTCGCCATCCTTGCCCATGAGATAGGCGAGCGCAGAGTGGTCTATGCTGTAATTGCCGTTGTCATCTGCACCTTTATCGAATTTCGAGAAGGCAACCCGATACGCCTTGGCGGCCTCGGCGATTTCCTCTGGAGAGCCCGTCAGTCCGACGAAGCGTGATCCGAAATTCTTGACGTAGTCGGCCATGACCTCCGGCGTGTCGCGCTCCGGATCGAGCGTGACGAAGATGGGGACCACGTCGGCCGCCTTGGGTCCGAGTTCATCGAGGCTTGCCGAGATCACCTGAAGCTCGGCCGGGCAGATGTCGGGGCAATGCGTGAAGCCGAAAAAGATGAGCATATAGCGGCCCCGAAAATCCCGATCGGTCACCTTCTTCCCATGCTGATCGACGAGGGCGAACGGGCCGCCGATCAGCGCCTTGCCGGTGGTCGTCACGTTCGGATTCGATGCGGCTCGGGTGAGGACGAGTGCGGCGGCACCCGCCAACGCTCCGATGAGGAAGCCGGCGACAATGACGGTTAAGAGGCGTCCGCGCATCTATTCACCCAATCGCAGCAGGGTCCCGTTGACCCGCGCGCTGGCAAGGAACCGGCTGAAGGTCACATAGCCAGCGAGAAGATAGACGGCATTCAGCCCCAGGGCCCACCACAGCTCCTTGGCGTCGAAGGTGTGATGCAGAAGGATCGAGCGCATGCCTTCGAACACATGGGTGGGGGGAAGCGCCAGCGCAATCGGTTGCAGCCAGTCGGGCAAGACCGACACCGGATAGTACACGCAGCAAATCGGCAGAAGGAGAAAGGCGAGCGACCAGGCCAGCTCCTCCGCGCCGAGCCCGTAACGCAAGATAACGCCGGCCGAGATCAAGCCCAACGACCAGCTCGTCAGCACCAGCACGGCGAAAAAGGCGACCAGCGGCAGCCCGAGATCGAGCAGGTTGAAGCCGAAGAAGAAATAGGCGGCGACGGCGACCGGAACCATGCTCACCGAAAGACGGATCACGCTCCAGGCGCTCAACGCGGCGACGAGTTCGTAGGGACGCAAGGGGCTGATCAAGAGATTGCCGAGATTGCGCGACCACATCTCCTCGATGAAGGTGGTGGAGAAGCCGATCTTGGAGCGAAACAGGATGTCCCACAGCAGCACCGAGCCGATCAGGACGCCGGCGGCCTGCGCCAGCGGGCTTGTGGTCTCGGACAGATATCGTTGCAGGAAGCCCCAGGTGAGCATCTGGAGGAAGGGCCAGTAGATGAGCTCGACCAGCCGGACGCCCGAACTTCGCAGCAGGTAGATGTAGCGCTGGACCAGCGAGCGGATGCGGCGGAGCGAGGCGCGCAGGCCGATGGGCGGCATGAGGACCGGCTCCGCGCCGCTCGCTTGTGCGATTGCCGTGCTCATGACGCCTTCCGGGCTGACGCCGCGCCTCGATCGGCAGGCTCGGGGGCATGCTTGCCGCGGCCGCGGACCACGTCGAGAAACACCTGTTCCAGCGTGTCCCGTCCGTGGGTCGCGATCAAGGCGGCCGGCGTCTCGTCTTCGATGATGCGGCCTTGATGGAGCAGGATGACGCGGTCGGCGAGCCGCTCGACCTCGGCCATGTTGTGGGAGGCAAGCAGCAGCGTGGCGCCGCGGGTCTCGGCGTATTCCCGGAGCTTGCGCCTGATCCAATCGGCGGTGTCCGGATCGAGCGAGGCGGTGGGCTCATCGAGCAGCAGGAGTTCGGGCGCGTTGAGCAGTGCCTTGGCGAGCCCCACGCGCGTCTTCTGGCCGGCCGATAGCTTGCCGGTCGGGCGGTCGAGCAGAGGCTCGATGTGCAAGTCCTCGGCGATGTAGGCGATGCGCTCGGCGGCGTTGGCGATGCCGTAGAGACCGGCATAGACGGTGAGGTTCTGCCGCACGGTCAGCCGCGCCGGCAGATCGACATAAGGGCTCTGAAAATTCAGCCGATAGGCGACCGCGCCGCGGTTCTTGCTCATGTCGGCGCCGAACACTCTCACTTCGCCCGAGGTCGGCATCACGAGGCCGAGCAGCATGGCGATGGTCGTGGTCTTGCCGGCCCCGTTGCCGCCAAGAAGCGCGACTGTCGCGCCCTGCCTGAGCTTGAAGCTGATATGGTCCACCGCGGTGATGGTGCCATAGACCTTGGTGAGGTCGCGCACCGCCACGGGGATAGTCGTGTCGGGGGCAGACGCCTCTGCGACACTTGCGCCGGCCTGGTGACTTGAACCGCTAATTCTCTCATTCATGGGCTTGCGCTGCTCGTCCGCTTTGTCGGAATTATGGCTGTTTCCGCGTGCTAGATTTCACCTATGGCTGCCATCGACAATAGTCAAACCATACGCCGCGCCACAGTGCCCGAGTGGCTGAGGCAGGGCGAGAGCCGGCTGCGCTTGCAGACCATCGTCCGCTTGCGCTGGCTCGCCGTGCTCGGCCAGAGCCTGACCGTGATCGGGGCCTATTGGGTGCTCGGGATCGATCTGCCGATCGGCGGCTGCCTCGCGGTCATTGCGCTGTCGGCCTGGCTCAATGTGGCGTTACGTATCCGCTACCCGGCAAGCCAGCGCTTGAAGAGCGGCTATGCCTTCATCATGCTCGGCTACGACATTCTCCAGCTTGCCGTCCTTCTCTACCTGACTGGCGGTCTCGAGAACCCGTTCGCCTTCCTGCTCATCGCGCCGGTCACGGTGTCGGCCTCGACCTTGCCGCTTCGGATCACCGTGGCGCTGGGCGCGCTCGCCATTGCCGCGGCCACGGTGCTCACCAGCGTTCACTACCCGCTCCCGTGGTTCCACCAAACGAACCTGCTGCTCCCCTTCCCCTATGTCATGGGCGTGTGGGCGGCGGTCGTTTCGGGCATTCTCTTCATCGGGTTCTATTCCTGGCGCACGGCGGAGGAAGGGCGGCGCATGGCCAAGGCTTTGGCCGCGGCCGAGATGGTGCTCGCCCGCTTGCAGAAGCTCTCGGCGCTTGACGGCCTTGCCGCGGCGGCGGCGCACGGGCTCGGCACGCCGCTCGCGACCATTGCCGTCGTGACCAAGGAGCTGATGCGCGACGCCAAGCCGAGCGACCCGCATTACGAGGACCTGGTCCTCCTCAGGGCGCAAGCCGAGCGCTGCCGCGACATCCTTGCCGAGCTTGCCGGCGGCGGCGAGCAGCACGACATCATGGTGTCGCGGCTCCCCTTGAGCCATCTGATCGAGGAGGTGGTGGCGCCGCACCGCCTGGTCGCCGTGCCCATCGAGGTGACGACCGGGCCGGCGGAAGCCGGAGCATCCCGCGGTGCTTCGCCTCCGGAGCCGGTGACCGAGCGCAATCCGGGCGTCCTTTATGGCCTCGGCAACCTCGTGGAGAACGCCATCGATTTCGCCGCCAGCAAGGTCGACGTCGAGGCGCGCTGGTCGAAGGACGAAGTGACCATCGTCATCGCCGATGACGGGACAGGGTTCCCGCCGCATGTGCTGGAACAACTCGGCGAGCCCTTCGTCACGACGCGGCGCGCCCAAAGCGAGAGGGAGGAAGCGTCGGACGAGCATGTCGGCATGGGGCTCGGCTTTTTCATCGCCAAGACGCTGCTTGAGCGTTCGGGCGCCCGACTCGAACTTGCCAACCGGCCGCTGCCTATAGGCGGCGCTGTGGTCACGGTGGTCTGGCCGAAAGCGAAGTTCGAGCACGTCCCCCAGAAAGCCGCCGTGAAGCCTGAGCCGGTCGCCTAGGCCTTAATCCCCGCCAAAAACCCCTTGGTTAACCGGCGCCACGGCGCCTCGCTGCCGCCATAGGCGACCCATAGCCTTGCCCAAGGGGCCGAGAGCGCCTAGCTCTACGGCATCTCGTCGCAGAGCCAGTCACAAGAATCCTTCTATCTTACGGGAGATTACGCCTCGGGGTTTGGCCAGAGCACGTTCACTAGGAGAGCCCGGAAAATGGAAGCTCGACAGGCCTCGCTTGCACCGCAGACCGATTTCGGCCTGCCGGCGGACAACACGCTCCTGATCGTCGATGACGATCGCGCCTTCCTCGCGCGGCTCGCCCGCGCCATGGAGACGCGCGGTTTCGACGTCGAGGCTGCCGCCTCGGTGGAGGACGGCCTCCAGTCGCTTCGGCGCCGTCCCCCCGCTTTCGCCGTGGTGGACATGCGTCTCGACGACGGCAACGGCATCGACGTCATCGCCGCGTTGAAAGATGTGCGTCCTGAGGCACGCGCCGTGGTGCTCACCGGCTACGGCAATATCGCCACGGCCGTCACCGCGGTGAAGCTTGGCGCCGTCGACTATCTCGCCAAGCCGGCGGACGCCGACGACGTCTACAATGCGCTGGTCGCGTCCACGACGACCGCCAAGGCCCCCCCGCCGGAGAACCCGATGTCCGCCGACCGGGTGCGCTGGGAGCACATCCAGCGGGTCTACGAGCTATGCAACCGCAACGTCTCGGAGACGGCGCGCCGGCTCAACATGCACCGCCGCACCTTGCAGCGCATTCTTGCCAAGCGCGCCCCGAAGTAGATCAAATCTCAAAGCCGCAAGATGGGTCGAGGTGGAGCTGCAAGCGCAGCGCCGCGGCGCGCGCGAAGGAGAGCATCATGGCTTTACGCCGCCACGCGGTGAGACGCTCCTCGACCGGTTCGCGCACCAGCTCGGCGCCGTAGCGGTCGGCAAGAATGAGACCAGCGGAAGTCGGGATGACATCGCACGGAAAATCGGCCGCCACGGCAAAATAGAGCCGGTCGCAGAAGGGAAGATAATCCTGCCACTTCCCGTCGCTCTGATAGTCCAAAAGACAGGACTTGATCTCGACGATCAGAACGTCGCCGCCGCCCGACAGGGCCACCACGTCGGCGCGCCGGCCATTGGCAAGCGACAGCTCGGTGACGACGGAGAGGCCGAGCGCGCGGAAACGCCGGCAGACGCCCCGTTGCAGCTCAGCCGCGACCGGCGACTGGCGCCGGTCGAACGGTATGACGGTGTCGTGGCTTCTGGCACGGTTGTCCTGCAACGCAAAGTCTCCAGCGAAATCAAATTTCCCTCACACAGTTGTGCAAGCTTAACCATTCCGCCTGCCGGAACAAGCTGCTAAATCTCGCGTTTCGGTGATTGGCGGCGCGTCGGCTCGGCGAATCCGGGCTTTTCCACGAGAGACAAAGCCCGAGCCGAGGGAGCTGATGATGAACCTTCATAACGCCGTCCTCGACGCCATCCTCGCCGCGCCCACGGCCCAGGCCGAATCAGCCTCACTTCGTGACCGCCTGTTCCAGACGCGGGCGCTTTCGTCGGAGCTTGCTCGGCCTTTGAGCGACGAGGACCAGGTCGTCCAAGCGAACGACGATGCGAGCCCCACCAAGTGGCACCTTGCGCACACCACCTGGTTTTTCGAGGCCTTTGTGCTGAAGCGCTTTCTCGCCGGCTATCGCGTGTTCGACGAGCGCTTCGAGTATTGCTTCAACTCCTATTACGAGAGCGTGGGGTCCCGTCAGCCGCGCGGCAAACGCGGGCTTCTGACGCGACCCTCGGCCGAAGAGGTGCGCGCCTACCGCGCCCATATCGATGTCGCGCTCGGCCGCCTGTTCGATCAGGCGCTTTCGCCGGAGGCGGCCGAACTCGTCGAGCTCGGCATCAATCACGAGCAGCAGCACCAGGAGCTTCTCCTCACCGATATCTTGAGCCTGTTCGCGGCCGAGCCGCTCAAGCCTGCTTACCGCGAGTCTGGCCCCGGCGTGCGCGCAAGCGAGGCGGCGCCGCTCGCATGGGTTTCTTTCGATGGCGGCATCTTCGAAGTGGGACATGACGGCACTAGCTTCGCCTATGACAACGAGGGGCCACGGCATGAGGCGCTGATCCGTCCCTTCAAGCTCGCCAACCGCTGCGTGACCAACGCCGAATGGATCCAATTCATCGCGGACGGCGGCTATGCGACGCCGACGCTCTGGCTCGCCGACGGCTGGAATACCGTGCGGACCCAAGACTGGCAGGGACCGCTCTATTTCGAGAAGGCTGACGGCGGCTATTTGCAGATGAGTCTGCTCGGCTTCCGCGCGATCGATCCCGCTTCGCCGGTCACCCATGTGAGCTATTACGAGGCCGATGCCTTCGCCCGCTGGGCCGGCTACCGGCTGCCAACCGAGTTCGAGTGGGATGTGGCGGCGGCGAGCTTGCCGGTCGAAGGCCGCACGCTGGGCGCCGGTCATTTGCGCCCCATGCCGGCCGGGATCGGCCCGCGCCTCCAGCAGATGTTCGGCGACGTCTGGGAATGGACGGGAAGCGCCTATCTTCCCTACCCGGGCTTCAGGGCGGCCGCCGGCGCCGTCGGCGAGTACAACGGCAAGTTCATGTGCAATCAGTTCGTGCTCAGGGGCGGCTCCTGCGTGACGCCAGAGGGCCATGTGCGGCGGACCTATCGCAATTTCTTCTATCCCCATCAGCGCTGGCAGTTCACCGGCTTAAGGCTTGCGGCGGACTCGTGATGGAGAGCGACATCTCGCAATACCTGCCGGAAGCGTGGGAGATCCCTGCGCGGAGCTTCCGCCCGGCCGAGGCGCGCGGGGACGGCGATTTTGCGCAGGCCGTGCTTCTGGGCCTTGCGCGGCGGCCGCGCAGTATCCCATGCCGCTTCTTCTACGATGCGCGCGGCTCGGAACTCTTCGAGGAGATCACCAAGCTTCCGGAATATTACCCGACGCGGGCCGAGACGGCCTTGCTCGAAGCCCATCGCGCCGAGATCGCCGTGCTGGTCGGCGCGGGCCGCATTCTGGTCGAGTTCGGATCGGGGTCGAGCCGCAAGACGAGCCTACTGCTAGGCGCGCTCGACGAGGTGCCGGCCTATATCCCGATCGACATCGCCGCCGAGAGCCTGAAAGAGGCCGCGGAGTGGCTGTCAGGGCAGCATGAGGGACTCACCATCCTGCCGCTCATTGCCGACTTCACCACGACGCGAGCGCTGCCTCCGGTGGCGCGGAGCAAGCGAAGGCTCGGCTTCTTCTCCGGCTCGACCATCGGCAACCTGACCCATCCCGAGGCGAAAGCATTTCTCGCCAATGCCGCGCGTCTGCTGGGGCCCGGAAGCGCCTTCCTGGTCGGCGTCGATCTCAAGAAGCCCGTCTCGATTCTCGTTCCTGCCTATAACGACCGGCAGGGTGTCACCGCCGCCTTCAATCTCAATCTGCTCGGGCGTATCAACCGCGAGCTTGGCGGGACTTTCGACCTCGCCCGCTTCGCCCACGATGCCGTCTGGAACGAGGCTCAAGGGCGTATGGAGATGTATCTCGTCAGCCTTGCCGAGCAAATTGCGAGCGTGGCGGGCCGCGCGTTCTCATTTGCCGAAGGCGACCGCATCCACACCG
This sequence comes from Methyloceanibacter sp., assembly GCA_036397315.1. Lineage (GTDB taxonomy): Bacteria > Pseudomonadota > Alphaproteobacteria > Rhizobiales > Methyloligellaceae > Methyloceanibacter. Next base: position 7,506 of record DASWJG010000037.1, on the reverse strand, counting down.
AGAACTCGCACAAATATACGGTCGCCGAGTTCCAGACCCTCGCCCGCGCCTCGGGCTGGACCCCGGCCAAGGCCTGGACCGACGAGCGCCAGCTCTTCAGCCTGCATTTGTTGCGGCAGGTCTAGCCGATAGCGCGCGGCCTTCCGGGCACGCCGATGGCGCATTCCAGCGCCGCGCGATCCCACTTCCCTAGCGAGGCCGCCGCCTCGTAGGTGCTGGTCAAGAAAGCCATGAGCGCCTGGTCGGGGTCAGCGGCGGTGCGCACCGCCTCGTAGGGCAGAATGTACTCACTCAGATCCTGGCTATAGAACGCCTCGGCGGGGCGGATGGCGGCTTGCGCGAAGCCCAAGGGCTCGGGATAGGCGTAAGAATAGAAGGCCGGGTACGGGATGACGTCATTGCCCGGCCAGAAGCCCGCGCTGCTAACCTCGTGCGAGTAAGCCTCTTGCGCCACGGCGTCAGGAAGGTAGGGCACGCCGCCCGGGTGAAGCGGAGCTCGCCGCCCCGAAAAACGCGTGACCGCCAGGTCGAAGCTCCCCCAGAAGAAATGAACCGGGCTGCATTTGCCGATGAAAGCCGTCCGGAACGCGTAAAGCACCCGTTCCACCTGCACCAGAATCCGCCAAAGCCGCTGAGCGTAGTCCGGGTCGTATGAAGCGTGGGTGCGATCCTCGCTAAAGCGGATCGGCCCGGGCAGCTCGTTGGGCATCTCAGAGATGTGAATTTCGATGTCGAGCTCGGCCAAGGACTGCATCAGGTCGGCGTAGAATTCCGCCACCGGCCGGGGAGAAAGACCGACCTCTCGATGGGAGCCATCGTCGGTCGATGCCAAGAGCACATGGTTCAGAAAATCGAAGTCGAGCTGGAAGGTCCGATCGCCATACGGAATGGCCGACGTGGTCAAGCCCCGTGGCGACACGTAGAGGACGACGTGCCAAGAATGATTTAGCCAAGGAGTCTGCACAAGGCGGATCTTGCCGACCACCTGGGTCCATAGGTGCAAGGTGGCGTAAGTGTCCTTCCACGCCGCGTATGGCAGCTCCGGCCAGGCGGGCTTGAGGCGATCCATCCTCGGTGACATCGGAGGTCTCCCTTGTATTGGTGCCAAGCGGGCTCGCTCCAGACGAGTGGTTCATGGCATAGGATAAGGGCCAAAGCTGGAACCGTCGTGGGACGGAAGCCGGCAACAGTTGCCAGCACCTGAGCCGTTGGGCATTCTCCCGGCCATCGCAATGAAGAGGGGCGCTCCGTGGCTGACCTTGTTTCCGGCAATGCGGTCATCGGCCAATCGGGAGGGCCTACCGCCGTCATCAATCAGTCGCTCGCCGGCGTCATCGAAGGCTTGCGCGCCGGCCTTGCCGCCTCCGGCCAGGTGAAGCGCATCTTCGGCATGCGTCACGGCGTGCGCGGCCTCGTGAAGCCGGGCACCGAGGGCCTGCTCGATCTCAGCGGGATCGACAAGGCCAGGCTTGAGGCAGTCGCGCGCACGCCGTCGGCCGCGCTCGGCTCGACCCGCGACAAGCCCGACGAGGCCTATTGCGAGCGCATTCTCGACGGCTGCCGCCGGAACGATATTCGCTATTTCTTCTATATCGGCGGCAACGATTCCGCCGACACCTGCCGCATCGTGAGCGAGAAGGCGTCCGCTGCTGGCTACGAACTTCGCTGCTTCCACGTGCCGAAGACCATCGACAACGATCTGCTCGAGAATGACCACACGCCCGGCTTCCCCTCCGCCGCGCGCTACGTGACGCTCGCGCTGATGGGGGACGCGCTCGACAATGCGAGCCTCGGCGGTATCAAGATCAACATTATCATGGGCCGGAACGCGGGCTTCCTCGCCGCCGCCTCGTCGCTGGCGCGTGGGCAAGCGGCGAACGGCGCGGACCCGGCAGACCGGCCGTCGCCGCATCTGATCTATCTGCCCGAGGTGCCGTTCTCGACCGACGCCTTCCTCGCCGACGCCGAGGCGGTCTACGCCAAGCTCGGGCGCTGTCAGGTCGCGGTGAGCGAAGGCATAAGGGACGCGACGGGCGCGGAGATCGGGCCCAAGCTGATGCGCGGGGCGGGCGAAGTGGACGCCCATGGCAATGTGCAGCTCTCAGGGACAGGCGCGCTCGGCGACGGGCTTGCCGATCTGGTCAAGACGGGGCTCACGCCAAAGGGCGGCAAGGCTCCGCGCGTGCGCGCCGACACGTTTGGCTATATCCAGCGCTGCTGGCCCGAGCCCTCGCCGGTCGATATTGCCGAGGCGCGCGCCGTCGGCCGCTACGCGGCGGAGCTTGCCGCCAAGGGTGACACAAGCGCGTCGGTGATCATTGTCCGCACCAGCAATGACCCCGACGCCTATGCCAGCGCCTGCGCCCGTGCGGATCTCGCGGCGGTGGCGCGCCGCACGCGGCACGTGCCGGCGGAGTTCATCTCAGGCTCGAATGACGTGAGCGCCGCCTTCCACGCCTATTGCCGGCCGCTGGTCGGCGAGTTGCCGAAGCTGGAACGGCTTTAGGCTAGGGCTATTCCTCGACCAGCTCGCGCACATAGGGGGGAAGGGCGAAGGCGGCGATGTGGACATCAGGCCGCCAGTACCGCGTCTCGAAGGCGCCGGCCTTGTCGTGGCGCCGCTCGATCTTCTTGCGGCGATGGTGCCTCAGCTTGGCGTTGTCGGTGGCCCAGCCGAACGACATGGGACCCCCAAAATAACTTGGCGTGTTGGCGAGATAGGCCGAGGTGTCGCCGAACAATCCGCGGAAATATGAGACGCTCTGCTGCAGCTCGGCTGCCTGCAAGAAGGGCAGGCCGTTCTGGGTGACGAGCAGGCCTCCCCGCTTAAGGCAGCGTCGGCAGTCGGTATAGAACTCGCGGGTGAACAGCACGGCTCCGGGGCCAATGGGGTCGGTGGAATCTACCATGATTACGTCGAAGCGCTCGTCGGTCTCGGCCACGAATTTGGTGCCGTCGGCGATGACGATCCGGGTACGCGGATCGTCGTAGGCGCCGGCCGACACTTCGGGGAAGTGCTGGCGGCAGAGATCGATCACGCCGTGGTCGATCTCGCACAACGTGACCTGCTCCAGCTCCGGATGCTTCAGCGCCTCGCGCAGCACGCCGCCGTCGCCGCCGCCGACGATAAGCGCTTTCTTCGCCCGCCCATGGGCGAAGAGCGGCACATGCGCCATCATCTCGTGATAGACGAACTCGTCCTTGGTCGTGACCTGGACGATGCCGTCAAGCATCATCACGCGGCCGAAGTCGGCGTTCTCGAAGATGATCAGCCGCTGGTGCTCGGTCTCGCTGTCGAAGAGGACGCGGTCCGCCTTCAGACGGACACGGAAGCCGCGGTGGAGCGTCTCTTCGACCCAGCGTTCCATCGATGCATTTCCTTGCCGCGTAGATGCTCTTTGACCACCACCCTGCCAGGCGAGAACGCCTCCTTCAGGACGTCGATGGCCGCCTTCGGATTGGTTTGGCCACACATGAAGACGTCGAGCGCGGCGTAGCCGTATTCGGGCCAGCTATGGATCGAGATATGCGACTCGGCGAGAACCGCAACCCCCGATACGCCTCCGTTCGGCGTGAAGTGGTGAAGATGGATGTGCAGAAGCGTAGCACCCGCGACCTCAACACATCGTCTGAGCGTGTGCTCGATGTGCTCTAGGTCGTCGAGCCGCTCTGCCCGAACGAGATCGATGATGAGATGAGTGCCCGCATAACGAACCCCATCACGCTCACAGAAAAAGTCCTTGCGCCCCTCTCCGTCGGGAGAGAGGCACCGGGAAAGCTTTTCTTCCGTTTGGGCGGTGCTTGAACCATGATCCAAGTCCATCCCCAATTGGAAGAGGGCGTCACTGGACATGGCGTCCTCCCCAACCAGCAGATGTTCAAGTTAAACGAGGCGCTATTTACACCCACGCGACAGCGATGCAAGCGGTTTTTGGCCCATGAGGCAGAATGACCTCAGAAAGTTTCCCTGCCAGGATGTGCCAGAGTGACACGAGAAGGGTCCGACATGGATGAGCACCAGGGGAGACTAACCTTCACCGTCATCGCCGCTGTCACATTTCTGACGGGGCTCGTGCTCTCGGCGCGACCGGGATTTGCCGCCGAGGCGCTCCCCAAGCTCGGCACCGATCTCGCCGCCACCTCGGTCTCGGGGCTCTCATCCGGGGCGTTCATGGCCGTGCAGATCGAAGTCGCCCATTCAAACGACATCGTCGGGGCCGGCATCGTCGCGGGCGGGCCTTACGCCTGCGCCGAGAGCCAAGCGAGCCGGCTGGTTCCCTTCTGGCCGTCGGCGGTGCTGCAGAACGCCCAGCAGGCGCTGAACCAATGCATGCAGACCAGCGAGGGGACGCCTGACGCCAAGGCTCTCGCCAAGCGCGCCGAGGAGCTTGCCCAAGACGGCAAGATCGACCCGCTCAGCGGCCTTGGCGACGACAACGTCTACCTCTTCTCCGGCAACGAGGATCAGACCGTGACTCGCCCGGTCGTGCAGGCGGCGGAGAGCTTCTACAAGGAGGTCGGCGTGCCGCCGGGCGACCTCACGCTGGTGGAGAAGGAGGGCGGCCACGCCTTCATCACCGAGCAGGGGGGTGCTGCTTGCGGGCTCTCGGCCGCCCCCTATGTGAGCGACTGCGACTACGACCAGGCCAAGGCCATCCTCGCCTGGATCTACGGGCCGCTGGCCGAGGCCTCCGCTGAGCCGGCCGGGCGTTTCATCCTGTTCGACCAGCAGCCATTCTCCGAGCCCGGCGACGGCTTCGCCGACGAGGGGGTGGTCTATGTCCCGCCGAGCTGCGCCGAGCAGACAGGCTGCCGCGTCCATATCGCGCTCCATGGCTGCCAGCAGTCGCGCGAGGCGGTGGGCGACACCTTCATCAAGGAGTCCGGCTACGCCGAGATCGCCGACCAGAACCGGCTTGTCATCCTCTTCCCGCAGGCGAAGGCGATCACGGGGATCAATCCGCAGGGCTGCTGGGACTGGTGGGGCTATACCGGGCTCGACTATCTCGGCAAGGACGCGCCCCAGATCGCCGCTATCTGGGCCATGGTCGAGCAGCTTGCCGCGACGCCATGATGGCGAGACCCCGAGCTTTAGGAGGAGAAACGATGAGCGTGGAGGTGGGAGACAAGGCGCCGGATTTCACCTTGCCGGCGGACGGCGGTGGCAAGGTCTCGCTGAAGGATCTGAGGGGAAAGACGGTCGTGCTCTATTTCTATCCCAAGGACGACACGTCGGGCTGCACGGCGGAGGCTTGCGCCTTCCGCGATGCGCTTCCAGATTTCTCCAAGGTGAAGGCCGAAATCGTGGGCGTGTCGCGGGATACGGTCGCAAGCCACGACAAATTCAAGAAGAAGTTCAAGCTCCCCTTCCCGCTCGCCGCGGACGAGGACGGCAAGGTCTGCCAAGCCTACGGCGTCTGGGTAGAGAAGAGCATGTACGGCAAGAAATACATGGGCATCGAGCGGGCGACCTTCCTCATCGACCCGAAGGGCGCGATCCGCGGTGTCTGGCGGAAGGTGAAGGTGCCAGGCCACGCCGATGAAGTGTTGAAGGCGGCAGAGGCACTGAAATAGGCCAGCGTCCGGCCAAACAATCCTGCCCGGTGCCGACCTAAATCAGCCCTCCAAGGCGCGCCAAGCGCGCGCCGAGCTTCAATGCGTTGAGGCGGCTATTGCGCCGGCGGCGGTGACTCTACCGGGGGCGTCTCCGGCGCCTTCTGCTCCTCGCCGCCACACATGTTGGCCGACAAACCAACCAGCGCGATCGCGGCGGCCGCGGCCACCATCAGAAACTTCCTCATGTCGTCCTCTCCATTCTTTGGTTTAGCTTCCTACCCTGAAGCTTTAGGCGACGCAGCATACGCTAATTTCAGGCTTTTTTGTTGCGGATGTTGGCGCACCCGACAGGATTCGAACCTGTGACCTCTGCCTTCGGAGGGCAACGCTCTATCCAACTGAGCTACGGGTGCTTCGCTCGGGGAACGTAGTCAAAGGCGCCCACTTAAGCAACGGCAGGCAACGGGCGGCCTCCTTAGCCCGGCGTGCCGCTATCGAGTCCATAGGTAATCGATATTTACGCTAAGGCGTGCATGCCAGCATCCTCAAGGCGCGGAAAGGAACGCGTGCGCCTTTGGGTGCCCGCAAGGGGTGACTTGACGCAGTGCAGCATTGGCGTAGGTATGCGGCTTACGAAACAGCAAGGCTGGGCAGCCCGTGGAGAAGAAAAAGGTCCTCGTGATCGGCGGCGGCTTTGGCGGCGTGTTCGCGGCCAAGGCGCTCGAGCGGCTCGGCCGCGGCAAGCTCGAAGTCGAGCTCGTCAACGGCAACAACTATTTTGTCTTCCAGCCGCTGCTGCCGGAGGTCGCCGCCTCGAGCATCCATTCCGCCGACGCGGTCGTTCCTCTGCGCCAACTGCTCCGCCACCTCCAGGTGCGGCAGGCCGAAGTCATGGGCATCGACTTCGCCAAGAAGTCGGTGACCGTGGTCCAGGGCACGCGGCGCGTTCCTGTCGACCTTGCCTATGACGAGCTGGTGATCGCGCTCGGCACCGGCGTAGACCTCAACCGCTTCCCTGGACTGCCCGAGCATGCGCTCACCATGAAGGACCTGGCCGACGCGCACCGCTTGCGCACCCATGTCATCGGTTGCCTGGAGACGGCCGACATCACCGACGAGCCCGAGGCGAAGCAGCAGCTCCTTACTTTCGTGGTGGTCGGCGCCGGCTTCTCAGGCGTCGAGACCGTCGCTGAGCTGCGTGAGCTCGTCCGCCGCGCGCTGAAATACTATACGAACATCAAGACCGACGAGATCCGCTTCTATCTGATCGAATATGCCAACCGTATCCTGCCGACTTTCCCCGCCGATCTCGCCGAATACGCCACGCGGCGCTTGCAAATTCACGGCATCGAGGTCTTGACCGGCGTCGGCACCAAATCGGCGACGGGCACGGCGGTCGAGCTGACCGACGGACGCATCATCCCGACCTCGACCATTGTCGCCACCATCGGCAACGGACCCCATCGGCTGGTGGAGGCGCTCGGCCTCGACATGCATTGGGGCCGCATCAGGACCGACCGCTTCATGCGCGTACCGAGCCTGGACGGCGTGTGGGCGCTCGGCGACTCCGCTCTCATCCCGCTGGTCGACAATCCGGGCGAAGACCCGGCCCACTATGCGACGCAGACCGCGCAATTCGCCGTGCGCGAAGGGCGGCAGATGGCGGATAACATTATCGCCAAGATCGAGGGGAAGACGCTCAAGCCCTTCGCCTATACCTCGAAAGGCTCGCTCGCCTCGCTCGGCATGAGCAAGGCGGTGGCCGACGTCTACGGCATCAAGCTGTCGGGCACGCTTGCCTGGCTGTTGTGGCGCGGGTTCTATCTCTCCTTCCTGCCGGGCTTCGCCGCCAAATTCAGGGTGGGCGTGACGTGGCTGCTGAACAGCGTCATGCCGCCGAACATCGTGCAGATCCAGTCGACGCCGCCGGCGACCCGCTACATCCACTAC
>DASWJG010000036.1:0-2517 GCA_036397315.1 Methyloceanibacter sp. | reverse complement strand
ATCGAGGAGAAGGCGCGCTCGGTGGCCGAGGTGCTCGACAAGCTCGCCAAGATCAAGGCCACCTTCAAGAAGGACTACGGCGCCATGCTCGACGGCGTGGTGGCGCGGAAGCTGCCGGTCGCGGTCTGCACCATCTACGAGGCGCGCTACGACGATCCCACCGCGCGCAAGATCGCCGGCGCCGGGCTCACCATCTTCAACGACGTCATCATGCGTGAAGCCTTCGCCCGCGGCGTGCCGGTCATCGATCTCAGGCTGATGTTCGACGAGGACGAAGACTACGCCAACGACATCGAACCTTCGGTCAAGGGCGGCGCCAAGATCGCCAAGGCGATCGCCACGCTCGTCACAACCCACGACTTCACGCGGCGGCGGTCTGAGATTTACGTTTAGGCTCGCGCCGCTTGCTCTTGTCGGGCGCGGGCGGAGGGGTGATTTCGGGCGGAGGGCTCGGCCCTTCGGTGGCGTCCTCGCCTTTCAGCTTCCCCTTGGCCGCCGCGACGCAGAGCTCGACCGCCTCAGGCAATGACGTGGCGTAGGCGTCGGCCTCGGCCGCCTCCAGCGCCTCCTTGGCCGCAGGCGCCTCGCCCTCGTCGCTCCAGTAACAGACGAGGATCGCCGTACCGTCGGGCAGGATGCGCCGCAAGCGCCGCACCAGATAGCGGATGTGGGCGGGGCCGGTGCCGAGGCCGAGATATGACAGGCAGACGAGCTTGGCCTCGGTCCCCGCCAGCGTGCTGATATGCGCCGCCGAGATCGTCTCGGGTCCGAGCTCCTTGACGCCGAGCCCCCGTTTCCTCAGCACGCCCGCCAGCATGTCGGCGGCAGCGGCGTCGAGGGCGTTGCGCCCGCCGATCGAGAGAATCGGCGCGTCGACCACCCATCCCGGCGCAAGCTCGTGGCGCTCGACCACAGGCAACGCCTCGTCATCATCCCCGTTCTCGGCGGCGGTAAGCGAGGCAAGGCCGCGTTGCGCCTCCTCCTCGGTGGCGGGCTTGGGACGAAGCTTGGAGAACCAGCGGCGCGGCTCGAAGTCGGAGAGATTGTCGAGCATCTCCGTCACCGTGGCGACGATCTTGCCGGCCTGCTCGGCGTCCAGCATGCCGCGGCTTGCGTCGCGCTCGGCAAGCTTGAGGCCTGACAGCGCCACCCGGTCGAGATAGGTCTCGAGGCTCTGGTCCTTGAGGGCAAGCTCGGCCTGATAGGTCGCTTCCGCCGCGTCGCCCGACAGCGCGCGCTGATAGAAGCTCTCCTCGGGGGTGAGCGCGGGCTCATCGCCCAGCAGAATCTCGAAGAACTGCAAGCCCTCGACATGCCGTCCGAGCACGGCGAGGCAGACAGTGATGGGCATGGCCAGCAGCAGGCCGAGAGGCCCCCAGATCCAGGTCCAGAATACGGTCGAGACGATTACCGCCAGCGGCGAAACGCCGGTGCCGCGGCCAAACACCAGCGGCTCGATCACCTGGCCCATGGTGAGCTCGGAGGCGAGAAATAGCGCAGCCGTAATGAGAATGGTCGACCAGCCGGGATCGGCGGCGGCGGCAAGAAGAATGGGAAAGGCCGCGGCGATATAGGAACCGATGAAGGGCACGAAACGCATCAGTCCGGCAAGGACGCCCCACACGATGGGGCTCGGGATGCCGATCAGCCACAGCGCCAAGGTGATGAAGGCGCCGTAGCCGAAATTGATCGCGGTCTGGATGAGAAAGTAGCGGCTGAGCCGCGTGGCCGCGTCGTTCAAGGTCGTGGTGGCGCGTTGCAGGTCGGACGAGCCGAGCAGCCGGATCAGCCGGTCGCGCAAATCCTCACGCTGGAGCAGGATGAACACCACGAAGAGGAGCACGATGCCGGCCGTGGCGAGCGGCGGCAAAACGGTTCCGGCGATCTTTTGATAGAGCTCGAGTCCGGTCGGCTCGCGTTCGCGGATCTCGACCTGGAGCGGCCGGTCGCCTGGGCGCGCGGCTTCGCTGCCGATTTCGGGCGCAGGCGGGGAGGGGGCTTCGGTCTCGGGAGTGGCAAGCTCCTTTTGCAGTTCGGAGAGGACGTCGCCCGCCTTCTCCAACACCGGCGAGCGCGAAGTGGTCTCGCGGAAGCTCTTGATCTTCTCGGAGAGGATGTTGCGGTAGCTTGGCAGATCGGCGGCAAGCTCGGTCACCTCGCGCGACATGAGCCAGCCGAGGGCGAAGATGATGGCGAAGGCCGCGCCGACCACGATGCCCACCGCGGCGATGCGGGGCAGCTTGATGCGCCTCAAGAGCAGGAGCGGCGGGGTGAGCACGAAGCTCAAGAGAATCGCGAGCGCCAGCGGGAGCAGGACGTCGCGCCCGAAATAAAGCGCGGCGATGACGATGGTCGCGATCAGCAGACCTTGCAGAGTGGCGGTGCGCGCATCCGAAGGGGTGGAAAGCAGGAAAGGCGAGCGGGGCGGCATGTCGGTTCTCCCGGCACACCAAGTCGCCCGAAGCTCCGGAAAGGGGCCCGGCCGGCGCTTGGCTCTTAGAGCCTTGGCTCCGGCGG
>DASWJG010000035.1:0-3337 GCA_036397315.1 Methyloceanibacter sp. | reverse complement strand
CCGTGACCAAACTGACCGATCTCACCATTGCCGAAGCGCGCGAGGGCTTGCGCGACAAGTCGTTCTCGGCGCGCGAGCTCACGCAAGCTCATCTCGCCGCGATCGAAACCGCCAACGAGGCGCTCAACGCATACGTTCTTCCGACGCCGGAGCGGGCGCTCGAGATGGCAAAGGCAAGCGATGCGCGCCTCAAAAAGGGAGAGGGAGGCACGCTCGAAGGCATCCCGCTCGGCATCAAGGACCTGTTCTGCACCAAAGGGTTCCGCACCACCGCCTGCTCGCACGTTCTCGACGGCTTCACGCCCACTTATGAGTCGACGGTAACGGCCAATCTCTGGGCAGCCGGCGCGGTGATGCTGGGCAAGCTCAACAATGACGAATTCGCCATGGGCTCGTCCAACGAGACGAGCTATTACGGCCCGGTCATCAATCCCTGGCAGCGCCGAGGCTCGAACGCAAAGCTCGTGCCCGGCGGCTCCTCGGGTGGCTCCTCCGCGGCGGTGGCGGCGAGGCTCTGCATGGGCGCCACGGCGACGGACACGGGCGGCTCGATCCGCCAGCCCGCCGCCGTGACCGGCACGGTCGGCATCAAGCCTACCTACGGCCGCTGCTCGCGCTGGGGGATCGTGGCGTTCGCCTCATCGCTCGATCAGGCGGGACCGATCGCCCGCACCGTGGAGGATGCCGCCATCCTGTTGCAGGTCATGGCGAGTCATGATCCCAAGGACACGACGAGCGTCGATATGAAAGTGCCGGACTACGAGGCCGCCGTGGGGAAGGGCGTGAAGGGGCTCACCATCGGCATCCCCAAGGAATATCGCGTGCCGGGCATGGCGCCGGAGATCGAGGCCTTGTGGCAGAAGGGGGTGGAATGGCTGAAGGACGCCGGCGCCAAGACCAAAGAGGTGAGCCTGCCGCACACCAAATATGCGCTACCCTCTTATTATATTGTCGCGCCGGCCGAAGCCTCCTCCAATCTCGCCCGCTATGACGGCGTGCGCTACGGCTTGCGCGAGAAGGGCTCCGACGTGACCTCGATGTATGAGAACACGCGCGCGGCCGGCTTCGGGCAGGAGGTGAAGCGCCGCATCCTGATCGGCACCTATGTGCTGTCGGCGGGCTATTATGACGCCTATTATCTCAAGGCGCAGAAGGTGCGCACCTTGATCAAGCGCGACTTCGATAGCGCGTTCGAAGCGGTCGATGCCATCCTCACGCCAACAACGCCGGGACCTGCCTTTGCGCTCGGCGAGAAATCGGGAGACCCGGTCGAGATGTATCTCAACGACATCTTCACCGTGACGGTGAACATGGCAGGCTTGCCGGGGATGAGCGTGCCGGCCGGGCTATCGTCAGAGGGTACGCCGCTCGGGCTTCAGCTCATCGGCAAGCCGTTCGACGAGGAGACGCTGTTCCGCGTGGGCCGCGTGATCGAGGAAGCGGCGGGACCGCTCGCTAAACCGCATGATTGGTGGAGCAAAGCGGCATGAACCCACAGACGAAACGTCTGTTAGTTACCTCCGGCAGCCCGTTTGAGCCGATCGTCGGCTTTTCCCGCGCGGTGCGCGTCGGCAATATTGTGGCAGTCGCCGGCACGACTGCGGGCTCCGGCGGTAAGCCAGTCGCCATGGGCGATCCAGCGGCCCAGACTCGCGCCATTCTCGAAATCGTCGAGAAGGCTTTGGCGGATGCGGGAGCGAGCCTTAAGGACGTGATTCGCACGCGGATATATCTCGTCGACATCACCCATTGGGAGGCGGTGGGCCGCGTGCATGGCGAGTTCTTCGGCGATATCCGCCCTGCCAACAGCATATTTCAAGTGACGGCCTTCGTTAGGCCGGAGTGGCTGGTGGAAATCGAGGTCGACGCCGTCGTACCGCATGTTTCAGCTTGAAGGACGATCACGCCATGGCGCCACGCAAAGCCAAGGACTGCCGCAACATGGAGGAGGTGAGGGCCGAGATCGATCGCATCGATCAGGCTCTGGTCGATCTGATCGGCGAGCGTTTTATCTTTGTCGACCGCGCCTGGCAGCTCAAGCAGTCGCCGGCCGAGGCGCGCGTGCCCTGGCGAATCCAGCAGGTGATCGACAGGGTTAGGACGCGGGCGGCGGAGAAGGGGCTGCCGCCCGAGCTCGCCGAGGCCTTATGGCGGCAGATGATCGGCTGGTTCATCCAATATGAGGAGGAGAAGCTCCGCCAGCAGCTTGAGGGCAAGGAGTAGCGGCCGCAATGGACGCTAAGACCGAAAAGGACAATCTCATCGCAGGCGAGACCGGCCCCTGGGAGGTGGTGATCGGCATGGAGGTGCATGCGCAGGTGACCTCCAACGCCAAGCTGTTCTCGGGCGCCTCGACCGAGTTCGGCGGCGAGCCGAACTCCCATGTGAGCCTGGTCGATGCCGCCATGCCCGGCATGCTGCCCGTGATCAACGAAGGCTGCATCGCCCAAGCGATCCGCACCGCGCTCGGCCTCAAGGCGAAAATCAATCTCAACTCGATTTTCGACCGCAAGAACTATTTCTATCCCGACCTGCCGCAGGGCTATCAGATCAGCCAGTACAAGAGCCCGATCGTGGGCGAGGGCGAGGTCATCGTCGACCTCTTGAGCGGCGAGCGGGTCACCGTCGGCATCGAACGGTTGCATCTTGAGCAGGACGCGGGCAAAAGCCTGCACGACCAGCACCCGCTCTATTCCTATGTCGATCTCAACCGCTCGGGCGTGGCGCTAATGGAGATCGTGTCGAAGCCGGACCTCCGCTCCTCCGAGCAGGCTAAGGCGTTCCTCACGAAGCTTCGGACCATCATGCGCTATCTCGGCACTTGCGACGGCAATATGGAGCAGGGCTCGCTCCGGGCCGATGTCAACGTGTCGGTGCGCCGGCCCGGGGAGAAGTTCGGCACAAGATGCGAGATCAAGAACGTCAACTCCATCCGCTTCATCGGGCAGGCGATCGAGACCGAGGCGCGGCGCCAGATCGACATTCTCGAGGACGGCGGCAAGATCGACCAGGAGACGCGGCTGTTCGATCCGGCCAAGGGCGAGACGCGCTCCATGCGCTCGAAGGAAGAGGCGCACGACTACCGCTATTTCCCCGATCCTGACCTGCTGCCGCTCGAGCTGTCGATGGATTACGTCGGCGAGCTGGAGAGCGGCCTTCCCGAGCTGCCCGACGAGAAGCGGGCCCGCTTCATGAAGGACTACGGCCTCTCCGGCTATGACGCCGACGTTCTCGTCGCCGAGCGCGACAACGCCGATTACTTCGAGGCTGTCGCCAAAGGGCGAGACGGCAAGGTCGTGGCGGAGCCGCGCGACGGAAAAATCGTCGCAAATTGGGT
>DASWJG010000034.1:0-4983 GCA_036397315.1 Methyloceanibacter sp. | reverse complement strand
CTCGCCGCCATTCGTGCCTGCCGTCATTGCGTCGAGGCGCCGCAAGGCAAGCCTTTGCCGCATGAGCCGCGCCCGGTCTTGCGGGCAAGCAGCACCGCGCTTCTCGCCGTGTGCAGCCAGGCGCCGGGCACGAAGGTGCATCTCTCGGGCACGCCGTTCACCGACCGGTCAGGCGACCGCTTGCGGGATTGGATGGGGGTCACGGCGCAAGAGTTCTACGACGAGGCGCGCGTCGCCATCGTGCCCATGGGGTTTTGCTTTCCAGGGCAGGACGAGAAAGGCGCCGACCTTCCGCCGCGCCGCGAATGCGCGAAGCTCTGGCATGGCCAGCTGTTTACCGCATTGCCGCAGCTTGAGCTCGTGTTGGCGGTCGGATCTTACGCGCAAGAGTGGCATCTCGGAGAAGGGGCGGGGACGAATTTACAGGAGACGATGCTCGGCTGGCGCGGGCATCTCAAGCGGAGGCGGCGTCCCCGCGTGCTGCCGTTGCCGCACCCGTCCTGGCGCAACAATGGCTGGCTCAGAGACAATCCCTGGTTTGAGAGAGAGCTGTTGCCAGTGCTCCGGCGCGAGGTGCGCCGGCTTTTGTGAAAGCCGCTTGCGCGCAGTAGAATAATAATCTACTTATCAGGTAGCGAGTAGGGCTCGCGGGGAATGCAGTTCCAGATCACGCAGTGATCGCGCAAAGATATTGTGCCATGCTCGACCGAATGGACCGTAAGATCCTCGACATCCTGCAGAGGGATTGCACCCTGCCGGTAGCCGAGATCGGCAAGCAGATCGGGCTCTCCACCACTCCCTGCTGGCGCCGTATCCAGAAGCTCGAGGAGCTGGGCGTGATCCAGCGGCGCGTCGCGCTGCTCGACCCCAAGAAGGTCAATGTCGGGGTGACCGTTTTCGTCTCCATCACCACCAGCCACCATACCCAAGACTGGCTCGACCGCTTCCACGAAGCGCTCAAGGAGTTCCCCGAGGTGGTCGAGTTCTACCGCATGAGCGGGCAGGTCGATTATCTCTTGCACGTGGTGGTGCCCGACATCGAGCGCTACGACGCCTTCTACAAGAAGCTCATCAGCCGAATCGAGCTCTCCGACGTGAGCTCGGCCTTTGCCATGGAGCAGATCAAATATACGACCGCGCTCCCGCTCGATTACGCGGTGGAAGAGAAGAAGGCGTAGGGACTCAGCCCCGCGCTTTTTACTGAACTCTCTGGGACTATGCGATGGGCGGCGGCAGCCCGTTCTGCGCGCAGGCGGCCTTCAAAGTGTTGAGCATGAGGCAGGCGATGGTCATCGGGCCAACGCCGCCCGGCACCGGCGTGATGGCGCCGGCGATTTCAGCCACCTCCGCGAACGCCACATCGCCGACGATCTTCGATTTCTCGTCTCCGGCCGAAATGCGATTGATCCCGACGTCGATGACGGTGGCGCCGGGCTTGATCCAGGCGCGGCGCACCATCTCAGGCTGGCCGACCGCGGCGAAGACGATGTCCCCGCGCCGGCATACGGAAGGCAAGTCGCGGGTCTTCGAATGCGCGATGGTCACGGTCGCGTTCTCCATCAGGAGCAGTTGCGCCAGCGGCTTGCCGACGATATTGGAGCGCCCGATCACGACGGCCTCGATCCCGGCGAGCGATCCATGCACTTTCTTGGCGAGCATGATGCAGGCGAGCGGCGTGCACGGCACGATGCCGGGCAAGCCGGTCGACAGCAGGCCCGCCGTCAAAGGGTGGAACCCGTCGACATCCTTGGCCGGCGCGATGGCCTCGATCACCTTGCGCGAGTCGATCTGCGGCGGCAGCGGCAGCTGCACCAGAATGCCGTGCACGGTCGGATCCTGGTTCAGCCGCTCGATGAGCTCGAAGAGCTCGGCCGCGGGTGCCGTCGCCGGCAATTTATAGAACGACGAGCGCATATTGGTCGCGGCGGTCTTGGCGGTTTTGCTGCGCACATAGATTTCGCTCGCCGGGTTGTCGCCCACCAGCACCACTGCCAGTCCCGGCTCGATGCCGTGCTCCGTGGTCGCGCGCTTGGCCGCGTTGGCGATGTTTTGGCTCAGCTCGGCCGCGATGGCCTTCCCGTCAATGATGCGTGCGGTCATTCACCCACCTCAGTTCTTCCGCTCCAGTCGCGCGATCAGGCTCGACGTGTCCCACCGCCCGCCGCCCATCTCCTGAATCTCGGCGTAGAACCGGTCGACCAAAGCCGTCACGGGAAGCTCAGCCCCGTTCGCACGAGCTTCCTCGAAGACAAGCGCGAAATCCTTGCGCACCCAGTTGACGGCGAAGCCGAAATCGAACTTGCCCTCGATCATGGTCTTCCAGCGGTTGTCCATCTGCCAGGACTGGGCGGCGCCCTTGGAGATGGTGGCAACCACCTTGTCGATGTCGAGGCCGGCGCGGTGGGCGAATTGAAGCGCCTCGGCAAGCCCCTCGATGAGCCCTCCGATGCAGATTTGGTTGACCATCTTGGTGAGCTGGCCTGAGCCCGAAGGCCCGATCAGATTGACCGCGCGTGCGTAAGCTTCGATCACGGGCTTCGCCGCAGCGAAGGCGGCCTCGTCGCCGCCAACCATCACGGTGAGTGTCCCGTTCTCGGCGCCGGACTGGCCGCCTGACACCGGCGCATCGAGCGCGCTCGCGCCGCGCTCCTTGGCGGCGACATGAAGCTCGCGGGCGGTCCTGGCCGAGGCGGTGGTGTGGTCGATGAAGATGGCGCCGTTGCCAAGCGCCTCGAACGTGCCGTGTCGCCCGAGCGTCACCGCGCGGAGATCGTCGTCATTGCCGACGCAGGTGAAGACGAAGTCGGCGCCTTCCGCCGCCTCGGCAGGGGTCGCCGCCAGCCTGCCGCCAAATTGCGCGAGGAAAGCGTCCGCCTTGGCACGCGTGCGGTTGAACACAATGACGTCGTGGCCCCCGCGCGTCTTGAGGTGGCCGGCCATGGGAAAGCCCATGACGCCGAGCCCGATCCAGGTGACTTTGCTCATTGGCTTCGCTCAGTAAGGAGTGACGATGCTGCTTCTACAGCATCGTCCGAGCCAAGCGAACCTTGTTGAAGCAGGAGCGCTAAGCGATGGGCGCTTCAGGGAAAGCGAGCTGCTCGCGCGCGCGCCATTCATCGGTGACGTAGTTGATGATCAGCGACGTGCGCACGCCCTTGATCGGGCGCTTCTCGAAACCGTGGAAGGTATTGTCCGCGGGCACGAAGATCATCGCGGCATTGGGCGCGAAGGGCGAGCGGCCGACGCGCTTCTTGTCGGCGTCGAAGATGTCGGTGCCGAGATCTTGATGCCTCGGATCCTTCGACAGGTAGAGCAGCATCGTGAACAGTTTGACGCCGAGATCGGAGTGCGGCTCGAGCCAAAAGCCGTCGATGTCCTGGGCGAACTCCATGCGGAGATAGGTGCCTTTGAGGTCGGTGCCGAACACATTCTCGATGTGGCTCGTGACGCGCTTGTCCTGGAAGGCTTGCGCCACTGCCTCGCAGACGGGGAAGTGCTTGCGGTTGTCGACGTCGAAATATCTGCGCGTGTTGTTGTGCAGCTCGCGCTTGCCCGAGACACCGTCAAGGGACGGCGCGTCGAAGGGGAGCGCCAGGATGTCGTCGACCGTATCGCCGGGCAAACAGGCCGTGAGCGACCAATTGCGATAAGGCTGCTCGGAGCGCTTGGCGCTATCGATGCTTTTGATGAAGTTGCGAACGATATCGTCCGCCCCACTCGTCCCCCGGGGCTCGGCCGAATGCTTGACCGCGACGCTGTCCCTCATGCCGGTCAACTCCCTCTAAATGCGCGAAAATACTGGCCATCCAGCGCCCAGGCGGCCCTCATCTCAGGCTCCATTAGCACCCATTGGCCCCGGCGCGCAAATGCCATGGGTCGCCCGCCTCGCGGCATCGAGCCGCGTGCAGTTGAGCTCGATCAGTTGAGATCCATCCAGCGAATGCGGCGCGTCTGCAACTCCTCGGGTGAGGCCTCGTCCTCCTCCTCCGTCATCGCCTCGGAGCGCAAGCATTTCGCGATCAATTCGAGCAGCGAAGCATGCAGCTCACGCTCGGCGGTAAGCTGGGGCGGGTTCGCGGCGAGGAAGGCGAGAATTTCCCCATAATCAGGCATCGGCAACCCCGTTTTTCCCAGCCGACGGAGGGTGACGAGCCTGTGTGTCAAAACTTTGGCCCCTTGGGCAGCAAGGCCCAGGCGGGGCAGGGGCGCCGGCGCGCGGCCTCTACGACTCACGCTCCGAGGCGATAGCGGCCGACGAGGCGCATCGGCGAGCGGCCGCCTCCGTCGCCGAACAGCGACAGGCCGTCGACGGTGACGCCGGACGCGCAGATTTCCTCAAGCACGGGCCAGAGCGCCTGCGCCACCCGCTCGAGATGTGCCGCGTCGAGCGGGCCAGTGAGCGTGATCGAGAAGCGATACTCGCTCAGCACATAGGGATCGCCGAAACTCTCCAACAGCAGACGCTGATAGTCGCTGAGGTTGGGGCTGGCATATTCCTCGCGCTCGGTGTCGCTCGGGGGAGCGGCGAAATCCTCAAAGGTGGCGACGCACTGAGCCGCAAGCCAGTCGAGCGCCGGCGTCGCCTCGACCGGGCGCAGCACGAGAAAGCGGCCGGCGCGCGATAATGTCAGAGGGCCGGTCTCGACCGGTTTGCGGCGGGCGGCAAAGTTGATGAGCCGAGTCTTGATGGCATCGGGCCCGATGCCCTCGCGCGGCGCAAAGGGGGCCCTGAACAGCGCATGCAGGCCGGTATAGCGGCCGGGCGCGACAGCGAGCTTGGCGAAGCTCGTGCCGGAGAGGCCGGCGTCGGAAAAGGCCTGCAAGGTGACGCCATCATTGGCGCGGCCGAACCACGAGCGTCCGAATGCCGCAAGCGCGGTCCCGGGTTGCGGCGTGTAGTAGATCGCATAACGGGTAAAGCTCGACCGGGACGGAGCGGCGCCCTTCAGTTCATGATCGAGATGGGCACAATTAAGCATCGAA
>DASWJG010000033.1:0-6876 GCA_036397315.1 Methyloceanibacter sp. | reverse complement strand
CGGCATGTCGACCACGAGCACGTCGAGCTCGCCCCAGGCGACGTCCTTCAGCATCTGCGACAACGCCGACATCACCATCGGCCCGCGCCAGATCATGGGCGTCTCCTCATCGACCAGGAAGCCCATGGACATGACCTTGAGACCATAGGCCTCCATGGGCGCGAGCTTGTCGCCGGAGAGCTGTTGCGGCTGGCCTTTCAGGCCTAACAGCCGCGGCATCGACGGTCCGTAAATATCGGCGTCGAGGATGCCGACCTTAAGCCCCGTCTCTTTCAGGGCGAGCGCGAGATTGACCGCGGTCGTCGATTTGCCGACGCCGCCCTTGCCTGAGGCCACGGCAATGATGTTGGCGACGCCAGGCACGCCGCCGGGGCGATGGCGCGCATCGCGCGCGGCGCCGGGCCGCGTGAAGGGCGAGCCTTGCGGCGCCTCTCGGCCCCTGCCGTTGCCGCCTCCTCGCGCGCCGCCGGGCGCGCGGTCCGCCGTCAAAGTCACGGCCACGGCCTCGACTCCCGGCAGGGCCTTCACCACGCTCTCCGCCGCCTGGCGTAAGGCTTCGAGCTCGCCGGCGCGCGCCGGGTCCACTTTTATGGCGAAATAGACCTTGCCCTTGTTGATCACGATCTCCGAGACAAGGCCCTGTGAGACGAGGTCCGCTCCGAGGTCGGGACCCTTGACGCGCTTGAGGGCTTCGAGCACGCGCTCTTTGGTGAGGGGTTCGGGCATGCTGCCGTTATGTAGTCCTGCTCCTCGCCAACACCAACCGTCTTGTTACCACCAGATCTCGCTTTGCAGGACGTCTTGCGGCGGTGCCGGCCGGTTGAGGCCGTAGCGCGCAAACCAGACAGCCGACCCAAGACACACGATCGCACCGATCAAACAGCCGACCCCAATCCCCAGCATCAATTTGCTCTTGCTGCCGAGCTCCGCCGCACGCGCTTCCTCGGAGTTGACGCTGATAAGGAAGCGCTGCCCCTTGGCATCGGCAGGAGGAGCTCCGATGCACCGGTTCTCGCCGACGACACCGAGCACATAAATCTCGACATCGAGCGGCAGGTGCATCTCCTTGTAGCGGAAGCCGAGCGTCCGATCGGTGTTGTTGATGGTGCCGAGCGCGGTCTGCATCACGCTCTCGCCCTCCGCCTCATGGCGACGAAGATCCTCCCGGGCGACCGCTTCGATCCCTTCGATGATGGCGTGCTCGGGCGAGACAATAGCCCGCCCGCTCTCATCCTCGATCTCGAATGCGGCAAACAGCGTGGTGGACTGCACGATCTCTGTCTTGCGCTTACGGCACGAGGTCTTGCGATGCACGTCATATTCCAAGATCTCGTAATCGCGCTCGACGGTCGAGACGAAGTGGGCGCAAGGACTTTGCGACAGCTCCCCGATCACGGGGGAGGCGCAGCGGAGCTTGCCCTTGATCTCGACCAGGCTTCCGGCCGGGAGTTGCGCCACGTCCACCGCACGCGTCGTCTCCGTGGCGCGCATCAGCGCCATGTCGTTGCGGGAGCTTCGCCAACTCCACAAGAGAAATGCGGCACTCGGCACCAGCAAGACGCCGATCAGCACCAGCCAAGGCACCATCTCACCCCTCCTTTGTCCGGCACACGATATCTTGTTGCGGCTCCCGGCGGGAGATAGCTGCAACGCGTACATCCCCTCCGCTAAATCGGTCCCAACAGGGACACATTTTGGGCCTCACATGAGGTCGGGGCAGGCCTCGCCAGTGGGCACCGGCGGAGCTGGGGCGCGTAGAGGGTCCTAGTCGGGTTCGAGTAGCGCGTATGCTCCGCTTGGCGTGCCGGCTCGGCAGTATGGCCGAGTCTCATCTCACTTATCCCTGCCTCGCCGGCCTTTCCGGCGCGCTCCTCTTCAGCCCAAATCCGGGACCAATCGGCGGCTTAAGGCCAGCGGTTAATACGCCGCCGTCCGCAAACGGCACGGGCCTCAAGTCTTCCTTAACCCTGCTCCTGCTATTCATGGCAAAGCGAGGGCCAAGCGCCATAGCGTCTGTCCCTCAACCAATTCCACAGATGCGAGGGGGAACATGCGCGTTGTGGTCGGTTCGGAAAGTCTGAGGGATCCTCAACAGGGCGAGCTTCGCCGGCATCTTCAGATGATGTCGCGATGTGTCGAGCGCGCCCAAGCCGGCTTCTCCCTCACCATGATCCTGCGCTCGCCCGGGTCGGACCCGGCCAAGGCCCTGATCGGCATGAAGGGCGCCCTTCAGCACGCGGGCGTGAGCGCCAAGGTGATTCTCGCCTGGCTCGAGCCTGAGGACGACCTAAAGCAGCTCTTCGCGAGCCTTTCAGAGCTTGCCCCGCAAGAGCCGGCATCCGAGCTCATCCGCTGGGCACGCAATCCGCGCCTGCTCGATGCGCATGAGCAGGTGACCTATGGCGAGACCATGTGCTGGTCGGGCGATGCCATGCGCCGCGATGCCGACAGGCGCAATGCGCTGACCTTGTTCGACGAGGAAGCCCCCGACACCGCCAGGCTCGGCCGACTCGCCTTCGGGGCGCTGTGGGCTGTGTCCGCGCTCGTGCCCGAGCGCCGGCTGCTCGGCACCCTCACGGCGCGTCCGTCCGGCGCCTATGAGCAAGCGCCCGAAACGCCGGTCGCCGTTTCGACGCTCCGCCAAAGCCTACAAACCTGGCCGCTCGTCCGCCACTAATCCTTCCATGCTAGACTTTTCCTGAGGCGACGCCGAAGGTGCTCGCCAACGGATGGAGTTTGTCGTGGACGAGACGGCTGAGCTGGCACCGCTCTGCTTCGTGCTGATGCCGTTCGGCAAGAAGATGGATGCCGCCGGGCGCGTCACCAATTTCGACTCCATCTACTTGAAGATCATCGCGCCCGCGGTCGCCCGGGCCGGGCTGGAGCCGATCCGCGCCGACGAGGAGAAGATCGGCGGCACCATCCACAAGCCGATGTTCGAGCGGCTGATGCTCTGCCACTACGCCGTGGCCGACATCACCGGCGCCAATCCCAACGTGTTCTACGAGCTGGGCATCAGGCACGCCATGCGGCCGCGCAGCACGGTAATCGTGTTCGGCGAAGGCACGGTGCTCCCCTTCGATATCGCGCTGGTGCGCGGCATCTCCTACAAGACCGACAGGGCCGGCGAGCCGGTCGAGGCCGACGCGACGCTCGACCAAATCGCCAAGCAACTCATCGCCGCGCGCGGCAACCCGCATGACGACAGCCCGATCTTCCAGCTGGTCGAAGGCGTTCCGCGCTGGGAGGTCGATCACGCAAAGACCGATATCTTCCGGCAGGCCGCCGACTATTCCAAGCGGTATAAGGACCGCTTGCGCGCGGCGGTGCGCGAGGGGAAAGAGGCAGTGCAGAAGCTCGCCGATGAGCCCGCGCTCGCCAATCTGCTCGAGGTGGAGAGCGGTGTCGTGGTCGATCTGTTCTTGTCGCTGCGCGACGTGAAGGCATACGCCGCCATGATTGACCTCTACCACCGCATGCCGCTGCCTCTCAAACGCGCCAAGATGATGCGCGAGCAGCTCGGCTTCGCGCTCAACCGCGAGGGCCGCTTTGCCGAGGCCGAGAAGGTGCTCGCCGAGGTGATCGCCGAGTTCGGTCCGTCGAGCGAGACCAACGGTCTGTTGGGTCGCATGTACAAGGACCGCTGGGACCTCGCAAAGAAAGAGGGCCTGCCGGAAGCGCGCGCGCTGCTCAAGAATGCCATCGATACCTATCTCGCGGGCTTCGAGGCGGATTGGCGCGATGCCTATCCCGGCATCAATGCGGTGACCTTGATGGAAATGATGCCCAAGGCCGATCCGCGCCAGACCGAGATCTTGCCGGTGGTGCGCTATTCCACGGTCCGCAAGGCAGGAAAGAATCCCGATTATTGGGACCACGCCACGCTGCTCGAGCTTGCCGTACTCGCCCGCGACGCCGACGACGCCAATGACAGGCTCGGCGAGGCGCTCGCCGTGGCGCGCGCCTCGTGGGAGCTGGAAACGACGGCGCGCAATCTCGGGTTGATCCACGGCATGCGTGAAGCCCGAGGGGAAGACGTGGCCTGGATCAAGCAGCTCGAAGACACTCTCAAGCAGCGCGCCGGGCGCCTCGAAGGTGACAAAACCTTAAGCTGAAAACGCTTCCTGAGGTTTGAATGTCTGGGTAATCTCTGCCGCTCGGTAACCTCTGCGGCTTGGTAGGCGGACCAGGTTCACAGACAAAAAACGAACCAACCTGGGAGAGTAGTCGTGAATCGGCGTCAGTTCCTCATGTCATCCGCCTGCACCTGCTTGGCAACCGCGACCGCCAAGGTCGACGCCCTCTTTGCCCAAGAGGCGCCCGCCACCGCACCGAAGCTCTATCGATGCGGCACGCCGCCACCCACCCCGGCGGCGAAAATACAGGCCAACCGCGTGATCACCGCGCTTCGCTCCTACCGCGTCAACTTCCGTGGCAAGACGGTGATCCCGATCCGCTTCCATATCATCCATCAGGGGACGCAGGGTTACCTGCCCGACCGCCAGCTCAAGGCGCAAGTCGCCTTGCTGAATCGCACCTATGCGCCCGCCTCGATCGAATTCAAGATCGCGGATGTGAACCTGCATGAGAACCAATCCTGGTTCACCCACGAACCAGGTTCGGACGCCGAGATCGAGATGAAGACTACGCTCGGCACCGACACCGCCGGCTCCCTCAACATGTATACCGCCGAGCCCGGGGGCGGATTATTGGGCTATGCCACCTTCCCTTGGTGGTACGCCGATACGCCTCAGCTCGACGGCGTCGTCATCCATCATGCGAGCTTGCCCGACGCCTCGCGTGCCCAGCCCTGGCCCTACGATCTCGGCATGACGGCCGTGCATGAAGTCGGGCATTGGGCCGGGCTCTACCATACCTTCCAGGGCGGCTGTGACGCCCCCGGCGACGACGTCGTCGACACGGCTTACGAGCAAAATGCGGCGACGGGCTGCCCGCTACGGCAACCCTCGGCCTGTCCCGGCGAAACGCGCTTCGACCCGGTCGAGAACTACATGGACTATTCCGACGATGCCTGCATGAAGCAATTCACGCCGCTGCAATATCAGCGGATCAAGGACATGGTTGGCTATTATCGCTATCAATTGAGCCCGCAGACGAGCCGTTCCGCCCTGCTCGCGCAGAT
Organism: Methyloceanibacter sp.; assembly: GCA_036397315.1. GTDB lineage: Bacteria > Pseudomonadota > Alphaproteobacteria > Rhizobiales > Methyloligellaceae > Methyloceanibacter. The sequence continues at coordinate 1,733 of DASWJG010000033.1, read as the reverse complement.
CCGCAAAAGCATCGAGTGAAACAGCGTCTCGTCCTGCTGGCGTGCTTGGCCTTGGGCTTTAGCGCCAGTCCTGCGCTTGCCTTCAAGAATATCGCGGGCTGCGACATCGTCGCCTTCGCCGCGCCATCATCGCCGGTTCCGATCGCGGCCGAGCGCTGGCAAGCCTATCGCAACCAGGCTGAAACGATCCTTGCTGCTGCGCCCGGGGCCGACGCCACGCTGACGGAGTGGCGCGCTGTCGCCAATGAGCTGATCGAGGCGCAGGAGCGTCTGCTTGCGGCTAACAAGACATCGGAGGCCTACCAGGATTATCTGGCCGGCGACAGGTGCCGCGTGCTTTCCAAACTGGACTCCGGCGCAGTCGAAACGCTGCTCGACGAGGTGGCCCAATCGACGCCGGAGCAGGCCGCCACGGCGTTGCGGCGGATCACTGAGGCCGCTCGCACGCAGATCGACCGGATCGAGCGTTCGGCGCGCTTCCGCTCCGGCCAGGACAAGACGCTCTTCGCGGCGCACTATTATTGTTTCGTCGCCGGCGTGATCGTGGCGCTCCTTCCGCCCGAGCGGCAACAGAAGATCACGCTTGAGAGTTTCGGAAACGCCGTCGGTTGCAAAGAGGCCGGAAGGAAAGAGTAGCCGCCCACCGGACAGCACGCGCGCGTCGATCCAAACGAAACAAAAACTGAACCGGGTCAGAAATTGGCCATCCCCTCTCACATGCAGGCCATGCTGCTCGATCGGCCGGGCGCCCCGCTCAAGCCCGTCGAGCTCGAGGTGCCCAAGCCTGGGCCCCGCCAGATCCTCATCAAGGTCGCGGCCTGCGGGGTATGCCGCACCGACCTCCATATCTTCGATGGCGAGCTTCACCACCCCAAGCTGCCCCTCGTCCTCGGCCATGAGATCGTCGGCCATGTGGAGGCGCTTGGGCCGGGCGTCGAGGGATTCGCCATAGGGATGCGCGTCGGCGTGCCGTGGCTCGGCTGGACCGACGGCACCTGCTTCTATTGCCGCCAGGGCGAGGAGAATCTCTGCGACCACCCGCGCTTCACCGGCTACCAGATCGATGGGGGCTATGCCGGCTACACGGTCGCCGACGCGCGCTACGCCTTCCACCTGCCGGACGGCTACAGCAACGCCGAAGCAGCGCCGCTGCTCTGCGCCGGATTGATCGGCTACCGCTCGCTCAAACTAGCGGGGGATCCGAAGCGTCTCGGCATCTACGGTTTCGGCGCCGCCGCCCATATCGTGGCGCAGGTCGCGCGCGCCCAAGGACGCGACGTCTACGCCTTCACCCGCCCGGGCGACCTTGCGGCGCAAAACTTTGCGCGTAGCCTCGGCGCCGTGTGGGCGGGCGGCTCGGACGAGAAGCCGCCTGAAGCGCTCGACGCGGCAATCATCTTCGCCCCCGTCGGCGCGCTCGTGCCCGCTGCGTTGAAAGCCGTGCGCAAGGGCGGCGTCGTTGTCTGTGGCGGCATCCATATGAGCGACATACCGAGCTTCCCTTACGACATCCTGTGGGAGGAGCGGGTGCTGCGCTCGGTCGCCAACCTCACCCGCGCCGACGCGCGCGAGTTCCTGGCGCTGGCGCCGAAGGTACCGGTCAAGACCAGGGTGGTCCCCATGAAGCTGAGCCAGGCCAACGAAGCGCTCGAACGCCTCCGCAAGGGCGAACTGACCGGGGCCGCGGTGCTGATTCCGTAGGGTGGGCAAAGGCGCACCAGCGCCGTGCCCAC
>DASWJG010000032.1:0-9783 GCA_036397315.1 Methyloceanibacter sp. | reverse complement strand
TACGACAAGGTCATCAAGCTCTCCGAGAGCCGCCACGCGCTTCCCACGCTGGCGGCGGTGTCCTTTGCCGAGAGCTCGTTTTTTCCCATCCCGCCCGACGTCGTTCTGGTGCCGATGGCGCTCGCCCAGCCCCACAAGGCGAGGCTCTATGCGCTGGTCTGCACCATCGCCTCGGTGCTTGGCGGCATCCTCGGCTATGCCATCGGCGCCTTCCTGTACGACACGGTCGGCCATTGGCTGATCTCGGTCTATGGCTATGGCGAGGGCGTCGAGGCCTTCCGCGCGGCTTACGCCAAATGGGGCGCCTGGATCATTCTGATCAAGGGCATGACGCCGATCCCCTACAAGATCGTGACCATCGCCTCGGGCTTCGCCGGCTACGACTTCTTCATGTTCGTCTTGCTGTCGACCATAACCCGTGGTGCGCGCTTCTTCCTCGAGGCCGAGCTGCTGCGCATCTATGGCGAGCCGATCCGCGAGTTCATCGAGAAGCGGCTGACCCTGGTCACCACCGGCTTTCTGGCGGCCATTGTCGGCGGCTTCCTCATCGCCAAATATGCCTTCTGAGATGGACGCTCTGAAGAAGCCGATCCTGGCTAAGCCCCCCCGTCCGGTGATGGTTGCGAGCGCCGTCGTGCTCGTGGTCGCGGCGGCAACGATTCTCGCCGCGCTCGCCTTCGAGCATCTCGGCGGCTACGCGCCGTGCCCGCTCTGTCTCGAGGAGCGCTACGCCTATTATTTGGCGGTGCCGGCGAGCGCCATAGCCTTTCTGCTCGCGCGAAATTATGTGACGGGGCCGGCGCGCATCCTGCTTCTCCTTATCGCGCTCGCCGTCCTCGCCAATATGGTGGCCGGCATCTACCATGCCGGCATCGAGTGGAAATGGTGGGAAGGGCCGGCTGCCTGCTCCGGCGCCTTCGAGCTTGAATGGGGCGAGGGCGGGATCGTCGACACGCCTATCATTCGCTGCGACGAGGCGTCGTGGCGCTTTTTGTGGCTCTCCTTTGCCGGGTGGAACGCGGTGATCTCCGCCTTCCTCGCTTGCGTCGCCGCCTATGGGGCCAGTCGGCGGCAGTAGCTTACGCCGAATTCAACAGAGAGTGATTGGCGAGAATCGAGTGGCCGCTGCTATAGCGGCTCAACCGGCGGTCCCTTTGCGGTCACGGCACGGTTCCCTTCACACGCCTTGATCGGAGGATCGGACAGATGGTTCGCTTTCGCTCTCTCCTCCTTGCCATCGTGGCTTCTGCCGCGCTGCTCGCTTCGCTCCCGGCGTCAGCCGCCGAGTGGAAGCCGTTCGACGCCGCTTCCTTTGCCGCGGCTAAGAAGGAAGGGAAGTCGATCCTGGTCGATATCTTTGCGGCGTGGTGCCCGACCTGCCGGGCGCAGAATCCGATTCTGGTGCAGCTCACCCGCGAGCCGAAGTTCAAAGACCTCGTCGTCTTCAAGGTCGATTTCGATACGCAGAAGGACGATGTGCGCGCGCTGAAAGCGCAATCGCAAAGCACGTTGATTGCCTATAAGGGCGAAACCGAAACGGACCGCTCGGTCGGCGACACCAATCCCGCCTCGATCGCCGCGCTAGTCGAGAGCGCTCTATAAGGCAAAAGAAAATGCCCATCGGCACCCTGGGACTCGCGTTTGTTGCAGGGACGCTGTCGGTTCTTTCGCCTTGTGTGCTGCCGCTTCTGCCGATCGTTCTCGGCACCGCGGCGAGCGAGCACCATCTGGGCCCGGCGGCGCTTGCCGCCGGCCTCGCCGTTTCCTTCACCGCCATCGGCCTGTTCGTCGCCACCATAGGTTTTGCCGCCGGGCTCGATACCGGCGTCTTTCGCACCGTCTCGGCCGTCCTCTTGATCGCGGTGGGCGTGGTGCTCCTGGTGCCGAAATTGCAGGACCAATTTGCGCTCGCGGCCGGGCCGGTCAGCAATTGGGCCGGCGGCTACGCCGACAATTTCACGCCTGGCAGCCTTTTCGGTCAATTCGGACTTGGCCTCCTCCTCGGCGCGGTGTGGAGCCCCTGTGTCGGCCCGACGCTCGGGGCCGCCTCGGTCCTTGCCGCCAAGGGCGAGGATCTGGCGCAAGTGGCGCTGACCATGCTCGCCTTCGGCATCGGTGCGGCGCTGCCGCTGATGCTGCTCGGCCTCCTCTCGCGCGAAGCGATGATGCGCTGGCGCGGCCGCCTTATGGAAACCGGTAAAGCGGGGAAGACGCTGCTCGGCGTGTTGCTGGTGGCCGTCGGGCTGCTGGTCGCCACCAATCTCGACAAGCGCATCGAGACCGTCCTGGTCGATGCCTCGCCGGCCTGGCTGACGGAGCTGACCACGAGGTTCTGACGGCGGAATGGCTTACGGCTCGAGTTCGGTATCCCAGTAGAGATAATCGAGCCAGCTCTCATGCAGATAGTTCGGCGGGAACAACCGCCCGTTGCGGTGGAGCGCGAACACCGTGGGGCGATAGGGCTTCTGTGCCGGGTACATCTTCGCTTCCTGAGGCAGCTTGCCGCCCTTTTGCAGATTGCAGGGGGCGCAGGCGGTGACCACGTTCTCCCAGCGCGTCATGCCGCCGCGCGAGCGGGGCACGAGATGATCGAAGGTCAAATCCTGATCGTCGCCGCAATATTGGCAGGTGAAGCGGTCGCGCAGGAACACGTTGAATCGGGTGAAGGCGGGGTAGAGCGCTGGCCGCACATAATTCTTGAGCGAGACCACGCTCGGCAGCTTCATCTCGATGGAGGGGGAGCGGACGGCGCGGTCGTATTCGGAGACGATGTTGACGCGGTCGAGGAACACGGCCTTAACCGCGTCCTGCCAGCCCCACAGCGACAGCGGATAATAGGACAGCGGCCGAAAGTCGGCGTTGAGCACGAGCGCGGGGAAAGTGCCTGGGGCGGCCGATGCGGTGGCGACGTTCAAGGCGGAAAGTCCTTCCTCTTGCCCGTCGCACTCGGGACCATCCTCCTAACCGGCGGCATACTATAGGGGCATGTCGAGATTGTGAAGGCCCCTAGATGCTGTAGTCATGGTCACAAGGATCGCCACGAGTCGAGGGAGAGGAGGACCGCATGGCCAATGGTTTGGAGCGGGAAGGGGGCGGGCGGATCGTCCCGGCCTTGCGCTACCGCAACGCGAAAGCCGCCATCGACTGGCTCTGCAAGGCTTTCGGTTTCGCGAAGAAAATGGTGGTTCCAGGCGAGGGCATCAGCATCGCCCATGCCGAGCTCGTTCTCGGCAACGGCATGATCATGCTCGGCGACGTGGAGACCGAGTATGGCCATCTGGTCGCGGCGCCCCTCAAAGGACAATCCGTCACGCAAGGACTCTATGTGATCGTCGCCGATGTCGATGGCCATTACGCCCGCGCCAAGGCGGAAGGCGCCGAGATCGTGCTCGAGCTCAAGACGCAAGACTATGGCGGGCGCGACTATACCTGTCGCGATCTCGAAGGCCATGTCTGGACCTTCGGCACTTACGATCCTTGGGTGAGCTGAGCGGCGGCGGCGAAGGCCTGCTTCAGAAAGGCGCCGCCGAGATGCAGGCCTTGGGCGTCGATGCCGTGGCCGATGCCTTGCGCCACGTGCCACTCCACGGCAAGACCCGCCTGCGCCAGCTGCTCGCGGGCCATGAACATGGCGTCGACCGGGATGAGCTCGTCCATGTCGCCATGCACGAGCAGAATGGCCGGTGCCGATCCGGGGTCTTTGGGCAGCGCCTCGACCGTCGCCAGCGCGCCGGAATAGCCGACAATGGCCGCAGGCGCCGGCTGGCGCTTCAGCCCGACGCCGAGCGCCATCATGGTCCCCTGGCTGAAGCCGACCAGGGCGAGCGAACGCGCCGGCAGATTGTGACGCTTAAGCTCGGCGTCGAGAAACGCCTCAAGCGCAGGGCTTGCCTGCTTGACGCCGCGGACCAGTTCGTTCGCATCGCGGAAGGTGAGGTTGAACCACTGCCGCCCCATCGGCGCCGCGCCGCAGGGCTCGGGCGCATGCGGCGAGACGAAGGCGGCATGGGGAAGCGGCTTCGCCCATTCGCGGCCCAAGCCGATGAGGTCGTTGCCGTCGGCGCCATAGCCGTGCAGGAACACGACCAGCTGGCGCGGCGCGCCGCCCGCGGCCGGCGGCAGTCTCGGTCCGTCGAGAGGCAGCGCCAAGTTTAAGCACCCTCCTCGGGCACCTCATCGGCGGAATGGGCATTGAGCTGGCCGTAATTCTGGGCGCCGATGTCGTTCAGGAGGTTGAGCTGGGACTCGAGATAGTTGATGTGGCCTTCCTCGTCGCTGAGCAGCTCCTCGAACAGATCCATGGACACGTAGTCCTCTTCCTTGCGGCAGCAGGCGCGCGCCTCCATGTAAAGCGCGCGGGCGCCATACTCCGCCTTGAGGTCGCATTCGAGGATCTCCTTGACGTTCTGGCCGATCATCAAGGGATCGATAACCTGCAGATTGGGAAATCCCTCGAGGAAGATGATGCGGGTCACGAGCTTGTCGGCGTGATGCATCTCCTCGATCGACTCCTCCCGCTCCTTCTTGGCGAGCTTGGTGTAGCCCCAGTCGTCGAGCAGCCGGTAATGCAGCCAGTACTGATTGACGGCGGTAAGTTCGCTCGTCAACGCCTTGTTGAGATATTCGATGACCCGCGGATTGCCCTTCATTGCCCTGACCTCCTCTCAACCTACAACGATCATGACCTGTTCTTCTGCATCAAGCTAGGGCTCCTCGACCGGCCGTCGCGTCCCCCCGCTTGCGCCGCTCGGGCCCTCCTCGTCATAGCCGACCATCAGCTTGGTAATCAGCGGCAGACAGCTGCCGCACGAGGGCCGCTTGCCGAGTTGACGGTAGATGAGGCCGGGCGTCAGCACCACGAAAGGGTCCTTCGTGCGCAAGGTCGATACCGCCTCGGCAATGTCCTTGGACGTGATCATGGTGCAGGAACAGACGATCATGCGGGCGCGTCAACTGTCTTCCGGCGAAAGGCATAATAGGACCACAGCATCCGCGCGGCGACCGCCCGCCATGGGCGCCAGGCTTCAGCAATCTCGATCATCAACGCCTGATCTGGCCGAGCCTCAAGCGCAAACGCATCCTTGACTGCGACTCGGAGCGCAAGATCGCCTGGTGACCAGGCGTCGGCGCGCGCCAGACAGAAGAGGATGTAGATGTCGGCGGTCCAGGGGCCGATGCCTTTGAGTGCGGTGAGCTTCGCGTGAATGAGGCCCTCTCGCGCGCGCTTCAGCGCATCGAGATCGAGTGAACCGTTCGTGACCGATTCGGCGACACCGCGCAGCGTGGCGATTTTTCCAGCCGACAGGCCGGCCAGGCGCAAGTCTTTGTCCGGTGTCGCAAGTAGCGACTCCGTCGTGAAGGGCCGCACGCGCGCTTCGAGCCGCTGCCAGATAGCCCTGGCGCTTGCAATGGATAGCTGCTGACCCACAATCACGCGGGCCAGCCCCTTGAACCCGGCCGGTCGGCGGCGCAGCGGTGGGTCCCCCGCGAGCGCGTGGACGCGTGCCAAATGAGCGCAGGAGCCGACAAGCGCCGCCACGCCTTCCTTCAGATCTTTTTCGGTCCTGATGCTGCGCATGGCCGATTTGCGGCATTTCTCCTGCCACTTAGCTATATTTCGCCACAGCCGATTTAGCCGAGTTTTAAGTGATGTCTGCCATCCTGCCTACCGATTTGGAAACCAGGGTGGGCAACTGCAATGCGACCTGAGGACTTTCGGCCGGACGATCTGTTCGCGCAGATCCAGGGTCTTGTCGACGGACTGGCGGACGAGCGCCGGGCGCGGGAGGCTGCGGAGGCTGCCGACAAGGCCAAGTCGGATCTGCTCACCATGGTCGGCCATGAGCTCAGAACGCCCATGGAGGCGGTCGTCGCCATGGCCGAGCTCATGCTGGCCAGCCCGCTCGACCCCACCCAACAGCGCTATGCCCGAACGCTTCATCAGTCGGCGCGGAGCCTGCTCGGCGTGCTCAACGACGTCCTCGACTTCTCGCGGCTCGAAGCCGGCCGCTTCGAGCTCGATCAAGCCTCCTTCGACCTGCACGATCTGATCCAGGGCGTGGCGGCGGTGCTGCAAACGCGGGCGAACGAGAAGGGTCTCACCGCCGGCGTCGATATCGGGGCCAATTGTCCGCGCTTCATCGTCGGCGATGCCGCGCGCCTGCGCCAAGTGCTGATTAGCCTGGTCGACAACGCGCTCAAATTTACCGCCATAGGCTCGGTGCGTCTGCATGCCAGCGCGAGCGAGGTCGACGGACGCTTGCTCCTCAGATTCGACGTCACCGATACCGGCGTGGGCTTGAGCAAGGCCGTGCAGGAGCGATTGTTCCAGCCCTACGTTCAGCTCGACAGTCCGGTTGCCAACCAGAATGGCGGAACCGGGCTCGGCCTATCGATTGCGCGCAAGCTCGCGCTTCTGATGGACGGCGAGATCGGCTGCGAAAGCGTGGTCGGCCAAGGCACCCTCTATTGGTTCGCCGTTCCGGCCGAACGCCCGCGCATAAACGTAGCGGCGCCCAAGGCGGGCAACGACGTCCAGCCGCAAGGAGTGCTCTCCGGCCATGTCCTCGTGGTCGAGGACAATGCGGTGAACCGCATGCTGATCGTCACCTATCTCGATGAGTTCGGACTGACCCATGATGTGGTCGCCAGCGGCGGCGCGGCCGTGATGGGCCTCGCGGCAAAGTCCTACGACCTCGTGCTCATGGACACCGCCATGCGCGACCTCGACGGCGTCGAGACCGCGAGACGCATCCGCAGCCTACACGCGCCTTCGTCGCAGGTGCCGATCGTGGCCCTCATCGCCCACGGGATGCAGAGCGACTGCGCGACCTATCTCGCGGCCGGCATGGACGCCTATGTCTCGAAGCCGATCCGCGGGCGCGAACTCTATGCGACGCTCGCCCCGTTTCTGGCCGCCGAGAAGGGCGAGCCCACGCTCAGGCTCGTGAAGGGTTAGCCTCGCGGCCTGCGGCTCAAAGGTTGTCCACGAGCACGCCGGCCAGCAGGATGAGATAGGCGATCAGCAACAATCCGAGGGCATAGGCCGTGAAGAACGGCAACGGCACGATCATGCCGAGGATGACAAGAGCGGCGATGACGACCGACACGATAAAGGTCTCCCGCCGCGGCGTGCTCAAGCGAATATTCATTGGTCCCCCCGTAGCCAAGTGCCCAGAAATGGGCGCGACCAGGGAGTTTAGCGGCAAAGCGCCGCCACCGCTATCGCTCAGCGAGCCCGCCGGGCGGGAGACCGGGTGATTGGTCCGCCTAGCCGGAACACGACACGACGGAGCAGGCGCCGCCGCCAGCCGGGCAGGACTGGCAGTACATTCTCCCGCCATCGTCCACGCAGGTTCCCCAGGTGGTGCCGTCAGGCTGCGGTGCCCAGGTACAGTTGTCCGCCAAGGCGGCCGTGCTGAAGAGAGATAATGCCGCGACGACGACGGCGAAGCCCAAACTGAAGTTTCATGTGGATATCTCCATCCTTGAGAACGCTCCGAGTTCCCCCACCGTCATTAGTGGCATCGATTCAGGCGGGAAGTGGGAGGGCAGATGAAGATTTCGAGCTTACTTGCCGGCACAGCTGGCGGCGTCGCCGGCCGCCGCCATGGGCTTGCCGTTGATGAAGACGCCCGAGGAGCCTGTGACGATCGACCCGCCGCAGCCGGTCGCATCGCCTTGCAGCGCGGCAGGCTTGCCGTTGATGAACACGTCCGGCGAGCCCTCGATGACGGCGCTGCCGCAGCCCGTCGCGTCGCCCGCCCGCGCCGCCTGCTTGCCGTCCACCATGACACTGTCGCTGCCCGACGCGATGGTCGAAGGACAGGGGGTGCTGCCGCTCTGATCCGCGGCAAGCACGGATTGAGCGCTGGCATAAGCGAGGCCGCTCACAGCCGCACCTTCTCGCGGGCGCGCAACGGCGGCACGGGAATGCCCTGCGCCACGAGCTCGGCCGCCTTGGCGTCGACCAGTTGCACGATGCCGGCCATGATGTCGTTAAGCTGGAAGTCCTTGGGCGTATAGACGGCCGACGCGCCGCATTGCTTGAGGATGTTCACGTCCTCGGCGGGGATGATGCCGCCGACCACCACGGGCACGTCGCCTAAGCCCGCCTCGCGCAGGCGCTGCACCACCTCGCGCACCAGCGAGACATGGGAGCCCGACAGGATCGAAAGCCCGACCACATGAGCGCGGGCCTCCTTGGCCTGCTCCACGATCTCGGCGGGGGTGAGCCTGATGCCGTCATAGACGACCTCCATGCCGACATCGGCAGCGCGCACGGCGATCTGCTCGGCGCCGTTGGAATGACCGTCGAGCCCGGGCTTGCCGACCACGAAGGTCAGCGTCCGGCCGAGCCGGCCTGAGACCTCCTCCACCTTCCGGCGCACGTCTTCGAGCCTTGCCTTGTCGATGTGGTGCTTGGCGTGGATGCCGGTCGGCGCGCGATACTCGCCGAACACCTCGCGCAGCACCTGGCCCCATTCGCCGGTGCTGACCCCGGCTTTGGCGGCCTCGATCGACGGCGGCATGATGTTGCGGCCCTCGGCGGCGGCGGATTTCAAATCGACCAGCGCCTGCCGCACCGCCTTCTCGTCGCGCCGCTGCCGCCAGGTTTGCAAAGCCGCGACCTGCCCGATCTCGACCGACTCCGGCACGGTGAGAATGCCTTCGATGCCGCCTGCGGACAGTGGCGACGCCTCGGTCTCGGTATAAGCGTTGACGCCGACCAGGATCTGCTCGCCCTTCTCGATCGCCTCGACACGCGCCGCGTTCGACGCGATCAGCGCTTCTTTCATATAGTCGATGGCGGCCACCGCCCCGCCCATGGATTGGAGTTTGGCGAGCTCGGCGCGGGCCTCCTCTTTCAGTTCCTCGACCTTGCGGTCGATCTCGACCGAGCCGTCGAAGATGTCGCCATGGTCGAGAAGATCCGTCTCGTAGGCCACGATCTGCTGGAGCCGCAAGGACCATTGCTGGTCCCAGGGGCGCGGCAGGCCGAGCGCCTCGTTCCAGGCGGGAAGCTGCACGGCGCGCGCGCGCGCCTTCTTCGACAGCGTCACCGCCAGCATCGACAAGAGGATGCGATAGACGTTGTTCTCCGGCTGCTGCTCGGTCAGCCCCAGCGAGTTGACCTGCACGCCGTAGCGGAAGCGGCGGAGCTTCGGGTCGGCAACGCCATAGCGAGTCTCCGCGATCTCGTCCCACAGATCGACGAAGGCGCGCATCTTGGAGACTTCGGTGATGAGGCGCACCCCGGCATTGACGAAAAAGCTCATGCTGCCAACCACGCGGGGAAAATCCTCCGCCGGCACTTCGCCAGAGTTCTTCACCTCGTCGAGCACGGCCTCGGCGGTGGCCAGCGCGAAGGCAAGCTCCTGGACCGGCGTCGCTCCCGCTTCCTGCAAATGGTAGGAACAGACATTGGTCGGGTTCCATTTCGGCATTTCGCGCGCGGTGAACACGATCACGTCCTTGATCAGCCGCAGCGATGGCGCCGGCGGAAACACGTAGGTGCCGCGCGAGAGGTACTCTTTGAGGATGTCGTTCTGCACCGTGCCGGTGAGCTTCGACTTGGCCGCGCCCTGCTCCTCGGCCAGCGCGACATAGAGCGCGAGCAGCCAGGCCGCCGTGGCGTTGATGGTCATCGAGGTGTTCATCTCAGCCAACGGAATGCCCTCGAACAGGCTCCGCATGTCGCCGAGATGGGAAATCGGCACGCCCACCTTGCCGACCTCGCCGCGGGCGAGCGGATGGTCGGGGTCGTAGCCGGTCTGGGTCGGC
>DASWJG010000031.1:0-12548 GCA_036397315.1 Methyloceanibacter sp. | reverse complement strand
CGATGCTTGAATCTGGCAAAATGACGTGGACTTGCCTAAAAGGCGGGATCCCGGCGCCGGAAATGAGCCCGAAACGGAGGTCATGGTGAGACCGAACTTAACGTTCTCTCGGTATCCTGCCATGCGAGATGAACGGCTCCGGGTTGAGTACCGGGACAGGCAATGACGAAAGGTCCTGACAGCAAAGAGCCCTCCGTCGGGGACAACGTGCTCGTTCTCGTCCGCCACGGCGAGAGCGAGTGGAACCGGCTCAACCGCTTCACCGGTTGGAAGGACGTCGGCCTCACCGAAGAGGGCATGGCCGAGGCGCATCGCGCCGGCGCCATGCTGAAGGAGACCGGCCAGCGCTTCGACTGCGCCTTCACCTCAACGCTCAAACGCGCGCATAACACCTTGGACATCATCCTCGAGGAGCTCGGCCAGGGCAGGCTTCCCACCGTCAAGGCCGCTGCCTTGAACGAGCGCGACTATGGCGAGCTGGTCGGCATCAACAAGGACGAGGCACGCAAGCGCTGGGGCGCCGAGCAGGTCCATCTCTGGCAGCGGTCCTACGACATCGCGCCGCCCGGCGGCGAGTCGCTGAAGGACACCGCGGCGCGCGTCGTCCCCTTCTTCGAGAAATGGATCGTACCCGAGCTGCAAAAGGGCAAGAGCGTAATCCTCGTGGCCCACGGCAACTCGCTCCGCTCGCTCGTCATGGAGCTCGACCGGCTGGAACCCGACGAGGTGATGCAGGTCGAGATCGGAACGGCCTCGCCACTGGTGTATCGGCTCAACGCCGACGGCACCGTCGCCGAGAAGCGCGACCTCGCCGCCTGAGGCGAGACGGCCGTTTTTGCGGCGCAGACTCGGAACTTCCCAACGACTTCCTCGTTGTTCCGGCTCTCCCCCCAAGAGAAGGAGTACGTGCCATGAGATTGGCAACTTTCACAGCAATCATGCTTCTTGGTGCCGGGTCCGCACTGGCCGGCGGCGGCGCTCCGGTGCCCTCGCAGCCGTCAGGTGGCGATTCCTCCGGTCGCCCGGCCGCCATTCTGGACGATGCCGCGTGCGCGGAGGTTTGGAGTCTCACCCAGCGAGACGGCGACACTCTGTCGGAACGCCAGGCGGCCCCCTTTATTGTGAACTTCAACTTGGTGGACGCTGACGCTAATGGTCAGATTTCCGAGGCCGAGTTCAAAGACGGGTGCAAGATGGGATTGGTGCAGTCGGCATCGGCCGAGGGCTCCCAGAAGCCCATGGGCGAAGAGAGCCCCGAGGTACCCAAGGAATAGCACTGCTTCAAACGTAACGTCCTATTCGATGAGGCCCGGCCCATTTGGCTGGGCCTCTTTTTGTTCGGATCGAGCATAACCCAATTTGGACCCGCTTTGCCGCATCGACCACGCTTGCGAGAGTTGCTAGTTTCCCGAGTCGGCGCCTGGTTCTGATCCTGATCCTTTGACAGACCGGGCGCCCAGGGGAGGCTTTGGTGCGAGCAGTATCTCTCGCAGCGCTGGGCATGTTTGCGCTCGTGCTGGTGCAACCCGGCATCGAGCACACAGGCGTTGGTCCCTACGCATCCATCCCGCGCTACGCCCTCGGCAAGGACGGATGGGTGTGCTTGGACCGCAATCCGCGGCAAGTGCATCGTCGCGATTGCTCGCCGAGACAGAAGTAACCCGTCTCCGCAATTTTTTGCCGGTGGATTGTCCGCGGTGCGCGGGAACATTCCAGGCGCGCGATTGCTTTATCTTTCGAGCGGGAGCACTGCCGGAGAGTTGGACATGACCCAATGGCCGCTTCCCGCCGTCGACGCGCCTTGATCGTTGAGGACGAGTACCTCATTGCGCACGACCTTGAAACCACCCTGCACACCCTCGGCTTCGACGACTGCGACTTGGCGTCAAATGGCAGGCGAGCGCACACTCTTTCCATGACCGACCGGCCCGACATTGTCGTGGTTGACGTTTGTCTCGAAGGAGGGCGCGAAGGGATCGAGGTCGCTCGCTGGCTTCGACAGATGTTCGATGTGCCGGTCGTCTTCGTCACGTCCTACAACGATGACGATACGGTCGAGCGCATCCGTCAACAGGTGCCGGGCGCACCCGTGTTGCCAAAGCCGGTCTACCCTGAGCGACTTGCCGATGCCATCGCTGAGGCGAAAGGCGCGAGCTCGCGGCCTAATGCAAACTCGGCCTTCCCGCTCTAGTCCTGCAGCATCTGTTGATAGGCCAGTTCGAAGGCCTGGGGCGAGACGCTCACGTCTCCGTCTCCGCGATACGGGTTATCCAGGAGCCCGATCAGGCAGATCATGGTCCCGGTGAAAAACGAGATCATGCCGCCCGGCAGCAAATGGTGGCCGCGCCTTAAGTCGAATAGCCACAGGAAGGCAAAATTGAAGATCGCGCCGAGCGCGACCACGTACCACATCGCGCTTGGCATGTCCGAGACAACGCTGTAGAGGCGCTCGAGCCTTGTTTGCAGGAACTGCCGGAGCGTCGCCTCGTGCACGGACTGCTGCCCCCTCGTCTCCGGCTCGAATTCTGCTATGCGATGGTGGATCCCGACCACAGGGTTGGCGTTGCCGGGGACCGGAATGATCCCCCGGCGCTGTTTCGGCCAGGCGTCACCGATCGTCGTGCGGGCGTAGTCGCGGATCAGCGTTCTGAAATCGCTCCGGTACGGCTCGGGATAGGAGGCCGTATTGCGGTAGAGCGCCAAGAGCGCCGCGGCCTCGTTTGCCACCGCCTTCTCCGCGTTCGTGAAATTTTCATAGGTCCCGATCTCGAGCAGGCCCAGCAGCAAGCCGTAGATGACGCCGAAATATCCCAGGTAGTTGCCGAGCGTCGCATTGAAATCGGACTGCCGGTGAAGCCACGACTTGACGATGGGACTGAGGAGTATGGCGCCAAGCCAAAAGATTCCCACGAAGGCGGCGCCGAACAAGGTCATCGCCAGCCAAGTGGGAAGATCATAGATCCAGTAGAACAAGGTGATCTGCCCAGTCGCCGAAGGGGAGACTAAAGAAACAGGGAGAGACTAAAGAAACCTCACCCAGGACGGGCAATTCCGCCACGGCCCGTTAACCAGGAATCCGTGTGGCCGACAGCGCCGAGGACAGCGCCGAGGCGAAATCCTCCCGCTCTTCGTCGGTGAGGAAGCTCGCGAACACGAGCCGCTGGCCGTGCGAGGCGATCGACAGCTCGCTCGAGCGGCCGATCCGCGGCTTGACGCTCAGGCTGACCCAATAGGGATTGAAGCTCCAGGACTGCGACTGACCCGAAGGCGCGACGCGGGTGACGGTCAACGCATCTTGAGTCAGATCGATCGTCTCGTAAAGGCGGAGCGCGCGGAAATTGAGTTTGAAGGCGGCGTAAATGAGGGCCACGTCGAGCCCCATGAAGCCGATCACCGGCCAGGCGCCGAGCAGGTAGAAAAATAGCCCCGTGCCGAAGCTGACCAGGCACACCGCTGCCATCAGCACCATGAACCCCTTAGGCCCTAAGGACCGATGCGGGGTCAGCACGGCGCTGAAGCGCGAAGGGTCTCGACCCGAAGGCTCTTGTATGGCGGTGTTGGCCTCTGTCATAGCAACCTAAGAGCTAATCCTAGAGCATGATCCGGAAAAGTGGGAACCGGTTTTCCGAAAGGATCATGCTCAGATAAAAGCCTTTGGCGAGCTGTAGGCAAGGCCCGTGGCGGTTCAATCGAAAAGCGGCAAAGCAACGCGCGCCAAGGGCAAAAGGGCTCCCGGCTTGCGCCTGACGCAAAGCGAGGTCGACGAGATCTTCCGCCGCTTTCAGGAGGTCTCCCCCCACCCCAAGACGGAGCTCCACTACCAGGACCCATTCACCCTGCTGGTGGCCGTGGTCCTGTCGGCGCAGGCGACCGACACCTCCGTCAACCGCGTTACGCCCCACCTGTTCCGCATCGCCGATACGCCGGAGAAGCTCACTCAACTCGGCGAGGCGGCGCTCGCCGGGAAGATCAAGACCATCGGGCTCTTTCGCAACAAGGCAAAGAACCTGGTCGCCTTGTCGCGCAAGCTCGTCGCCGAGCACGGCGGCAATGTGCCTGACAGCCGCGAAGTTTTGATGACCTTGCCCGGCGTCGGGCGGAAGACCGCCAATGTCGTGCTCAACACCGCCTTCGGCCAGTCGACCATCGGCATCGACACCCATGCCTTCAGGGTTGCCAACCGCACCGGGCTAGCACCCGGCAAGACGCCGCTTGAGGTCGAGCTCAAGCTCGAGCGCATCGTGCCCGAGCGCTACAAGCACAACGCTCATCACTGGCTGATCCTGCACGGGCGCTATGTGTGCAAGGCGAAGAGGCCCGAATGCTGGCGCTGCATCATCGCCGACATCTGCCTCTTCAAACCGAAGACGCCTGCACCTGGGTGATCAAGCCGGCGCGCCATCCCACGCACTAAGCTCTTTCCAAGCCGGAACCACGTCGCGAAAGAGGCGTTCAACCGTAAGGGTATTGGCGCGGTTTTTACCCTCGGCCCCCCGCACCGCGCTGGTGCCCGTTAGGGGAGGCTTGAGTTATGCGTAGGAGAAGCCCGGTCGCGCAGGATCGGGCTTCTTCTTGGGCGGGATTGAAGCTACCATCCTCTTGGTGCGCGTGTCTGCCCAGCTCACTGGGCTATATGCCCCATCCTGCGCATTAGCGGAGTCTCGGGAGCTCGCGCACCGCGTATCCTGGATCGACAACCTAGCCCCGCCTTTCCCGGCCGGGGCTTCCTCTTGCTGGGCAGATCGGGCGAGGGGCCGGCTGAGCAAACCCCGGACTCGTGCAGCGTCGCGGCAACGAGAACGCATGTCTGGTCGCGGCGGTGCGACGAACTCCATCCCTCCCCTTGATGGGGAGGGGGGCGCGCTTCTTGAGCGCGCCGGGTGGGGCGAGACCGCACCCCCACCCCGGCGTCGCAAGGCGCCGCCGGACCTCCCCACAAGGGGGAGGTACAAAAATGGAGAACGCGCGCCTAAGCCACAGGACGCACCGCAAGCCGCGGACCAGAGCGGCGCGCAAGGCCCTTGTAGATGCGCACCATGAAGGCCGTGGCGAAGAGCGGGGTGACGAAGTTCAGGATCGGCACCGAGGCAAGCCCGGCAATGACGAGGCCGCATAGAAGGATGGTGAGCCGGTTCGCCTTCCTGAGCTTCTTGGCATCGGCCGGCGCAAGATGGCGCATGGCGGCAAGCTCGAAATATTCGCGCCCCAGCAAATATCCGTTGCCGAGATAAAACGCGATGAGGTTGACGCCGGGCACGAGCAGAAGGAACAGCGCCACGATGTTGACCAGCAGCACGACGATGAAGAATTTCAGCGCGAGCCCGATTGCTTGCAGCGCCGGCAGCTCGCGGCCCGGAGGATCGGCCGGGAAATTCGTCCGCTCGACTTGCGCCGCGATGTCGTCGAGATAGAGACCGGCGATCAGCGAGGTGACCGGAGGGATGAGGAAGATCGACCCGACCACGAGCGCGAGCCCGCCGAGCCATTCGATCGTGGTCTCGATCCAGTCGGGCCAGTGCACGAAATAGCCGAACCCCCAGATGATGCCGACAATCAGAAGGACGAGAAGCCCGATCGTGAAGCCCACGCATTTGATCAGCACGGCGCGAAAGGGCGGCGTGAACAGTTCCTGGAAGGCTTGACCTGCGGCAGCGAGCATGACGTGCTCCCCTTGTGGCGGGGGGAATATAGTGGCGCCGGGCGAAGACGCCAGGGCGAAGGGGAAAGACGGGGGGCGGCGGGGCGATGGCGGAAAAGACCTACGATGTGGTCGGCATCGGTAATGCCATCGTCGATATCATCGCGCGCTGCGACGAGGGCTTCCTGTCGAAGCACGACCTCGCCAAGGGCTCCATGCGCCTCATCGATATGGATGAGGCGAACCGCCTTTACGCCTCCATGGGGCCAGCGGTGGAGCGCTCGGGCGGGTCGGTCGCCAATGCCATTGCCGGGCTCGCCTCGTTCGGCGCCAAATGCGGCTTTATCGGCAGGGTCGCCGCCGACCAGTTCGGCGGCATCTTCCGCCACGACATCCGCTCGCTCGGGGTGGCCTATGACACCTTGCCGGCAGACGGGGCGCCGACCGCGCGCTGCCTCATCCTGGTCACGCCCGACGGCGAGCGCACCATGAACACCTTTCTCGGCGCCAGCGTGGACTTCAAGCCGGAGGACCTCGACCTGGCCCTGATCGGCGCCGCCAAAATCGTCTATCTCGAGGGCTATCTGTTCGACCGCGACGAGGCCAAGGCCGCCTTCAGGAAGGCCGCGCGTGCGGCCAAGAAGGCGGGGGCCAAAGTGGCCTTGACCCTGTCTGACGCCTTATGCGTCGACCGGCACCGCAAGGACTTCAAGGCACTGGTGCGGGAAGGCGCCGATATCGTCTTCGCCAACGAGAAAGAGATCACCACCCTCTACCAGGTGAACAGCTTCGAGGAGGCGGCCGACGCCGCGTTAAGGGACTGCGAGATGGCCGTGCTCACCCGCTCAGAGGCCGGCTCCGTTATTGTTGCCGCAAACGAAACCATTGAAATCGATGCCGAAAGTGTGCCCCACGTGGTCGACCTGACCGGCGCCGGCGACCTTTACTCAGCGGGCTTTCTCTATGGGCTGACCCATGGCGCCTCGCTACCGCAATGCGGGCGACTCGGCAGCCTCGCCGCGGCCGAGGTGATCTCCCATATAGGCGCCAGGCCCGAGGTCTCCCTGCAGAAACTCGCTAAGGAGAACGGGCTTATTGGCTAGAAAGAGGCTCTGCCTGATTTGTGGCTTTTTGGCCACGCCAAGCCAAAATCGTGTTGCACCGTCTATAGATAATCTCCCCGCAAGGCGCTTCGCTGTTATCTTCCACGAAGCATTGATGCGGGGGTCTGATGCGTCATCCGATACGCGTGTTTGCGGCGGCGGCCTTGGGCGCCGCTGTTTTCGCTCCGGCCGCGCAAGCTCAAGACATGACGACCGCGACCTTCAATGGGACCACCATTTGGGTTGGCGGCGGTGTTCAATTCCTTTCCCTTCCCGACATCAGATACACTTTCGCCAACGGGCGTCGGCAGAAAAACAGCGAAAGCGACTGGGCCGACTTCGGCGGAGCGGCGGGCGGCGGCTTCGAGACCGCGCTCGGCTTCTGGGGCGGCTATCGCGTGACCGGCGGCATCAAGGGCTTCTGGGCCAATGTCGAGACCGACGACCGCAAGAGATGCAACGGCGGATGTGTCGTCATCGACCCAACCGGCGCCAACACATTCAACCCCGGGACTCTCAACACCAAGACCGACCGCGAGGCTGACTATTGGGGTGTACAAGCCGAGCTGAAATTCGGCCGTGCGGAACCGGTTCACGTCAAGCCCAATTTCTACCGCAACGACTACTTCATCATGGGCGCTGACGTGCGCGGCATCGACCAAGACAATACGCTGCGCAGTTCAGTTGGCACTGTTTTCTCCTATAAGGAGAACCTCGATACGACCTATTACGGCGGCTATATCGGCGTCGGCGGAGAGTACAGCTTCGGCTTCATCCCGATTTTGGGATCTGCCGTGAAGGGCGTCGGAGGTCTCTACGATCGGCTTGGATTGCGCACATTCATCAATCTGCGCGGAGGCCTGTATTCCGCCGATACCGACTATGATGGCCGTTTCACCGGGCCAGTCGCCACCAAGCTTTCCAAGTCGACCGACGATCTTGCCTTCATCGGCACCATATCGCTCGAGACCCGCAAGCAGATCGGCATGCGCACCAGCCTCTCGCTTTGGACCGACTATGAGTACATCTCCTCGGTTCCCAAGATGCGGTATGCCAACGACGATGGACGCCCGACGCAAATCGACGACGAGGGGGTCTTCGCCAGTCGCACCATGCTTCGGCTGAATATCGGGCTTGGCTCGCAGCAGCTCTATGAAGAGCCGCTGAAGTAACTCTCGCCCGCTCAAAGCTTCCTGAGGGCCACCGTCTCGACCGCGTGGTCGGCGCCCTTGCGCAAGATGAGATCGGCGCGCTGTCGTGTCGGCAGGATGTTCTCCCGCAGATTGACAAGGTTGATCGAGCGCCAGATCGACAGCCCGGTGGCGACCGCCTCCTCCTCCGACAGCGTGGCATAGCGGTGGAAATAGGAGGCAGGGTCGCGGAACGCCGTTTGCCTGAGCCGCAGGAAGCGCTCTACGTACCAGCTCTCGATCAGATCGTCGGCGGCATCGATATAAATCGAGAAATCGAAGAAGTCGGAGACGAAGGGAATGGCCTCGCCGTCCTTGGGCAGCTTGGCGGGCTGGAGCACGTTCAGCCCCTCGACAATGACGATGTCGGGCCGCTCGATTGAAAGCGGCTGGTCCGGCAGCACATCGTAGATGAGGTGGGAATAGACCGGCGCATCGACGCGATCCCTGCCCGATTTCACCTCGGCCAGAAAGTTGAGCAGCTTGGTCAGGTCGTAACTTTCGGGGAAGCCCTTGCGGTTCATCAACCCGCGCTCTTCGAGCCAGGCATTGGGGAAGAGGAACCCGTCGGTCGGCACCAGCTCCACGCGCGGATGGCTCGGCCAGCGGGCTAGCAACGCCTGGAGCACGCGCGCCGTGGTGCTCTTGCCGACGGCGACGCTGCCGGCCAGGCCGATGATGAACGGCATCTTGCCGTCGCTCTTACGCAGGAACCGGGCGGTATTGCCGTGCAGACCCTGGGCCGCCTCGACATAGAGGTTAAGCAGTCGGCTGAGCGGCAGATAGATGTCGACGACCTCGTCGGCCGAGACCCGCTCGGTGAGGCTCGACAGATTGTCGAGCTCTGCCTCGGTGAGCGGCATGGGCGTGTCGGCCCGGAGCCGCGCCCACTCTTCGCGCAGGTAGGTCACATAGGGGGAGAACGCGACGGTAGGACGCGGGTTCATGGGAATGCGCCTACTCGTCAGCGCGAAGCGGTTTTCTGCCTCTTTTCGCCGACCGCCGTCAGAGCCATGCGCCGCTCCAGCTCGTCGAGCACCTCATCAAGAGACACGCCGCGGGACTCCAGCACTACCAACAGATGGTAGAGCAGGTCTGCGGTCTCCGCGACCAGCGCGTTCTTGTCCTGGGCGAGCGCGGCGATGGCCACCTCGATGGCTTCCTCGCCGAGCTTCTTGGCCGGCTTGATCGGCGCCTCGTCCAGGAGCCGGCGGGTATGGGAGTCTTCGGGCCTCGCCTGCCGGCGCGACTTGATGATGGCGGCAAGTCGACTCAAGACGTCTTTGCTCATGTCTTGCCTCATACACCGCCGCGACGGGCGAGGGAATAGGCCCGTTTTGGTAATCCTTACCAAAATTGGGGCATCTGCCTGCTTGGCAGGCAACCAGGGATGTCCCGCTGGATGGAGTCTCACCCACCCCAAACTGTCATGGCCGGGCTTGTCCCGGCCATCCACGTCTTTGACCCGTGGAGAAGAATTCGTGGATGCCCGGCACAAGGCCGGGCATGACAAGATTACTTTGGGGTCAGCTCAGCGCTACGGATCGAGCCGTATGGGCAGCCCCGCCGCTGCCATATGCCGCTTCGCCTCGCCGATCGAGTGCTCGCCGTAGTGGAAGATCGAGGCGGCCAGCACGGCCGATGCGTGGCCCTCGCGCACGCCCTCGACCAAATGGTCGAGCGTACCCACGCCGCCCGACGCGATCACCGGCACCGACACGGCATCGGCAATGGCCCGGGTCAGCTCGAGGTCGAAGCCCTTGCGCGTGCCGTCGCGGTCCATGGAGGTGAGCAGGATCTCGCCGGCGCCGAGCGCGACCACTTCGCGCGCGTAGCCTATGGCCTCGATCCCGGTCGCCTCGCGGCCCCCATGGGTGAAGATCTCGAAGCGCGGCGCCGCGCCGTCCGAGGGCACGCGCTTGGCGTCGATGGCGACCACGATGCATTGCGCGCCGAATTTCTCCGACGCGGCGCCCACCAGGCTCCGATCCTTCACCGCCGCCGTATTGATCGAGACCTTGTCGGCGCCGGCTTCGAGCAGCGCACGCACGTCCTCCACCTTGCGCACTCCGCCGCCGACGGTGAGCGGCATGAAGCAGCGCTCCGCCGTGCGGGCGACCACGTCGAGGATGGTGCCGCGCTGCTCGTGGCTCGCGGTGATGTCGAGGAAGCAGAGCTCGTCGGCGCCGGCCTGGTCGTAAGCCGCGGCAGCCTCGACCGGATCGCCGGCATCTCTGAGATCGACGAATTTGACGCCTTTGACGACGCGCCCGCCCCTAACGTCGAGGCACGGGATAACGCGGATTTTCAGCATGGTTCCAATGGCACGTTAGCGTGCCTTCCGCTGCCGGTCGCTGAGCCAACCGAAAAAGACGATTGTCCCCGCAATCGCCCAAAGAACGAAAAGCACGAGGCCTATCGGGAGCGACAGGTAGGAATACCAGATGGCGAAGCCGAGGTCATAGAAGGTCTGCCCGTAGTCCTTGCCATTGATGACGCAAGGGATGACCCGGTTGAGATCGACCTGGCAGCCGAGCCATTCCGCGATCGTCTGGCTGACCACGGCTATTAGCGCCGGCCCGAACGCGATCAGCAGGATGAGAATGAGCAGGGTAATGAAGACGGTGCGGGCGCGCATGTTCGTTCAGCCCTTGCCCTTCTTCTGCGCTTCGCGGCGATCCTTGAGCACGGCGAGCGCGGCGCGCGGATCGAGCCGCCCGTCGTACAGCGCACGGCCGATGATCGCGCCTTCCAGCATCTTATAGCGGGGCTCGAGCAGCCTTTGCACGTCCTCGATCCCGGCAAGACCCCCGCTGGCGATGACCGGGATCGTAACCGCACGGGCAATCGCCGCGGTGGCCTCCAGGTTGAGGCCTTCCAGCACGCCGTCGCGGGCGATGTCGGTATAGATAATGGCGGCGACGCCGGCGTCCTCGAATCTCCGGGCGAGATCGAGCGCCGTCATCTCGCTCGTCTCGGCCCAGCCCTCGATGGCCACCTTGCCGTCGCGGGCGTCGATGCCGACGGCGATGCAGCCAGGAAAGTCGCGGGCCGCCTCACGCACCAGGGCCGGATCGCGCACCGCCGCGGTGCCGAGGATCACGCGGTCAACGCCCTTGCCGAGCCAGGTGACGATGGTGTCGAGATCGCGGATGCCGCCGCCGAGCTGGATGGAGATATGCACCGCATCGAAGATCGCCGCGACCGCCTGCTCGTTCACCGGGCGTCCTTCGAACGCGCCGTTCAAATCGACCACATGCAGCCATTCGAAGCCTTGGCTCTCGAACTCGCGCGCCTGCGCCGCCGGATCGGCGTTGAATACCGTCGCTTGCGCCATCTCGCCTTGGCGGAGCCGCACGCATTGCCCGTCTTTCAAGTCGATGGCGGGGAACAGGATCATGGCTTCCACTTGAGGAAGTTGGTGATCAACGCCAATCCGAGCTTCTGGCTCTTCTCAGGGTGGAACTGGCTGCCGGCCATATTGTCCTTGGCGACGAACGCGGTGATGGGCCCGCCATAGTCGGTGGTGGCAACGAGCGTCTCGCGCCCGGAAGGGACGAGATGATAGGAATGTACGAAATAGGCGTTGAGGCCCTTATTCCCGGTCGGAATGTCCTCGAACAGAGCGTGCTTGCGCGCAAGCTCGATCGTGTTCCAGCCCATATGCGGGATCTTGAGCGATGGGTCGCGCGGCGCGATCGCCCTCACCTCGCCTTCGATCCAACCGAGCCCCGGGGTCAGCCCATGTTCGAGCCCGCGCATCGCCATGAGCTGAAGGCCGACGCAGATGCCGAGAAAGGGCTTGCCGCCTTGCCGCACGGCCTCTTCAAGGGCTTCGATCATGCCGGGAATATTGACCAGGCCTTGGCGGCAATCGGCGAAGGCGCCGACGCCAGGCAGCACGATGCGCTCGGCTTGGCGCACGTCCTCGGGCTTGGACGTCACTTTGACGGCGAGGCATGAGCCTTCTTCCCGGGCCGCGCGCTCGAAGGCCTTGGCGGCGGAGTGAAGATTCCCCGAACCGTAATCGATGATGGCGACGTGCATGAGGGTCAAGGCCGCGGGAAGAGCCCGATGACCTCCTCGCCCTCTCCGCGCGGAACCGGCGGCGCCGCTTCCTGCTCGCGGCGAGGCTCGCTCCCACGCCCGGGCGTCCGCGCGAGATTCGCTTGTCGCGGCAGCCAGGCGGTGAAGAACGAACGCTCGGCTTCGGTCCGGTCGCGGCCGGATGCCACGCCGGCGAGCCGGTAGCCGCGCCGCTCGAGCGACATCGTGCGAAGGTCGTCCGCCTCGAACGCAAACAGGACACCGACCGCCAGGCTCGCCCATGCCGCCAGCGTCTGACCTTGCGGGTCCGTGCCGAACACGACCTGAAGCGCAACGTAGATGAGCACGAGGACGATGAACTCGATCCACATGCGGTAATAGAGCAGCCACAGCAGCGGGACGAACAGGGCAGTCCAAGAGAAGCCTTCCTTCACGAAGGTAAGCCGGTCGGCGCGCTCGGCAACGTCCGGCGCCTCGATGGGCGGCTCATAAACGGAATAGACGGTCACGGCGACTTTACCTTGTTGCCAGCCAACCTGGACGAGTTGCTAAAGCTGGCCCTTGGTCGAG
>DASWJG010000030.1:0-3141 GCA_036397315.1 Methyloceanibacter sp. | reverse complement strand
CTTGAGCCCAACAAGCTGTTTTCCCCGCCGGTCGTCTTCAGATCGGAAATCGCCGCGCCCTTCTTCATCGTCGGCTACATCCTCTACGACGACGTCTTTAGACAATCGCATACGACCCGGTTCTGTGTCGGCGTCGCGCGCCACGGCAAGGCAGCCTATGCCGGTCATGCCGCGTGGAATGGATACGATTGAGATTTGCAGCGCCGGCCCGCGAGCCCGCTGCGGTCGAAAACACGCAACAATCTAGAACTTCGCAGAGACTTCCGCCTCGGCTTGTGCCTCGCTCACTGCCGGGTAGGGAGCGAGCGCCTTGTCGATCACGGGAATGATGTCCTCGACGCGATCGACCACGAGCAGGTTGAGCTCAAGGCCGGGGCGGATGAAGAGTTCGGCGCCCATGCTCTCGAACAGGGCGAGGAGCGGGTCCCAGAAGCTCTCGATATTCACGAGTACGATCGGCTTTGCGTGCCGGCCGAGCTGCGACCAGGTGAGCTGCTCGACGAACTCCTCGAGCGTGCCGAGCCCGCCCGGGAGCGCCACGAAGGCATCCGACTTGGCAAACATCAGCTGCTTCCGCTGGTGCATGTCGTCGACGACGATGAGCTCCTGGGCCTCGACCAGCATGTGCTCCCGCTCGCTCAGGAAGCCCGGAATGATGCCGGTGACATGACCGCCATGGCGAAGCACCGAGCGGGCGATCTCGCCCATGAGCCCGAGGCTGCCGCCGCCATAGACGAGCCCGATGCGCGACGCCGCCAGGATACGGCCGAAGGCGCGCGCGGCTTCGGCATGGGCCGGGGTCTTGCCCCCGCCGGAGCCGCAATAGACGCAGATGCTTTGAAGGCCTGGGGTGATGTGGGTGTCGTTCATGGGCTTCATCTGCCATCCGGCTCGGGCGCGCGTCAAGAAAGGCGGGCCCTTGGTCAATCGAGTGGCGAAGAATCGATCAATCCGCTAGGTTCCGGCCAAATTTGGCGCGGGTTTGACGTTTTTTTGCCTTGCGCGCCGCGTAAAGATGAAGTCAAGCGTCGGCGAAGGAATCGCGGAATGATCGGCAGCAAATATATCGGCATCATGGCAGTTGTTGTGGCTGTGGGCGCGTATTCAGTCTATGCGAAGTCTGCGCCGGCCGAGGAGGCCGTACCCGGAGACCAGAGTCTTACTGAGAAGCCGGGAACTCCATCGGATGCGGCGCAAGGAAGCGAGGCAGGGTCCTCAGTGCCGAGGTCGCCGCTCAGGTTGAGCACGGTCGACTATCAAGACGCTGCCGGGGGGTCCGGCAAGTTGACGCTTGCCGGCATCGCGCTCCCCGGGAGGGAGCTCTATCTCTTTTTGGACGATCAGCCTTTTGCCGAAGTGCAGCCCGACGGCGCCGGCAATTGGAGCGTCGAAAAAGAGATGAAGCTCGACGACGGCCGACACACCTTTCGCGCGGATCAATACGACGAGGACACGCAAATGGTGGCCGCTCGCGCGATAGTCTCGATCGAGCGCGCCAAGCAGCCTAAGGCAGCGACGCCTTAAGCGGCGGAGGACGCGAAACACGTCGGCCAAGGAATGACGGATGATCGGCAATAAGTTCATCGCGATCATTGCGGCCATGGTGGCGATCGGTGCCGCGCTGGCGGTGGCGGGACTCTATATCGA
Organism: Methyloceanibacter sp.; assembly: GCA_036397315.1. Lineage (GTDB taxonomy): Bacteria > Pseudomonadota > Alphaproteobacteria > Rhizobiales > Methyloligellaceae > Methyloceanibacter. The sequence goes on along the minus strand of DASWJG010000030.1, from coordinate 1,494 downwards.
CTGGCAGAAGATGTTCGCGCCCCCTTCTATCGAGCAGGGGCCGGTGGCCGGCATGGACGGTGCAACCGTTCCGGCCGAGCCGAAAACCGCCGCCCCCGGCGAGGAAGAGTCCAAGCCGCACGCCGAGGCGACCGGCGCCCCCACGCCCCCGGCAGAGCCGACCTCCGTGCCGACCTTCGACGTCGTCGTCATCGAGCCGAGCGGCGAGGGTGTGATCGCAGGGCGTGCCGCGCCGGGCTGGCAGGTCAGCGTGCAAAGTGGCGGCACGAAGGTCGCCGAGGCCACCGTCGATGTGCAGGGCGAGTGGAGCGTCGTCTTGGAGAAGCCGCTTCCCGCCGGCGATCACGCGCTGTCCTTGAAGATCACCTCGCCCGATGGCACGCGCGCACTCACCTCGCAACAGTCGGTGCGCGTCGCAGTCGGGACTGATGAGAAAAAAGGGACCGCGCCCGCCACCGCAATGGAGGCGGCGAAGCCGCCCCTGCCGCAAGCGACGGCACCGCAAAGCGATGCTTCGACAGCGCCCGCACCGGCGCAGCCTGAGGCCGCTCGCGCGGGGGAGACTCAGGCGCTGTCGCGGGCTGAACAAGGAGCATCGAGCGCGCCCTCCACCGGCACCGAGGAGAGCAAGGCCGCGCCGCCCAAACCGACGCTCGTATTCAAGACCGTGGACTATGCGGAGACCGGGGCGGGCACAGGCACCGTGACGATCACCGGCACGAGCGAGCCGGGAGCGAAGATCTCCATATATTATGGCGCCGCGGCTCTCGCCGAAGTGCGCGCCGACCGCGACGGGCGATGGCGCGTCGCGGTGGCGAAGAAGCTCGGCATGGGACAACACAGCTTCCGTGCCGAACGAGCCGACGCGGCGGGCCTGGGAGGGACGGCCCTCGTCACCATCGAGCGCGCCGAGCCGAAGCCTGAACCGCCCGCATCCCAGGTGGCGGGCGTGGAGGCGGGCAAGGGGGCGGCGCCTGGGCCGGTATCGCAAACGACGAGTGCCGCCACGTATATTATCCGCCGCGGCGACACCTTGTGGGCCATCGCTAAGCGCTATCTCGGCAGCGGTTTCCGCTACACCAAGATTTTCGAGGATAACCGCCAGGTGATCAACAATCCCAACCTGATCCATCCCAAGCAGCAGGTGACGGTACCCAACCCCTGATGCGCTTGGCGCGGGGACGGCGGGAGCCTATATAGATTGGCCGGGGCAGCGCTTGGACGCTGCCCCTTTTGCCGCGCGGGCACCGCGCCAATAGAAGCGATTTCTCATGCAAGACCGGCTGCCGCAAACAAGAAGCGACGCCGTGCTTCAGGCGCGGACGGGGCATTTGAGCGTCCTGCGCGAGCTGCTCCCCTACGTTTGGCCGGCCAACCGGCCCGACTTGCGCTGGCGCGTGGTGATTGCGCTGGCGGCGCTCGTGGTCGCCAAGGCCATCACCCTTGCCGTGCCGATCGCCTACAAGGCGGTGGTGGACCTCCTTACCGGAGAGG
>DASWJG010000029.1:0-5328 GCA_036397315.1 Methyloceanibacter sp. | reverse complement strand
CTCGATGGGCGGCTCATAAACGGAATAGACGGTCACGGCGACTTTACCTTGTTGCCAGCCAACCTGGACGAGTTGCTAAAGCTGGCCCTTGGTCGAGGGCACGCGCCCCTGCTGCCGCTCGTCGACGGCGATCGCCTGACGGAGCGCCCGGGCGAGCGCCTTATAGCAGGTCTCGGCGATGTGGTGGCTATTCTCGCCGTAGAGGGTCTCGACATGGAGCGTCAGTCCGGCATGCTGGGCGAAGGCCTGGAACCACTCGCGGAACAGCTCGGTATCCATGTCCCCGATCTTGGAGCGGGTGAAGGCCACCTTCCACATCAGAAAGGGCCGCCCCGAGACGTCGAGCGCGACGCGGGTCAGGGTCTCGTCCATGGGGAGATAGGCCGCGCCATAGCGGGCGATGCCCTTCTTGTCGCCGAGCGCGCGTGCCACCGCCTGGCCGAGCACGATGCCGGAGTCCTCTGTGGTGTGGTGCTGGTCGATATGGAGATCGCCCTTGGCCTTCAGCGTGATGTCGATCAGGGAGTGGCGGGCGAGCTGCTCGATCATGTGATCGAGGAAGCCTACGCCGGTCGCGATCTCATAGGCGCCGGTGCCGTCGAGATCGACGGAGGCGGTGATCGCGGTTTCCTTGGTCCGGCGTGTGATGGTCGCCCGCCGGGCTTCGGTATCTTTGCTTCGCTTCTGCATGGTTTCGAGCTTAACTCACGGCTCTTAGCAATTCGCTTCCGAGCGCCCGCTTATACGCCAGCAGGCCGGTGAGTGCTATTAGAGCGTTAACGTGCCAAAGCTTGACGAACAAGGCTTCTCTCCCGATATCGCGAGCACCATGGGTTTCTCCCCCTCTTCCTCCGAAACCTGGCACGGCACCACGATTCTGACCGTCCGCAAGGGCGGCAAGGTGGTGATCGCCGGCGACGGCCAGGTCACCCTCGGCCAGACCATCATCAAGGGCACGGCCAAAAAGGTGCGCCGGGTGGGCAGCGGCAATGTGATTGCGGGCTTCGCCGGGTCGACCGCCGACGCCTTCACCCTGTTCGAGCGGCTGGAGACCAAGCTCGAGCGCTTTCCCGATCAGCTCAAGCGCGCTTGCGTCGAGCTCGCCAAGGACTGGCGCACCGACCGTTATCTACGCCGGCTCGAGGCCATGATGATCGTGGCCGACCCTGACGAGAGCCTCGTGCTCACCGGCACGGGCGATGTGCTCGAGCCGGACGATGCGGTCATGGGCATCGGCTCGGGTGGCGCCTACGCGCTCGCCGCGGCCCGCGCGCTGCTCGACGGGCCGCTCGATGCCGAGGCCATTGCGCGGAAAGCCATGTCCATTGCCGCCAAGATTTGCGTCTACACCAATGACGAGGTGGTCGTTGAGACCCTCGACACGACCAAGTAGCCAGTAGGAGTCATGAGCAGCTTTTCCCCCCGCGAGATCGTCTCCGAGCTCGACCGCCACATTATCGGCCAGCGCGACGCCAAGCGCGCCGTGGCCATCGCCTTACGCAACCGCTGGCGCCGGCAGCAGCTCGAAGAGGACATGCGCGAGGAGGTCCTGCCCAAGAACATCCTGATGATCGGCCCGACCGGCGTCGGCAAGACGGAGATTTCGCGCCGCCTGGCCAAGCTCGCCGGCGCGCCGTTCATCAAGGTCGAGGCCACCAAATTCACCGAGGTCGGCTATGTCGGCCGCGACGTCGATCAGATCGTGCGCGATCTGCTCGAAGCCGGCATCGGCCTCGTGCGCGACGTCAAGCGCAAGGAGGTCGCCGCCAAGGCCCAGCTCAACGCCGAGGAGCGGGTGATCGACGCCCTGGTCGGTTCAGGCGCCGCCGTCTCGACTCGCGAGGCGTTCCGCAAGCGTCTGCGCTCGGGCGAGCTCGACGACAAGGAAATCGAGATCCAGGTCGCCGATATGCCGACCATGCCGTCTTTCGAGATTCCCGGCATGCCCGGAAGCCAGGTCGGCATGATCAATCTCTCCGAGGTTCTCGGCAAGGCGCTCGGGACCCGGACCAAGCCGCGCAAGGTCACCGTGCGCGACTCTTTCGACATTCTGCTGGGCGAGGAGAGCGACAAGCTGATCGACAACGACATGATAGTGCAGGAGGCGATCAGGAACGTCGAGAACAACGGCATCGTCTTTCTCGACGAGATCGACAAGATCTGCGCGCGCTCCGAGCGCATCGGCGCCGACGTGAGCCGCGAAGGCGTTCAGCGCGACCTCCTGCCCCTGATCGAGGGCACGACCGTCGGCACCAAATACGGGCCGGTGAAGACCGACCACATCCTCTTCATCGCCTCGGGCGCCTTCCACATCGCCAAGCCCTCCGACCTTCTTCCCGAGCTGCAAGGCCGCCTCCCCATCAGGGTCGAGCTTCGCCCGCTCACCCGCGACGATTTTCGCCGCATCCTGACCGAGCCCAAGGCCTGCCTCATCAAGCAATATGTGGCGTTGATGAAGACCGAAGGGGTCGAGCTCGAGTTCACGCCCGACTCGATCGAGGCCATTGCCGACATCGCCGTGGAGGTGAACACGGCAGTCGAGAATATCGGCGCGCGCCGCCTGATGACGGTGATGGAGCGCATCCTCGACAACATCAGCTTCGACGCCGCCGACCGGGCGGGCGAGAAGGTCGTCATCGACGCCGCCTATGTCGAGAAGCATATCGGCGACCTCGCCAAGAACGCCGACTTGTCGAAGTTCATTTTGTAGGTCTAGGCCGCCGCAGACGCACATAAAGGGCGCCTTCGCCGCCGAGGCGGCGCGGCGCTTCCGAATAGCTGACAATCACCTGCGCGAGATCCGGCGCGGCCAGCCAATGCGGTACGGCCTGGCGCAGCACCCCGCGTTCGTCGTCCTCGTAGAAGCTTCGTCGCGCGTCGGGCGCGGCGCCCTTGCCGGTGATCACCAGCACATGGCGATAGCCTTTGCCTTGGGCCGACTTCAAGAATCTCCGCAACGCCGCGTGCGCGTCCCGCTGCCGCATGCCATGCAGATCGAGCCGCGCCTCGACCGCCAATCGCCCGCCTTCGAGCTTCCGCGCCGTCTGCCGGTCGAGCGCCTCGCCCCGCGCAGCAGGAGCGGGCTTCGCCGCCGGTTTCGGCGCAGGCTTCACCGGGGACGAGGCCTCCTTCACAGCCGGCTTGGCGCGCGGCTTGGGCGGAGCAGCCGGAGCAGCCATGCGCTGTCCTTTTGGTAGCGGCCGGGCGCTGCGCGCCACCCGCGCCCATAGCTCGGCATCACTTTCAAGATCGGTATCGCGCTTGCCCATGGGGCTGGAGCATAGCGCAAGCCGCCTTAACGCTTCGGCAGCAAGATATAGAAGCGCGCCTTTTCCTTGGTGCTCCCGGCGATGGCGCCGGCGTCGTCGCCAGACCCCCAGTAGATGTCGCCCCGCTCTTTGCCCCTGATGGCCGAGCCCACGTCCTGCGCGATCATCAGGCGCCGGAAAGGCCTGCCCTCCGCCGTGGCAAGATCTGGCGCCGCGACGAAGACCGGCGTGCCGAGTTTGTGATAGGCGGTATCGACGGCGAGGCTGCGCCCTGGCGTGAGCGGAACGCCTTGCGCGCCAACCGGACCCTCGCCGGCTTCTGCCTCCGGCAATTCGCGGAAAAAGACGTAAGACCTGTTCTCGTGCATCAGTGCTAGGCCGCGCGCGGGATCGGCCCGCAGCCACCACTTCAGGCCTTCCATCGTCAGCCCCTGGGGCGGCTTCTCGCCGCGCTCCGCAAGAAGCTTGCCGATCGAGGTGTAGCGATGGCCGTTCTTGGCCGCATAGCCGAGCCGCACCCATGAACCGTCGGGCAGCCGCACGCGGCCTGAGCCCTGCACCTGCATGAAGAAAAGCTCGACCGGATCGTCGAGATAGAGCAGCTCTAGCCCCCGGCCCTCGAGCGCGCCCGCCTCGATTTCCGCGCGCGTGTAATACGGCACAAGCTCTTCGCCCTTCCGGCGCCTCACGCTGTGGCCATCGTTGTAGAGCGCGCGCAACAGATCCGGCTTCACCAGCACGATATCGTCCGGACGGCGATAAACGGGAACCTGAAACTTGCCGCCACGCTCGCGCGAGCCGTTCACCTCGGGCTCGTAATAGCCGGTGACGAGGCCGGTCTCGCCTGAGTCCTCGACCACATGCGGCGTGTAGAGATCCTCGAAGAAGCGCCGCGCCGCCTCGCGGCTCACGCCATCGCCGAGAAGAATGGCTGCGTCTCCGTATGGGAGCTCAGGATCGGCGTGGGCAGACTTGATGAAGGCGCGAAGCGCCGCGGCATGATCGTCTCCGGCCCAGCCTTTGATCTCGGCGAAACTGACAGGTTTGAGCCTGATCGTCTGATCTTCCACCTCGCATCTCCACAGGAGGAGCGCAATCGTGGCAACGATTGCCCCAAGCGGCAACAAGAGCTTTGCGAGATTTGGGCTAATTGGCGGCTTCGGTGGCGACCAGCTTCCAATTGGGATTCTTCGAGGCGACCTCACGCGCGAAGGTCCAGATATCGGTGACCTCGCGCACCTTCTTGGGGTCGCCCTCGACCACCTCGCCATCGGCGTCGCGCGTCACCGAGATGAGCTCGCTCACGAATTTCACCGTCACATAGGCGGTGCGGTTCTTGACCTCGGCCTCGATGATATCGGCCTTGTCGATGGCGACCAGGCTCGACTCGACCTTCTCGCCGCGCGTTTCGCGCTCGCGGATGGCGCGCTCGAAGCCCTCATAGACGTCGTCACCGAGGAGCTGCCTCAGCATTGCCTCGTCGCCCTCGGCGAAGGCCATGACGATCATCTCGTAGGCGGCCTTGGCGCCATCGAGGAACTGGCCCGGATCGAAACCGGGATCGGCCCGCATCAGAGCAGTGAGCGACTGGCCGAGCGGGCTGTCCTTCGGGGCATGCCGCTCAAGGCGCGCCTCGATGTCCTCCAGGGAGGGGCCTGACGCCTCGATGGACGCGCGCGCCGAGCGGCCGCGCGGCAAGGCCACCACCGGCTCGTTGGCCTCCGGCGCGCCGGCCCGTTTGGCCTCGGGCGTGGTGTAGGGATCGTAAGGCGGGCGCTCGTTGCCCGTGCGCCGACCCAGCACGTTGCGCAGCCGGATGAAAATGACGACCGCGAGCACCAGGAACAATAGTGTGTAGATGTCGAAAGCTTCAGTCATGCCTTGCCAAGACCCGCGTTCATGGGATTAGCCCGCGATTGATGCGGAACTCTCTGGGTGGCATATTGGTGCACGCCTAGAGATTTGCCAGCGGGAGCCTTCGTTCGGGCAGGAAACTCCCATGCCCTGCCCGCGCCACGAAGCACAACTTAAGGCATTCCCGCTGCCTAAGCCAACCCTA
>DASWJG010000028.1:0-26434 GCA_036397315.1 Methyloceanibacter sp. | reverse complement strand
ATGCGGCCGACGTCATGATATTCGGCGAGCCTGACCGGCCAGCCGTCTCCGTCTTGGTCATGATGACCCCTCTCCACGACCAAGCGCCGAGGCTAACATGAGTCGGTACGTGTACTGACATTCATTTTTGGGGCCATCGTTCGCTCCCTCAGGCTGTGTTAGCGTGCGCGCCACGCCGCAAGGACAGTCGCGAGGCAGGACGGTGCGATGATGAAGCCCGATCTTCGGCCCATGCTCGCCACGCTCACCGACGAGCCGTTCGACGATCCGGATTGGGTGTTCGAGACGAAGTGGGATGGGTTCCGCGCCATCGCCGTGGCCGGGCCCGGGCACGCCTCGCTCTATTCCCGCAACGGCAACGACATCTCGCGGAAATACCCTTCGATCTGTGCCGCGCTCGCCGCCATCAAGCACGAGGCCGTGCTCGACGGGGAGTTGGTGGCGCTCGATGAGCATGGACGCTCGCGCTTCCAGCTTCTGCAGAATGCCGAGCGCAATCGTGTGCGTCTGCTCTATTGCGTGTTCGACCTCCTCTATCTCGATGGGAAGGATCTCAGAGGGAAGACGCTGCTCGAGCGCAAGCAGCTGCTCGAGCAGATCCTCCCGAAAAGCCGGCTCCTGCTTTACAGCGCCCACGTCGCCCGCGAAGGTATCAAGGCCTTCAACCGCGCCAAGCGCGCGGGCGAGGAGGGCGTCATGGCCAAGCTCGCCAGCGGACGATACCACTCGGGCGTCCGCACGCGCGAATGGCTGAAGGTCAAGGCGAGCCAGGAGCAGGAGGTGGTGATCGTCGGCTTCACCGCGCCACGCCGCTCCCGCAAATATTTCGGCGCTCTGGCGCTTGCCGTGCGCGACGGCAAGTACTGGAAATATGCCGGTAGGGCCGGGACCGGCTTCAACGCTGAGACCCTGCGCTCGCTGTATCAGATGATGGTTCCGCTCATCACCAAGGTGAAGCCGGTCGCGGCCAAAGTTCCCAACGAGGCGAACACGAGCTGGGTGAAACCGAAGCTCGTGGCCGAGGTCAAGTTCACTGAATGGACCGCGGCCGGCGAGATGCGCCACCCGGTATTTCTGGGCTTGCGGACTGACAAGAGGGCGACCGAGGTGACAAGGGAGATGCCGAAGCCTTTGCGCGAAGCGAAGCCGGCAAAGCGCGTCAGGCACCGTTGACCCACATCAAGGCGGACCCAGTGCCGGGACTCTAGCGTTTCGGTTATTCCCGACGAGCCTAGGAGCGACGCTCATGAGCACAGGCCTCGATACCTTCGACAAGACCGTTCAGGAATCCAATCTCTGGCTCAAGGATGTGATGGAGCGGCTCAACACCAATGACCGCCACCACGCCTATTCGACCATGCGGGCGGTGCTCCACGCCTTGCGCGACCGCATCGGGCCGGAAAGCGCCGCCCATCTAGGCGCGCAATTGCCGATGCTCCTGCGCGGCCTGTTCTACGAAGGCTGGGATCCTACCGGCAAGCCAACCAAAGAACGCCACGAGACGGCGTTCCTGGCTCATATCGCGCATGAGCTGCCGCGTGCCGAGGAGGGGGAGGTGGAGCAGGGCGCCTACGCCGTGTTCGATGTGATCTCAAAGCGTATCGATCGCGGCGCGGCGGTGAAACTGGCCGGCATGTTCCCCAAGGAGCTGCGCAAATTCTGGCCGGCCTTCATCCAGGAGGCCGCGCGGGAGCGGCAAGCCGGCGCGGCTTGAGGAGTGCTCCGGGTCGGCGATACGGCCGATCGCCGCTAGACCAAATATTGTTAGAAGGACACGGCGGACTCGGGGTAGGTGTAGTGCCGCACTGGCGCTGCTTAGCCTATGAGGAGGACGTCGTGGCCAAAGGCCAACAGAGAAGCAATCGCGAGAAAAAGAAACCGAAACAGGACAAGAAGAAGGTAACCGCTCCGGCAACGCCGATCGGTTCGACCGATCAGCGCGGCAAGCCTGGTCAAAGCGGTTTTGCCAAGAAAAGCCCGTGAGGCGTTCGGGCGATTGAGGTCGATATACGACTCAGCGGCTCTTGCCCTTGAAGCCATGGGTGCCGGGCTTGCCGCCCTTCGAGCGCGGGCGAGCTTTTGACAGCCCGGTGAGGGGAATCTCGCGATTATGCGGCCCCATCTCGTCGAGCGTCGGCTTGTGCGGACGCGTCACAGAGTCTTCGTAGGCGCTACCGCGCTTCGCGCTGCTTGAGCGCGCATCGTCCGATTCATACTGCCGCGCCAGAGGATCGTTGGCGATGGCGAGCTCCATCTGGCGCAGACGCTTGACCTCGTCTCTGAGCCGCGCCGCCTCTTCGAACTCAAGATCGGCCGCCGCCGCGCGCATGCGTTTCTCCATGTCGGCGACGACCGCTTCTAGATTGTGCCCGATCAGCGCCTGCTCGTCCTCGCCGAAGCCGGCGTCGGCATCGACCAGCACGTGGTCGCGCTCGTATACGCTCGCCATGATGTCGCCGATGTGCTTCTTGATGCTTTCCGGCGTGATGCCGTTGGCCTTGTTCCACGCCGTCTGCTTCTCGCGGCGGCGGTTGGTCTCGGCCATGGCGCGCTCCATCGAGCCGGTCATGCCGTCGGCATAAAGAATGACGCGTCCATCAATATTCCGCGCGGCGCGGCCGATGGTCTGAATGAGAGAGGTCTCCGAGCGCAGGAAGCCCTCCTTGTCGGCATCGAGAATGGCAACCAGCGCGCATTCGGGAATGTCGAGGCCTTCGCGCAACAGATTGATGCCGACCAACACGTCGAACGCGCCGAGCCTCAAGTCGCGGATGATCTCGATGCGCTCGAGCGTCTCGACGTCGGAGTGCATGTAGCGCACGCGGATGCCCTGCTCGTGCATGTATTCGGTCAGGTCCTCGGCCATGCGCTTGGTGAGCGTGGTGACCAGCACGCGATAGCCCTGCGCCACCACCTTGCGCGTCTCGTCGATCAAATCGTCGACTTGCGTCGAGGCCGGGCGCACCTCAACCGGCGGGTCCACCAGGCCCGTCGGTCTGATCACCTGCTCGGCAAACACCCCGCCGGTCTGTTCCAGCTCCCAGGCCGCGGGCGTGGCCGACACGTAGATCGATTGCGGCCGCATCGCGTCCCACTCCTCGAAACGTAGAGGTCGGTTGTCCATGCAGGAGGGGAGGCGGAAGCCATATTCGGCCAGGGTCGACTTGCGCCGGTAGTCGCCGCGGAACATGCCGCCGATCTGCGGGATGGTGACGTGGCTCTCATCGACGAAGACGAGTGCGTTGTCGGGAAGGTACTCGAACAGAGTCGGAGGTGGCTCGCCCGGCTTCCGCCCGGTGAGGTAGCGCGAATAGTTCTCGATGCCGGCGCAGGAGCCGGTCGCCTCGATCATCTCCAGATCGAACAGCGTGCGCTGCTCGAGCCGCTGCGCCTCGAGCAAACGCCCAGCGCCATGCAGCTCGTTGAGCCTCTGCTTCAGCTCCTCCTTGATGCCGCGGATCGCCTGTTTCAGCGTCGGCTTGGGCGTCACGTAATGCGAGTTGGCGTAGACCTTGACCATACTGAATTCGTCGGTCTTGGCGCCGGTCAGGGGATCGAACTCGACCAGGCTCTCGACCGTGTCGCCGAACAGCGAGATGCGCCAGGCGCGGTCCTCCAAATGCGCTGGCCACAGCTCGATCGTGTCGCCGCGCACGCGGAACGAGCCGCGCACGAAATTGGCGTCATTGCGCCGGTAATGCAGGGCCACGAGATCGGCCATCAGCTGGCGCTGCTCGACCTTGTCGCCGCGCTTCAGGCTGAAGGTCATCGCCGTATAGGTCTCGACCGAGCCGATGCCGTAGATGCAGGACACGCTCGCCACGATGATCACGTCGTCGCGCTCGACCAGCGCGCGGGTCGCGGCGTGGCGCATGCGGTCGATTTGCTCGTTGATGGACGAATCCTTCTCGATATAAGTGTCGGTGCGCGGGATGTAGGCCTCCGGTTGGTAGTAGTCGTAATAGGAGACGAAATACTCGACCGCGTTGTCGGGGAAGAAGCTCTTGAACTCGCCATAGAGCTGGGCAGCCAGCGTCTTGTTGGGGGCCAGCACCAGCGCTGGGCGCTGTGTCGCCTCGATCACCTTGGCCATGGTGAAGGTCTTGCCCGAGCCGGTGACCCCAAGCAGCACCTGGTCGCGCTCATGCGCGTTCACTTGCGCCACCAGCTCGGCGATGGCCGAAGGCTGGTCGCCCTTGGGTTCGAGCTCCGATTGAAGGTCCAAGGGCACGCCGCCCTCGGATTTGTCGGGCCGGGGAGGGCGGTGCGGCACGAACTCCGGCGCGCCGGCACCCGTTACCAGCGGATGCTCCTGCATCAATGGCTGCGGCGCCTCGCCAAATCCGGGCGGCCGTCGGTCGGCGCCGAGCGGCAAGCCGGATGCCTCACCCGTGACGGCGCGCGGCTCGGCGCGGGAGCCGAAGGTCTTGGGAACGCGGAGGGGCATGGCCCGAATATGGCGGCTTGAGGGCTGGGAGGGAAGGGCTCTCGCTTGGCGCCGAGCCAAAGCAAAGTTGGCTTCTTGTTGAGCAGTTTCCGCTACAAAGAGGCACCTAATTGCCGGTCAGGATGCCTGAAGATGTCCTTGCTTTACCTCATGCACGACGTCCCGCTATGGGTCACGGCCGCGCTCCTCACTATCGGCGCGGCGGTCTACAGCGTCGGCCTCATGCTGCTGACGCGGGCCGCCTTCGGCCTGGACCGCTTAAGCCTCAACAACGAGGTCGCCGGATTCAAATTCGCCGTGATCGGCGTGTTCTACGCCGTGATGTTGGCCTTCATCGTGATCGCCGTGTGGGAGGATTTCCGCAAGACCGAGGAGGCGGTTCGCGACGAGGCGAAGGCGGTTGTCGACTTGTACCGGGTCACCTTTGCCTTGCCCGTCGAGGGCGGCGCCGAGATCAGGAAGCACCTCACCGCCTATACCAATGACGTGCGTGAGCATGAGTGGCCGACGATGGCGGTCGGCGAGCCGAGCGACGCCGTCGTCACGGATCTCGATCGGTTGAGCCGAGCGATCTTCGACATCAGCCCGCAAACCTGGCAAGAGCTGGCCCTGTACCAGGACGCGCTCAGACTCTTGGCGGTGATGACCGACAACCGCAACGAACGCCTGGATAGCTCCGACGGCTCGATGCCGGGGATTCTGTGGTTCGTGCTGATCGTGGGTGGCCTGATCACTCTCGGCTATCCGGCCTTTTTCGGCTCGACGAATCTGGTGGCGCAGATTCTCATGACCGCCGCCCTGGCCGCGCTCGTGGCCCTTGCCATGCTGCTCGGTCTTGCCTTCGACTATCCCTTTACCGGGGAGGTGCACATCTCCGCCTATCCCTTCGATCAGGCGTTGCGCCAAATGCCGCCGAATTGGCCTCCGCCCTGAGCCGCCGGGGTCCTACGATGGGGCTCGACTCGGGGGCGGCGACGCTCCTATACCCCCATGTCAGATCAGCCCCTCGGCAATCTCAGGTAGGCCGGCTTGACCAACGAAAGATCACTCGAAGAGGCTCTCGCCGAAGCCTTCGACAAGGCGGATGCCCTTGAGGTTCCTCTCGACGAGCGGCTGAAATTCTATCTCGGAGAATCCCGCAAGCTTCTTCCCGATCTCGAATCGACCTACGACGATCTCGTCGCGCGCATTCAAGCCAATGGCACCGATATTCTCGTTCCCGCCATCGGCGAAAGACTGCCCGATTTTCTGATGACCGACAGCGAGGGGCATATCGTCGATCTTGCCTCGCTCTTGCGAGGAGGGCCGCTCGTCATCAGCTTCAACCGCGGGCCGTGGTGCGACTATTGCGGGCTCGAGCTGCATGCGCTCGCCCGCGCCTATCCCGATATCGTCGAGGCGGGCGGCGAGGTGATCTCGATCGTGCCGGAGACCGCAAGATATGCCCGGGTCCTGCAGCAAAGCCGGGGGTTGCCATTCAGGGTACTGACCGACCTCGATCTATCCTATGCGCTCTCGCTCGGTCTCGTCTTCTGGGTCGGCGACAAGATCAAGGAGGCCTACCGGGGGTTTGGTATCGATCTCGAGCGGTTTCAGGGCCAGGGTGGATGGCTCTTGCCGATACCCGCAACCCTCGTGGTCGGCAAGGATGGCCGCGTCAAAGCCCGTTTTGTCGATCCCGACTTCCGCCATCGCATGGGGATCGAGGATATTCTGAGCGCGCTCGACTGACGCCGAGACAAACCCTGTCAAAGCCTGAAACATGCCCATTCTAGGCTCAATGGGGGCTTGGTGCAGCGCAGCGAGACGACCGGGAAGATCGGCTATTGAGGTCCCGTGCAGCGAGCACCCCAAATTGCCACTTTCGCTCGCGATCATCGTATAATGAAAAAAAACAATTGACTCGCCCTGTGGGACGGCAAGCCTGGACCAGTGAAGCGTGATTCGTGCAAGCATACGTCCGTTTGAGCGGTCGAGTGCGGCAACCAGAGCAGAAGCGGAGCACAAAGCCATGGCTACGAGAACGAGTGGGAAGAAGCGCACAACGAGTAAGAAGGCAAAACCTCGCAAGACCGCGAGGAAGGCTGCGCGCACCGTGCGCAAAACCGCGCGTGCCGCACGCAAGACGGCGCGCAAGACCGGCGCGCGCAAGACGACGGCAAAACGGGCAACCGCCCGTAAGACGACGGCAAAGAAAACCTCCGCGCGCAAGACCACCAAGAAGGCGGTACGGAAACCCGCCGCGCGCAAGGCGCCGGCCCGCAAGCCGGCGGTGGCGGCGAAGCCTATGGCAGCTGTTGCACCTAAGCCGGCTGCTCCCGCGCCCGTCGCGCCAAGGCCGGCAATGCCCATGGCCCAGCCGATCCGGCCAGCCGTCTCCCCATCGCCAGGCATGGGAAGCGGCGGCATGGCACCGCGACCGGCAACGCCTATGGGAGGCGGCGCGCCCGCTCCGGCAGCGCCACGTCCGGCAACGCCGGGAGCCGCGAGCCCGAGCCCGCAGCCTTACCGTCCCTCTTGGGCGCGCGACGACGACGATATGTAGGCGATTGAGGGGGAGGGCCGGTCTCTAGGCCGCTCGCTCTCCCTCTACTCGCCCGTAAGACCGCCGAGGCCAAGGCGCTCCATGCCTTCGAGCCAATGCTCGGCGACGAGCGGGTGGTCGAGAAGATAGTCCTCGGTGGGAACCTCGCGGCGCTCTAACGCCAGTCGCACGAGCCCTTCGAACTCCTCCGGATCCCCTTCGTCACGGCCGAGCCACATCAGCGCCACCAGTTCGGCCTGTTGGCGCGCCTCAAGCCCCCTGATTTCTTCTACGACTTCCTCGCGGCTGAGGTCCTCTTCCTCATCCTGCAGCGCCGAGGACGGCAACTCGTCGTCGGTCGGATTGGAGCCCTCGTCGGGCAGCTCGGTCGCCTCCTTACCCATGAAGGAGCGCACCTTGACGATGAGTCTGCGGAGGTAATCCGGGTCGATGGAAAGGGTGGCCATGAGGTCTCCTTCCAGTTTTCTTGGACGCGACGTTATGTCAACGCGCGTTGAAGGCAAGTGTCCTTGATTCCCCTCAACATCCGCCGCAGCGTTCACCAGCCGCTGCAACGCTCCTCGAGGTCGACATGATTCCTGCTTCCATCGTCCCCGGCTTCTGGCCCCAGCTCGCGCCGATCGTCCTTCTCGTCTGTTCCAATCTGTTCATGACCTTGGCCTGGTACGGACATCTCAAATTCAAATCCGTGCCGCTCGTCACCGTGGTTCTGGTGAGCTGGGGGATTGCCTTCGTGGAATATTGCTTCGCCGTGCCCGCGAACCGGATCGGCAGCGCGGTCTATTCGCCGGCAGAACTGAAGACGATCCAGGAGGTGATCACGCTCATGGTGTTCGCCGGCTTCACGGCGGTCTATTTCAAGGAACCGCTCAGCCTGACCCAAGGTGCGGGCTTTGCTCTGATCGCGCCCGGCGCGATCCTGGTGTTTCGCGGCCAGGCATGAGGTCGCGCAGGCATCCGGTTTTCAGCGAGCGATGAAGCGTTGGCCGAGGGTGGGGGCCCCGGAGGGATAAACCGTCCGGAGGCCGCGTAAGGTTACACGCCTCTGAACAAATTACCGACCGCCAGCACCACATAGGCGACGATCGCGACCCAGAATCCGTTCTCGGTGATGAATGGAATTGCTGCGAATTTGCCAATGACGGCCAAGGCGGCCAAAATCAGCGATACGATGAAGACCGCTGTCGTTGGTGGTGACAGATCCATCTCCAGCCCCTCCCCCTTGTTGACGAGCGGACTGTAATCGTTTTCTTTCAAAAAGCGAGCGGTCTACAGTACCGGCACGGGAGGCCGACCTCAGGCTAGCGGCCGTCGAGAGTTCGACGAGTAAGGAGGCGAGGTGATGCGTCCAATGATGCGGTTAGTCATAGGGCTTGTTGTTCTGGTTGGAATCATGGCGGGCGTCGCCTTTGGCCTGCCGGCCCACGTAACGGTGACGCGGTCGAAGTCCATTAACGCACCTGAATCGGCTGTCTTTCCCTATCTCAACAACCTGCACCATTTCAGCGAATGGTCACCGTGGCAGCTGCGCGACCCGCAATTGGCGATGACCTATGGCGGGCCGGAGCAGGGCAAAGGCGCCCAGGTCAAATGGACGAGCCAAAAGCCGTCGGTTGGCACCGGCAGCATGGAAATTGTCGGGAGCGAGCCCAACCGGAGTATCGACTTGGTCGTCAATTTCAATGGCTTGGATGGGACGAGCTCCTACCAAATCTCGCCGGATGGTTCGGGCAGCAAAGTCACCTGGAACTTCGGCTTCGACTCCGGCTCGAGCCCGCTCAAACGGTGGAAGGCGTTGATGATCGATGGCTTCGTGGGAGCGGAATACAGCGCCGGCCTCGAACGTCTGAAGCAGAAGATTGAATTGGAACGGCGTCCGACCGCGCCGACGATCAGCCTAACGCCGGGCGGAGAATCGAGCGTGCCCGGACAACCTGGCGCGGCGCTCCCGCCGGGGACTGTGGCGCCTCAGGACGGTGCCGCGCCGCAAGGAGCGGCTTTGCCGCCTGGCCAAGCGGCTCCCACCGGGACTGCCGCGCCTGCGGCTGGCGCACCGGCCGCCGGCGCACAACCGGAAGCGGGGGCCCCGGCAGCGGCAGAAGCCACTACACCGACACCCGCGCCCGCTCCTGCTCCACCCCCGAGGAAGAAAAAACGGCGGTAGTAAAGCCAGACCGGAGTTTTTCCTAGAGTTTCTGCTCGGGCCTCGGGTCTGGTTCCGCCGGAGGATCGATTGTTGTCGCTTGGATAACGAGCCTGAGCGAGCTCGCCAGGAGCGGGTCGAGCGGCAGGCAGGTGACGAGCGAGGCGTCGTCGGAAGGTCCGGACTCAGTCTCCGCCAAATGCGGATCGACGACCCTGCGGCCGGTGATTCGATAGACGCGGGACGAGCCGTCGGCGGTGGTGACGGTGATACGGTCGCCGACGCCCACCTCGCTGAGCTTCGTGCGAGGCACATGCGGGTCTTCGCCCGAGGCTGGGGACACGGCCGCGCCTTCGTCCTTGCCTGGGCTTTCCTCCTTGATGACCGACGCGCTCAAGCCGAGCTGCGGCACTCCCGCCGCCATTCCCGGGGAGGTTTCAGCCCAAGGCCAGGGCGCCTGCTCAGGCAGCCCGGCGAATGCGTGCTGCCAGGCGCTCTGGCGAAGTAACTGAGCAAGCCCTGTCCGGTTCAGCAGAGGAAAGTCGTCTCCGGTCTGGAGCAGACCAACCGCGACCAGAACGCCGGCAATCGCCCCGATCTTCCACCCGAGCCTTAGCCGCGAGCGAAAAAAGAGGAGGAGGAGCTGCGCGGACCCCCGTCTCAGCATCAGATCCTCCTCCCAATCCGCCGCGGGGAGGCATAGTCGCGGCGGTGGTAACGCCACAAAATGAACGTCACCGCGCTCAGCAAGGCCAGCACCAGCGCGAGAATGGCGATGCGCTGGTTCGGTTCGTGCGGCACCTTCAGCGCGGCCAATGGATTCGCCTCGGGCTTGGGCACGACCGTGAGCGGAAGCACCGGATAATTCTGATTCTTCTGGCCCGCCTCAGGACCGGCCGGAGCGACTGTCACCGTGTCGGGCATCTGTGCCGGATCGGACACAGGCGGTGCCGCGTCGACGTCAGCGGGCGCCGATTCCGTTGACGCCACCGCGCTACCGTCGAACGCGAGTTGCGGCGGCGCGCTTGGCATCATCGAAGTGGACAGCCCGGCCCCTGACGGATTCTGCATGAGTGCGCGGTCGTAGGAGGCGGGGCGTCCGGCGGCCTTCATCGCGTGCTGCGTATTGTTCTGGGGTCCGAACACCTTGTCGTAGACCCAGCCGTCGGGGAGATTCACCGGCATGTCGACGCTCGCCACGCCTTGGCCGTCAGGCCGCGACTTGGT
Organism: Methyloceanibacter sp.; assembly: GCA_036397315.1. Lineage (GTDB taxonomy): Bacteria > Pseudomonadota > Alphaproteobacteria > Rhizobiales > Methyloligellaceae > Methyloceanibacter. The sequence goes on along the minus strand of DASWJG010000028.1, from coordinate 16,072 downwards.
CTTGTCGATGGCCACGAGGCTCGTCTGGCTCGACACGAGATGATGCTCGAGCGCCACCGTCTCGATCGCCTTGTCGACGCCTGCCTCGTCCATGCCGCCATAGAGCCTGGCCTCGAGCGAGGCGATCTTGCTGCGGGCCCACAGCTTCGCCACCCCGGTGCCGTCGATAGCGTCGGAGATCCGCAACGCCGCCGTCCACGGCTTGCCGTCGAACGTGCCGGACAGGTGCAGCTCGCCATTCATTGCGCTCACCTTGGCAGAGAGCACGGCCGGCTCGCCGGCATAGAGATCGGGGAGGGGATCGGGCCAGACTTCGACGCTCGTCCCGTTAGGCCATTCGGCCTTGAGCCCAACCATGACCGGCTTCTCGAGCTTGGCGAAGAGCGCGCTCATGCGCTCGAGTACCTGCTCCTCAGAGCCGATCTCGGTAAAGGTCCCGCGCCCAAGCTCGGCAGCGCGCCGCATGAAATAGCTGTTGGGCGCCGAGCCGATGCCGACGGTGAACAGGCGCGAACGGCCGACATGGCTGGCGATCTCCTCGAAGAGCTGCGTCTCGTTGCCGACCGCGCCGTCGGTGAGGAACACCACCTGGCGCAGCCGGGTCGTGTCATTCGGGCTTGCGTCCTTGAGCGCGACCTTGAGCGCCGGCAGCATCTCCGTGCCGCCGGCGGCGTCGAGCCGCGACACGAAATTCTTGGCGATGGCAAGATTCTCGGAGCTCGCGTCGACTGCGGTGTCGAACAGCATCTCCATGGTGTCGTCGAAGCGCACCACGTTGAATCTGTCGCCGGCACGCAGGCGGTCGAGCGCGAAGAGCAGGCTCTGCTTGGCCTGGACGATCGAAGTGCCGGCCATCGAGCCGGAATTGTCGATGACGAAGATCAGCTCGCGCGGCAGGAGGTTGGCAGCGCTCTCCAGAGTTGGCGGCGTGACCATGGCGAGCAAATAGTCCTGGCCGTTGACGATCTCGTGGAACAGCGCGGTCTGCGGCACGGAGGCAGCCTTCGGGCTCCAAATGAGCTCGAAATCCTCGTCGGCGGGCACAGTGCCTGCGGCGAGACTCAAGGTCGCCGTCTCGTCGCCGGTCCGGTCCAGCGTAATCTGGTGGAACGAGCTCTTGACGTCGCCGAGCACGAAGCCCGCATTCAGATTCACCTGGATCGACACCGGGTTGATCTTGGGGGACTTGGCAGGGTCGAGCACCGGCGGGGTGATGCGGTCGCGATCGGGGACCGGGTCGACGACCAAGGGCCTTCCGCTAAAGTCGACCGTGGTGACCTCGCTCGCCCTCGGGTTATAGCGGGGGCCGACTACGAGCGGAAAGCGCAGCGAATAGACGCCCCCGTCCTGCTTCACCGTCTCCTGATATTCGATGCGGACGACGATCGCCTCGTGCGGGCCGATATTGGCCACCGAGTTGGTGAAGATGTTGGGGCGTTCCTGCTCGACGAGGCTCGCCTTCTGCCCTGCGTCCTTCGCCGCCTCATAGGCCTTCTTGGCCTCGTCGCGGCCCTTGACCTCGCCCTCGATCACGCGATCGCCGATCTCCATATGGAGCGCATCGACGGCCGACTGCTCGGGCAGCGGAAACACATAGATGCCTTCGAGCCAGCGGTCTGACGGGTTCTCGAAGCGCTGGGTGACGGCAACGCGCGCGATGGTGCCGTTGACCGTCATGACGATGTCGGTCGCCAGCCGCGGCGCCTCGACCAGACCGCCGTCCTCGGTCTGGAGCAGCAAGGCGCCTGTGTTCATGTCGCCGGGGGTAACGCGATTGGCTTCGCCCATGGCGGCGCTCGTGCCGGAAGAAGCCGGCTCGGCCCTCACCAGGATGCTTGGTAGCGTGAAGATAAAAACGAGGATCAGGGAAAGGAAAAGAGAAGTTGCCAGGAGCGCGCTTGAGCGCAGAGCTTGGCGCCGCATCGTCATGGACTTAGCCCTCGTCTGTCGGCACGAAGCAAAATCAACCACGCCATTAGGGCGGAGCTTTAACCGGATTGTGGCTCGCGCACGCGCTTCCCTGCCACAACTGTGGCGCAAATGCGGTTGTGCACAGGGCGGCGCGACGAGCGGTCGAGCGGGAACCGAAAGCTGGAACCGAAAGTTAGCCGCTCAAGGGAGGAGCCTCGCACACGCGCTCTGGTAACGCCGGAGAGCAGGGCCCACCCGTCCAACCGCTAAGCCCTAAGGAGGCCCTCCCGCCATGCCCGCCCTGAAATCTTTGGAGGATCTGTTCGTCAATCTTCTCAAGGACATGTACTACGCCGAGAAGCAGATCCTGAAAGCGCTGCCGAAAATGGCCAAGAAGGCCGATTCCGAGGAACTGCGCCAAGCCTTCGCGCATCATCTCAAGGAGACGCAAGGCCAAGTCGAGCGCCTCGAGCAGGTGTTCGCCCTTTGCGACCTCAAGCCCTCGGGCAAGACCTGCCCGGCCATAAAAGGCATCATCGAAGAGGGCCAGGAGGACATGAAAGAGGCCAAGGACCCCGACGTGCTCGATGCCGGCATGATCGCCGACGCTCAGGCCGTCGAGCATTACGAGATCGCTCGCTACGGCACGATGATCGCCTGGGCGCGGCAGCTCGGCATGGCGGATGCGGCCAACCTGCTCCAGCAGACCTTGGATCAGGAGTACAACGCCGATCGGCTGCTGACCGAACTTGCCGAGAGCAAGCTCAATCGCCAGGCCGCTTAAGCGGCGCTCAGCCGCACACCGAATGCTTTGACTGAAGCAGCGCGGGCGAACAGCCCGCGCTCGCGGCTTTTTGTGCCTTGCGGGCTATCGCGCCCCCGCTTAGGGTGCGCCCGCTTCGGCCGGCATTTTTTACATCTTCCAGGAGATCGACATGGGATTGGTCGCCCGCACGCTCGAACGGGTCAAGCCGTCGCCGACCATGGCCATCACCAGCAAGGCGCGCGAACTCAAGGCCGCGGGCTTCGACGTCATCGGCCTTGGCGCCGGCGAGCCGGACTTCGATACGCCCGACAACATCAAGCAAGCGGCGATCGAGGCGATTCTGCGCGGCGAGACGAAATATACCGCGGTGGATGGCATTCCCGAGCTCAAGCGCGCGGTGGCCGAGAAATTCATGCGCGAGAACGGCCTCGCCTACAAGCCGTCGGAGATCACCGTCGGCAGCGGCGGCAAACAGGTGCTCTACAATGCGCTGCTCGCCACCCTTAATCCGGGCGATGAGGTGATCGTTCCGTCGCCCTATTGGGTGAGCTACCCCGACATCGTGCTGCTGGCCGGCGCCGAGCCGATCATCGTCGAGACCAAGCTCGAAGACGGCTTCAAGCTGAAGCCCGCGGCTTTGGCGCGCGCCATCACACCCAAGACCAAGTGGTTCATCTTCAATTCGCCATCGAACCCGACCGGCGCCGCCTACACCGAGGACGAGGTCAAGGCGCTCACCGACGTGCTGGTCAAGCATGACGGAGTGTGGGTGCTCTCAGACGACATCTACGAGCATCTCGTCTATGACGGGTTCAAATTCACCACGCCCGCCGCCGTTGAGCCCAGGCTCAAGGGGCGCACGCTCACCTTGAACGGCGTGTCGAAGGCCTACTCCATGACCGGTTGGCGCATCGGCTATGGCGGGGGGCCCGAACCCCTGATCAAGGCCATCGCCACTTTGCAATCGCAATCGACCTCGAACCCGTGCTCGATCAGCCAATGGGCGGCGGTCGAGGCGCTCGAGGGCCCGCAAGAGTACCTGAAAGACTGGGTCGCGTCCTTCCAGGAGCGGCGCGATCTGGTGGTCGCCATGCTGAACCAGGCCAAGGGCATCTCCTGCCCGAAGCCGGAGGGCGCGTTCTACGTCTACCCGTCGTGCGCAGGCGTGATCGGCAAGACCACGCGGGGCGGCAAGATGATCGGCAACGACGAAGACTTCGCCACGGCGCTCCTCGAGGAGGAGGGCGTCGCCGTGGTGCATGGTGCGGCCTTCGGGCTTTCACCCTTCTTCCGCATTTCCTATGCGACCGGGATCAAGGCGCTGGAAGAGGCCTGCCGCCGCATCCAGCGCTTTTGCGGCAACCTCAGCTGAGGAACGCGGGAGGCTGGAAGCTCGCGGGAGTAAGGGGAGAGGCACATGAAGTTTAGCAAGCTCAGCACGGGCAACCAGATTGAAGGCAAGATCCTGGAGATCCGCAAAGGAGCAGTGACGGCCATCGTCTATATCTCCATTGCCGGAGAGACAACGCTACAGTCATCCGTCACGATCGCTACCTTGGAGTCGCTTGGCCTTTACGAAGGCAAGCCGGTGACGCTGATCATCAACCCGGGCGACATTATCATCGGCTGCGAATAGGGTGCGCGAGCCCAGGGATCAGGCGGGGAGCGTCTGCTGGTTATGGGCGACGCCCTTGGCGGAGAGAAGCTCCTGCAGCTCGCCCGCCTGGAACATCTCGCGCACGATATCGCAGCCGCCGACGAACTCGCCCTTGATGTAGAGCTGCGGGATGGTCGGCCAGTTCGAATAGGCCTTGATCCCTTCGCGCACGGCCATGTCATCGAGCACGTTGACGTCCTTGAAGTCGATGCCGAGGTGGTTGAGAATCTGCGCGACCTGCATGGAGAAGCCGCATTGCGGCATGGTCTTGGTGCCCTTCATGAACAGCACCACATCGTGGCCGGCCACCGTCTTGCCGATCCAGTCCTGGACGTCCTGAGCGCTCATCGTCTGTTCCTTTCACACGCCGAAGCGTAACTATGGCGCTGCGGTCTTCAGCGCAAGGGCGTGCAACGCGCCGCCCATATTCCCCTTGAGCGCATCGTAGACCATTTGGTGCTGCTGGACGCGCGTCTTGCCGCGGAACGCCTCCGACACGATGGTTGCGGAATAGTGGTCGCCGTCGCCGGCGAGATCCTCGATACGGATCTCGGCGTCTGGAAAGCGCTCCTTGATCATCCGCGCGATATCGTCGGCCGCCATGGCCATCGGGTTACTCCTCGTCTCCCGCGATCTTAGCCGTGCGCCATGAAGCGCGGCAACCAGTCCTCGTGCGCAATCCTGAGCGCCGCCAATGGAAGCGGGGGCTCGCCTTCAATCTTGATGGCATCGCCGCCCACCTTGCCGAGCAGCCTGAGCGGCACCTTGGCCACGGCCGCCGCCTTGTGAATAGCGTCGGCTTGGTCGGGAGAGGCTGCCACCACGTAGCGTCCCTGGTCCTCGCCGAACCAGAGCGCATGGGGGGGAAGGGGTGCCGGGATCGCATCGAGCTCGACCCCATGGCCGCCGGCCAAGGCCATCTCGGCAATCGCCACCAAGAGCCCTCCGTCCGACACGTCATGCACCGCCGACAGACACCCGTCCCTAATCAGTCCTCTGACCAGGTCGCCGGCGCGGCGCTCGGCGTCGAGATCGACCGGCGGGGGCACGCCGTGGGTCCGGTCCAACATCAGCTGCATATAGAGCGATTGGCCGAGATGACCGGCCTCGGCACCGAGCAGCATAAGCACGTCGCCCTGGCGCTTCAGCGCGACGGTGGTCATGGCGGCGATGTCGGGGATGAGTCCGATGCCGCCTATGGCCGGCGTGGGCGGAATGGCGACGCCGTTCGTCTCGTTGTAGAGCGAGACATTGCCTGACACCACGGGGAAGGAGAGCGCCGTGCAAGCCTCGGCCATGCCTTCCACCGCGCTGGCGAATTCGCCCATGATCTCGGGCCGCTCCGGGTTGCCGAAATTCATGCAGTCGGTAATCGCAAGCGGATCGGCGCCGACGGAAGTGAGATTGCGCCAGCACTCCGCCACCGCCTGCTTGGCTCCTTCGTAAGCGTCGGCAGCGCAGTAGCGGGGGGTCACGTCGCAGGAGATGGCGAGCCCCTTCTTGGTGCCGTGGACGCGCACCACCGCGGCATCCCCGCCCGGCCGCTGCACAGTGTCGGTCATGACCATGTGGTCGTATTGCTCCCAAATCCAGCGCCGCGAGGAGAGGTGAGGGGAGCCCATCAGGCACTCAAGCGCACCGAGCATGCTGTTCGGGGGTGGCACCTCCTCCGGCGCGACCACCCCTTGCGGCTCCTTCTTGGCGAAAGGCCGCTCGTAGACCGGCGCGGCATGAGCCAGGGCCGCGAGCGGAATATCGGCCTCGACGATGCCGCGATGACGCACCACGAGGTGCCCCGTGTCGGTGGTGTATCCGATGACCGAGAAGTCGAGCTCCCATTTGCGGAACACACGCTCGGCGGCTTTCTCGGAGCCCGGCTTCAGCACCATAAGCATGCGCTCTTGGCTCTCCGAGAGCATCATCTCGTAAGCGGTCATGTTTTCCTCGCGGGTCGGCACCCGGTCGAGCTCGAGCTCGATGCCGACGCCGCCTTTGTCGGCCATCTCCACCGAGGAGGAGGTGAGGCCCGCCGCGCCCATGTCCTGGATAGCGACGATAGCGTCCTCCTCCATCAGCTCGAGGCAGGCCTCGAGCAGGAGCTTCTCGGTGAAAGGATCTCCCACCTGCACGGTCGGGCGCTTCTCCTCCGATGCCTCGTCGAACTCCGCCGAGGCCATGGTGGCGCCGTGGATGCCGTCGCGGCCGGTTTTCGAGCCGACATAGACGACGGAATGGCCGATGCCCTTTGCCGCCGACTTGAAAATGCGACCCGAATCCACCAGGCCGACGCACATGGCGTTGACCAGGATGTTGTCGTTATAGCGCGGGTCGAAATTGGTCTCGCCGCCGACCGTGGGCACGCCCATGCAATTGCCGTAGTCGCCGATCCCTGAGACCACGCCGGCCACGAGGTGCTTCGTCTTGGCGTGCTCCGGCGCGCCGAACCTGAGCGCATTCATATTGGCGACGGGGCGCGCGCCCATGGTGAACACGTCGCGCATGATGCCGCCGACGCCGGTCGCGGCGCCCTGATATGGCTCGATATAAGACGGGTGGTTGTGGCTCTCCATCTTGAACACTGCAGCCTGACCGTCGCCGAGATCGACCACGCCGGCATTCTCGCCCGGGCCCTGGATCACTTGCCGGCCTTCGGTCGGGAGTTTCTTGAGCCAGACCCTGGAGGATTTGTAGGAGCAGTGCTCGGACCACATCACCGAGAAGATGCCGAGTTCGGTGAGCTTCGGCTCACGGCCGAGCGCCGCGACGAGCAGCTGGTATTCGTCCGCGCTGAGCCCGTGCTCAGCAATGATGTTTGGGGTCAAGGTATCCGCCGCTCTCGCCGCACCCGCCGCGATATTCAATGAAGCGTCTCCACCAGCGAGAGGAACATCTTGGCGCCGTCGGTGCCGCTGAGCATCGGGTCGGCAAGGCGCTCAGGGTGCGGCATCAGCCCGAGCACAGTTCCGGTCTCGTTGTAAATGCCCGCGATGTTCCGGCGCGAGCCGTTGGGGTTGGCGTCGGCCGTGACCTCGCCGTTCTCGTCGCAGTAGCGGAAGGCGATGCGGCCTTCGCCTTCGAGCCGCGCGAGCGCCGCCTCGTCGGCGAAATAGCTGCCGTCCTTGTGCGCGATGGGGAACTTGACCACCTCGCCCTTGGCGTAGCGGCGCGCATAGGCCGTGTCGTTGCGCTCCACGCGCAGCCACACGTCCTTGCAAATGAATTTTAGCGTGGCGTTGCGCATCAAGACGCCGGGGAGGAGCCCCGTCTCGGTCAAGACCTGGAAGCCGTTGCAGATGCCGAGCACCGGCGTGCCGCTGCGGGCACGCGCCACCACCTCGCGCATCACCGGAGAATGCGCGGCCATGGCGCCCGAGCGGAGATAGTCGCCATAGGAGAACCCGCCGGGCAGCACGATCAGGTCGCTTGCCGGAATCTCTGAATCGCCGTGCCACACCATGGCCGGCGCCTGCCCGGTCGCAGCCTCAAGCGCCACGGCCGCGTCGCGGTCGCAATTCGATCCGGGAAAGACGATGACGCTCGCTTTCATCCCTGTCCAATCCAACGCGTCATCCCGGCGTAAGCCGGGATCCAGAGAAAATGAACTCGTGAGCGGGTTTTAGGATTCCGGCTTTCGCCGGAACGAAGAGAATGGTCAACGTCGCGCTAAGCCGCCTCGAGTTCATAAGCGTAGTTCTCGATGATGGTGTTGGCGAGGAGCTGCTCGCACATGCGCTCTACTTCGGCGCGGGCGCGCGCCGGATCGCTCTCGGCCACCTCGACCTCGATATATTTACCCTGGCGCACATTGCCAACCGCGCCGAAGCCGAGCGCATGGAGCGCGCCGGCGATCGCCTTGCCTTGCGGGTCGAGCACTCCCGGCTTCAGCGTGATGGTGATGCGCGCCTTCATGCTCCCGTCTTTCGCGTCACCCCCTATTTGGAACGCACTAGCACCGGGCCCGTGCGCGCCCGCGGTGGGTTGTCGACATGCAGCCCGAGCCGGCGGGCCACCTCCTGATAGGCCTCGACCAGGCCACCCATGTCGCGGCGGAAGCGGTCCTTGTCGAGCTTGTTCTGCGTCTCGATGTCCCATAGCCGGCAGCAATCGGGCGAGATCTCGTCAGCTAGTACGATGCGCATCTGCTCGTTGTCCCACAGCCTGCCGAACTCGCATTTGAAGTCGACGAGCCTGATGCCGACCCCGAGAAACAAGCCCGACAGGAAATCGTTGACGCGGAGCGCGAGCGACATGACGTCGTCGATCTCCTGAGGCGTGGCCCAGCCGAAGGCGGTGATGTGCTCCTCAGTGACCATCGGATCGCCGAGCTGATCGTTCTTGTAGTAGAACTCGACAATCGAGCGCGGCAGGGCCGTCCCCTCATCGATGCCAAGCTTTGTCGCGAGCGACCCGGCGGCGACGTTACGCACCACCACCTCGAGCGGGATGATCTCGACCTCGCGGATCAGCTGCTCACGCATATTGAGCCGCTTGATGAAGTGCGTCGGCACGCCGATCTCGCCGAGCTTCTGGAACAGATACTCGGAGATGCGGTTGTTGAGGACACCCTTGCCCTCGATCTTGTCGTGCTTCTTGTTGTTGAAGGCGGTGGCGTCGTCCTTGAAATGCTGGATGAGCGTCCCGGGCTCAGGGCCCTCATAGAGGATCTTGGCCTTGCCTTCGTACACTTTCCGCCGGCGGTTCATGCTTAGTTCCTCACTCACGACTGGCTTTGACTGATGACAAACGCCAAACACGCGGGCGAGAGGCTCACCCAGGCCGCGCGCAATTTAGAAATCGCCATTGCTGGAATCGATTCAAGGGGTCTCGAAGCGACCTTAGCGTAAGGGGAGGGGGCATACAACGGCTGCCAAGACGCATGCGGTTGGTCCCCGCAATTTGTTGATTTCCGGGCTTTTGGGGGCTATCCCTCGCCCCGGGAGGCGGGTAGTTTCCCGCGGATTTCTGAAGGTTTGCCCCAATCCAAAGGGGCTCAAGGAGGCGTGACGCCAGATGGCAAGTTTTGAGGATCGCGAGAAGGGTTTCGAGCGGAAATTCGCCCATGACGAGGAGCTTAAGTTCAAGGCGACCGCGCGGCGGAACAGGTTGCTTGGCCTGTGGGCGGCGGAACAGATGGGGATCACCGGCGACGCCGCGCAAGCCTATGCGCGCGAGGTGATCAAGGCCGATCTGGTCGAACCCGGCGAGGAGGACGTCTTCCGCAAGATCAGGGGCGATTTCGATGCCAAGGGCGTCAGCCAGTCCGACCACCAGATCAGGCGCAAGATGGCGGACTTGCTGGGCGAGGCGGTCGGCCAGATCGAAACCGAAGGCAAAGCGTGAGCGGCTTCATGCGTGAAGACCGCTTCCGCAAGGCAACGAAAGAGCGCCGCACGCTCTTCAACGCGTGGCTCACCCTCAACAACCCCTTTCTGATCGAGCTGATCGGCGAGGCGGGCTGGGACTGCATCACCATCGACCAGCAGCATGGTTTGGGCGGCAACGAGGCGTTGCTCGGCTGCCTCACCGCGGCACGCGCCTGCGGCCTCCCGGCGATCGTCCGCGTCGCGGAAAACGATCCAGGGCTGATTGGGCGCGCGCTCGATGCCGGCGCCCAAGGCATCATGTGTCCCTTGATCGGGAACGTCGAGGACGCGGAAGCCTTCGTGCAGGCGGTGAAATATCCGCCCCGGGGCAATCGCAGCTGGGGCCCTTACCGGGCGCGGCTCGATCATGATGGCGATTATTTCAAGACCGCCAATGACTGGACCATCGCCTGTCCCCAGATCGAGACCAGAGGCGCGCTCGATCAGCTCGACGAGATCCTGGCGCTCGACGGCGTCGACATGGTCTGCTTCGGGCCGAACGATCTCTCGGTGGCGCTGACCGGGCGGCTCGACATTTGGGCGCCGGAGGTCAAGGAGGCGATGACTCTCGTTCTGAGCAAATGCCGCGAGATGTCTGTGATCGCTCTGATTTTCGCCAATGATGCCGACTATGCCAAGCCCCGCGTGGCTGAAGGCTGGGATGTCGTTGCAATCGGCACCGACGTCGGCTGGTTCGCGAAGGCCGCCGCCGAGGTCAAGGCTGCAGCCAAGAGCAACTCTTAGCTGACGCCCGGCCTACGCTGTGCCAAGATGGCGGGAAGCGGGTAGGGGGGCCTTCCATGCGGTTGCGGATTCCAACCTTGGCATTTGTCGTGCTGGCCGTGTGCGTCGGTGGGGCGGAGGCGTTGGCCGACGAGCTGTTTCCGATCTATCCGCCTTATCCCTATCGCGCGGGCTATTACCCCAAGGCCGACTGGTACTACCAGATGCCGCCTTACGTGGCGCTCAAGCCCTCCTTCTACCGCAAGCGCTATTTCATGATGGCGCAGGAGCGCAACCGCTACCGCTACATGCCGCATATCTTTCACGGCTACAGCGATGATGGCGAAGGCTACCTGAAATAGTCTCGCTATTTCGTCCCGAACACGCGGGCGAAGATCGTATCGACGTGCTTCAAATGATAGCCGAGATCGAACTGGGCGCGGATCTGCTCGGGTGAGAGCGCCTTGGTCACGTCCTTGTCGGCGAGGAGCGCCTCGAGGAAATCGGCGCCGTCCTCCCACACCCTCATGGCGTTGCGCTGCACGAGTCGGTAGGCCTCCTCGCGCGGCACGCCGGCTTCCGTCAATGCCAGCAGCACACGTTGCGAATGGATGAGGCCGCCGAGGCGATCGAGATTTAGCCGCATGCGCTCCGGATAGACCACGAGGTCCTTGACGATTCCGGTCAGCCGGGACAACGCGAAATCGAGCGCGATGGTGGCGTCCGGCCCGATCACCCGCTCGACTGAAGAGTGAGAGATGTCGCGCTCGTGCCACAGTGCCACATCCTCGAGCGCCGGCATCGCATAGGCACGCACCACCCGGGCGAGGCCGGTCAGATTCTCCGACAGCACCGGGTTGCGCTTATGCGGCATGGCGGAGGAGCCCTTCTGGCCTTGGCTGAAATATTCCTCGGCCTCGAGCACCTCGGTCCGCTGTAAATGCCTGATCTCGGTCGCCAGCCGCTCGACCGAGCTCGCCACCACCGCAAGCGTGGCGAAGTAGAAGGCGTGGCGGTCGCGCGGCACGACCTGGGTCGAGATGGGCTCGGGCCTGAGGCCGAGCTTCTTCGCCACATAGGCTTCCACGCGAGGATCGACGTGGGCGAAGGTGCCGACCGCGCCGGAGATGGCGCAGGTGGCGACTTCCTCGCGGGCGCGTAACAGCCTCACCCGCGCCCGGGCGAACTCGGCGTAAGCCACGGCAAGCTTGAGCCCGAACGTGGTCGGCTCGGCATGGACGCCGTGACTGCGGCCAACGGTCAGCGTGTCCTTGTGCTCGAAGGCGCGGGCCTTGAGCACGGCAAGGAGCGCGTCGATGTCGGCGATCAGAACATCGGCCGCATCGACCAGCTGCACATTGAAGCAGGTGTCGAGCACGTCGGATGAGGTGAGCCCCGAATGCAGGAAGCGCGCCTCCGGCCCCACATGCTCGGCGACCGAGGTGAGAAAGGCGACCACGTCGTGCTTCACCTCCCGCTCGATGGTCTCGATACGGGAGATATCAAAGCCGCCGCGCTTTCTCACCGCCTCGGCCGCATGCTTGGGGATGAGCCCGAGCTCGGCCATGGCCTCCGCGGCATAGGTCTCGATCCTGAGCCAGATGCGGAACCGGGTCTCGGGCTCCCAGATGCGAGCCATCTCGGGGCGGCTATAGCGGGGGATCATGCGTTCGAAGAAGCCTTTCCGCGACGAAGAGATGCGGGAGAGGCGCTAACCTCTAGCAGAGCGCGCGCCGCCGCTCAAATCGGGCCCGCCGGTCAGATATCGGCGGTCTTGGCCTCGCGCGGCCCGAACCAGGCAACATAGATGGCGGCGGCCAAGGTCAAAGCGGCATAAGCCGGCCGGGGTGGCAAAAACATATCCAGCAAGAATGTGTAGAAGTCGTTGAGCGAGGCGAGATACATGCCCATCAGCGACCAGTCCTGCTGATTGGGATAGGTGGCATGGATATAGATGAATCTCAGCAGTCCGCCGAAGCTGCAGAATGCCACCACGAAGATGAAGAGGGCGAACAGGGTGCGGACGACGAAGCCACGCTTGGCGGCAAAGCTCTGTACCCACCAGGTGACGAGCGCGGTAAGAGCGCCGGCGAAGCCGACAATGCGCAGCGTGTGCCGGGTCTGCTCGTTCATGAAGGTGTTCACGTAGTCGCCGAGCAGGAGCGCCCACATGGAGACGCCGATCACCAGCGCAAAAAGGAGGGCAAGCACGAAGCCGACCACATTCCCGAAAGTCACTTTTTCCATTGCCCCGTCCCGCCCCGTTTGCGAGCCTTGCTCAAGGCTAACTATGCAGGGGAAATGGTCCCGCCGCAATCCACGCGCACAGCCCTAAGCGGACTTGCCGGTGGAGGCCGTTTGTGGTCCGATCCGCCGCCACGACAAGGAGACGGCACGCCATGGCATTCGAGGACCTGAAGGCCGAAATCGCACTTCTCCTCAACCAGATGGAGAACCAGCCCGAGGATCGGCACGAGCTTTACCTCCAGATCCGGGAGAAGCTAAACGAGATGCGCGTTTTCGGTATGCCGCTGCCCGGCGACCTAGTGCGGCTCGAGAAGGAACTTGAAGCGCAGTTCAGGTCCGAGGAGCGCGCCGCCAAGAAGCATTAGACAGGCAGGTTCCCGCTATCCCGCGGGCTGGGCAACCTCCTCGCCGATCTCCTCGTACGTCCCGTTCGACCAGCGATAGACGGCGTAAGGCGGCAGGTTCGGGTCGCCCTTCTCGTTGAACTTGAACTTGCCGATCACGGTGTCGAACTCGGTGTCGTTGAGCGCCTTCACCACATCGGCAGAGGCCGTCGATTGCGCCTTCTCAACCGCCTGCTTCCAGGCCTGGACCGCGGCGTACGTGTAGAGCACATAGCCTTCGGGCTCGATGCCCTTGTCCTTGAAGCGCTTGACCACTTCGGCGGCGGCCGGGTTCTTGCGCGGATCCGGCGAGAAGGTCATCAGCGTGCCTTCTCCGGCGGGACCCGTGATCGACCAATATTCCTGGGTGATGAGCGCGTCGCCGCCCATCAAGATGGTGGCCAGGCCCTGGTCGCGCATCTGGCGCACGATCAGTCCGGCTTCGGTGTGGTAGCCGCCCAAGAACAGCACATCGATATTGGCCTGTTTCAGCTTGGAGACCAGCGCTGAATAGTCCTTCTCGCCTGCGGTGATGGCCTCGGTGAGCGCTTCCTGCTTGCCCGCCTCGTTGAGCGCCTTCTTGGTCTCGTCGGCGAGGCCTTTGCCGTAAGCGGTCTTGTCGTGGACGATGGCGATGTTCCTTTCGGCGAAATTCTTGGCCAGATATTTGCCGGCGACGCCGCCTTGCTGATCGTCGCGGCCGCATACACGGTAGATGTTGGGGCCGGCGCGATCGTCGGTGAAGGCGGGGTTGGTGGAGGCCGGCGAAATCTGCACCATGTCGCTCTCGGCATAGACACTGGACGCCGGGATCGAGGAACCGGAGCAATAATGGCCGGCGACGAGCGCGACACCGTTGCCGGTCATCTGATTGGCGACGGCCACCGCCTGCTTCGGGTCGCAGGCATCGTCGCCGATGTCGAGGTCGAGCTTCTTGCCGAGCACGCCGCCCGCTTCGTTGATGTCCTCGACGGCCATCTCGCCGCCATTCTTCATCTGCGCTCCGAAGGAGGCATATTGACCCGTGACCGGGCCGACGATGGCGATGGGCGTGGTATTGCTCTCCTCGCCGCCGCCGCAAGCAGCGATCAAGGCGGCTTGAGCGAGGGCTGCGATCAGCCCGGCCATACGCTTCATTGTTGCCTCCCTCTCAAAGACTGGAACCCACTGTACATCAATTTGCGTGTCGAGCGCGAGATCGCTCAACTCCGCCGGTCGCGCCAAGTCAGCGGACTCGTCCGCTCGTAGAGCCAGCCATATTGCGAGACCATTTGTGTCGCGCGCATGGAGCGGAAACCGAGGCTCGCCGCCGCCAGGAGCACGGCATAGGCGACGAGGTAATAGTAGAGAGACAGGAGCTTGCCGTCGAACAGGGCGTAGTGGAAGAAACGGACGGCGGCGGCAAGCAGCGCCATGTAAAAAAATATGCGCCAGAACGGCTTCCACGACCGCGCCAGCCCCCGACCGGCAAGAAACGCCGCCGCGCCCCCGATGATCACGGTGAGCGCAAGGAACACACGCAGGCCGTCGTCGGAGAGCCAGGTCACTGTTGCCCTCCATTTTGCGCTAGGACCCTGCCGCCGCCGTCGAGATAGGCAGTCTGCACGTCCTTCCGTTCCAGCAACTCCTCGCCGGTCCCGGACAGCGTGATCCTGCCGTTGACCATGACATAGCCGCGATGGCAGAGCTTGAGCGTGTGATAGGCGTTCTGCTCGACGAGGAAGACGGTCAGGCCATAATCGGCGTTGAGCGCACGGATTGCCGCGAAGATCTGCTTCACGATCAGCGGCGCCAGGCCGAGCGACGGCTCGTCCAGCAGAAGCAGCTTCGGCCGCCCCATCAGCGCTCGGGCGATGGCGAGCATCTGCTGCTCACCGCCCGAGAGCGTACCGCCGCGCTGGTCGTGGCGCGCCTTGAGCACGGGAAACAACGTGCAGACCCGCTCGAGGTCGCTGTCGAAGCTGCCGGGATCGCCGGCAATGATGGAGCCCATCTGCAAGTTTTCCAGCACCGTCATGCGCGGGAAGATGCGCCGCCCTTCCGGCGATTGCGCAATGCGGAGCCGCGCGATTGTGTGGGTGGGCAGCTCGGTGATGTCCTCGCCGTCGAACAGAATGCGGCCCTCTGAGGCCCGCGGCCGGCCGAAGATTGTCATCATCGTCGTAGTCTTGCCGGCGCCGTTGGCGCCAATCAGCGCCACGATCTCCCCGAGCTGAATGTCGATGCTGACATCGTGCAGGACTGGGATCCGGCCGTAACAGGCGGTGACCTTCTTCATCTCGAGCAGCGACTCACTCATGGACGCGCCTCGGGCCGCGCTTCCGGCAGCTCCTCGTCGGGCACGCCGAGATAGGCGGCGATAACACGTGGATCGTTGCGCACCTCCTCGGCCGTCCCATCGGCGATCTTCTTGCCGTAGTCGAGAACGACGACGTGATCGGAGATGCGCATCACCACGCTCATGTCGTGCTCGATGAGAAGGATGGCAATGCCCTCGCGCGAGCGGATCGAATAGAGAAGCTCGTTGAGCCCGTCGCTTTCCCGCGCGTTCAGGCCGGCGGCTGGCTCATCGAGGCAGAGAAGCAGAGGTCGTGTGCACATGGCGCGTGCGATCTCGAGCTTGCGCTGATCGCCGTAAGGAAGCTCGCCCGCAGGCTCGTCCGCCCGGGCGGCGAGATCCACCCGCTCAAGCCAGTCGCGCGCAAAGTCGACGGCCGCTCCCTCGGCCCTGGCGAAGCCACCAATGCCGAGGATAGCGCCGAAGGTGAACCCCGAGGCGCGCATCAGCACATTGTGCTGTGCCACCATCAGGTTCTCCAGCGCCGTCATGCCGGGAAACAGCCGGATGTTCTGGAAGGTGCGGGCGACGCGGGCGCGGGAATTGATGTCGTGGTCGTCGAGCCGTTCCAGGCGGAAGTGCTGGCCGCCAGGCTGGCGAAGCTCGATGGTGCCTTCGGTCGGCTTGTAGAAGCCGGTGATGCAGTTAAACACAGTGGTCTTGCCCGCGCCGTTCGGGCCGATC
>DASWJG010000027.1:0-6270 GCA_036397315.1 Methyloceanibacter sp. | reverse complement strand
CCGAAGGTCGGCAAGCACGGCAGTCAGGGCATGCGAAAGGGAACCGATGGCCTCCTCTTCGCCCCGCCCGCTCTTGATCGCGGTCTCGGCCCTAGCAGCCGCCTCGGACAGCGCATTCGCGCCGAGCGTGCCGGCGGCTCCCTTCAAAGAATGGGCGGCGCGTTCGGCCGTGGCGCGGTCGCCGGCGGACAGCGCGCTTTTCATTGCGTCTATGGTGACCGATTGCTGCTCGGCGAATTTGCGCAACAGAATCTCGTAGCGCCTGAGGTTGCCGCCGGTCCGCTTCAGCCCTGCGCGCACGTCGATTCCGGAAATGGCGAGATCAGCCGCGCTTGCCTGCCCATCAGGAGCGTGGGCCGAGGCAGCTGACGCGGCCTTGCCGTCACGGTCGGCGCGGCGGATCCATCGGAGCAGCACGCCGAACAGTTGATCGGGATCGATGGGCTTGGCGATGTGATCGTTCATGCCAGCCTCGAGGCACAAGATACGATCGGAGGCCATGGCGTTAGCGGTCATGGCGATGATCGGAAGGTTCTCGAAGCGGGGATTGGACCTGATTATGCGGGTCGCCTCGATGCCGTCCATCACCGGCATCTGCATGTCCATCAGCACGACGTCGTAGTCGTTGTCGCGGATCATGCGGAGCGCGACCTCGCCGTTCTCTGCCAGGTCGACGAAGGCTTCGGCATCCTCGAGCTGGCCGATCGCAACCTCCTGGTTGATCTCGTTGTCCTCCACGAGCAGGACTCGCGCGCCGCGCATCCGGTCGATGTCGAAGGAGGGGCCGGCCTGCACGGTCTCGGTCCGCTCGCCGTCAGCGCCGAGCGCGACGACGGCGGTGTCGAAGAGGATCGAGGAGGTGACCGGCTTGATGAGCACGTTCTCAAAGCCGCTCTCCTCGGCCTGCTTCAGCACCTCCTCGCGGCCGTAAGCCGTCACCATCACCAGATGGGGCGGGGAGCGGAGTTCGGAGAGGCCGAGGATGCGCTTGCCGGTTTCGATGCCGTTCATGCCTGGCATCTGCCAGTCGATGAAAGCGATCTCGTAGCGTTCGCCGGCGTCTGCGGCTTGGCGCACCATGCCGATCGCCTCTTCGCCCGAGGCCGCCTCGTCGGCGACGAGCGTCATGTTGGTCAGCATGTTCGCGAGCACGGCGCGCGCATGCGGGTTGTCGTCGATGATCAGCACGCGGCGGCCGCGCAGGTCGGACTGCAACAGACGCGGTCGCTGCGTCGCGGTGCCTTTGCCAAGGCGCGCGGTGAAGCGGAACGTGCTGCCTTTGCCGGGCTCGCTCTTGACGGAAACCTTTCCACCCATCAGCTCGGTCAGCTGCTTCGAGATCGCCAGACCAAGTCCCGTACCGCCATATTTGCGGGTGGTTGAGGCGTCGGCTTGCTCGAAGGCTTGGAACAGGCGTTCGATCTGAGCCTCGGTCATGCCGATGCCGGTATCGCTTACGGAAAACTCGACGAACTGGCAGTCGGGGCTGTCCTCCAACACGCGAACCTGAACGGCGACCTCGCCCTTCTCGGTGAACTTGACGGCGTTGTTGCAGAAATTAATCAGGATCTGGCCGAGTCTCAGCGGATCGCCGCGGAAATGGGTGGAGACCGCGGGCTCGACCTCGAAGATCAACTCGAGTCCCTTGGCCGAGGCCTTCTCCGACATCAAGTTCCCGACATTCTCCAGCACCTTGTCGAGATCGAAGTCGATGTTCTCGATCGACAATTTGCCGGCCTCGATCTTCGAGAAGTCGAGGATGTCGTTGATGATGCCGAGGAGATGCTGGCCGGAGCTCTTGATCTTCAGCACGTAGTCGCGCTGGCGCGGGGTGAGATCGGTCTTCAGCGCGAGGTGAGAGAGGCCGATGACGGCGTTCATCGGGGTCCTGATCTCGTGGCTCATATTGGCGAGGAAGATGCTCTTGGCCTCGCTCGCTTCAAGCGCAGCCCGCGTCGCCTTTTCGAGCTCGGCCTGCGCCGCCTGAAACGCAAGCTCGGCGGCTTTGCGCGCGTCAATGTCGCTCCAAGAGCCAACTACCTCGACGGGGTTTCCATTCGGGTCGCGAATGAGATGCTGCTCGTCGCTCACCCAGCAATAGGTGCCGTCCTTCTTGCGGAAGCGGTACTCGGCTAAGTGCTCGCATTTTCTGAACAGCTCGACTTGCTTCGCTTCGACCTCGGGCAGGTCGTCGGGATGCACATGGGACCGCCAGAAATCGGCATGCTCCAAGTATTGGTCCGGGCTATAGCCCAGCATGTGCGCGATATTGGCGCTGACGAAGGTCGGCGCGAAGTCACCATAAGCAGCGAAGCTGTAGATCACCGAGGGGGCCGCTCCCAGCAACAGGGTCAGCCGCGAACGCGCGGTTTCTCGCGCCTCCTCCGCCTCCTTGCGGGGCGTGATGTCGGTCCAGGAGCCTACGATCTCGATCGGCTCGCCCTTCGCATCGCGCAGCAAATGCTGCTCGTCGTTCACCCAGCAATAGGTACCGTCCTTGCGGCGGTAGCGGTACTCGATCGATTTGTGGTCACTCTCATAGATTCGATCGATCCAAGCGTCGATGCGAGGAATGTCGTCGGGGTGCACCCTGTCCCGCCAAAGGTCGGGATTCTCGAAATATTCCTTCGGGCTGACGTCAAACAGCTTGGAGATGCTCTCGCTCACAAATGTCGGCTGGTAATTGTCGCTGGCCGTGCGGCAGTAAATCACCGCCGGCGAGGCGTTGAGCAAACGCGTCAAATGGGCGTGGGTTGAGGCTTGGACGTCGGCAATCCGTTGGAGACCACGTTTCTCCTGCTCTGCAATCTCCCGCTTATGTGCTCCCTCGAGCTCGCCCAACATCTCATTGAAGGCAACCGCGAGGCGCCCGATCTCGTCCTCGCTCTTGTAATCGATACGGTTGCGGTAATCCTTCGTCTCGCGCACGGTCCTAGCGAGCCCTTCGAGCCGCGCGAGCGGCCGCACGATGTGGCGATGCGTCAGCAGAGCGAGGAGAATACTTAGGACCGCAAGCGCGCCCGTCAGCAAAAGGCTGCGATGTAACTTGCCGAGCAGACTGTCTATGCGTTCGTTGAGAAGGCGTTTCAACTCAGCCTGGGTGACCGTCCAAGCTGCGACCGCATTATTCACCGTCGCCTGGTAAAGGCGATCGCGAGATTCAAATCCAGTCGGCTCGCTCGCGCTCTCGTCCAGAGCACGGAAGTATGACGCTATGCTGGACAGCATTTTCGTAACGTCGCCTTCGATTTTTTGCCGCAACTGTCCATCGGCATTTCCGCGGTAGGCGGACGTCAAATTTCTTTCGATCTCCTCGGTCGTCGCTCGAGTCATTGCATCCAGAGCGAGGACACGCGCCTTGTTGTCACTCGAGATTGAGGCACCGGAAGGCGCTCCCAACGAAGTCTGTGTCTCACCGATTTGGCCGAGCAAACGCGGCATCTGCCTGACCACGGTGTCTTGCAGGTAGTAGCTGTCGAGGTCGGGATCGAGGGCGAGATTGGAGTCATCGCCAATGCGCGAGGCCAAATCCCGGGCCTTGGCAAGCGCATCTACGACAAGAGAGCTTCGGTCCTCGCCCGGCGCCTCTTTCGACCAAAGCTGGCGAAGCGTTGCCGCTAGCGATTGTTCAAGCGTGGCGGTTTGCAGAGTGCCGGCAGCCTCTTTTTCGGCGGCCTCAAGCGACTTCAGCGCTTCCTCTGGGGACGGTGCCTGCCCGGCGGCGTTAACGCCCAGCGGTTCGGTGAGAATCGCGGCATAGACGCCCCGGAGACTCTCGAAGTAACGCACGCCAGCGAGTTCTTTGCGGGCGAATTCGATAGCGATCTGCTTTTCGGCCACGAGGCTGTAGATTGCCACAGCAATCGCGACGATGAAGGTGCAGCACAGAATGAAGAGCTTTGTGCTGGTGCTTAAATTTCTAAACATGGCCGCTTGATAAGCCCCTGTTTCCAAGCCCTGTAATTGCCAGCACCGTCAGAAGCGCCTGGATACTAGACGCATGTCGGCGACTGGCATAGGGCACCCTAACGTGCCGATCGGGGCACGGAAATCCGCTAAAAGCCTAGTCTCTTATTGCACCAGTTCTTGTTCAAAACTGGAACTCGACCTTGCGCGTGACAGCCCGCTCCAGTCTTCTTGACGGGTTTTGATCCTCAACCCTTCTGGGGACGGGGTTTGAACGACCTGGGAGGAGATTAAGCCATGAAACCGTTCGATGTGGTCGCGGCCGGTGTGCTCACCGCCGCCGTCGCGCTAGGCAGCGATGCGGCGCTCGCGGAGCCGCCGCGGAAACCCAATATCGTCGTGATCATGACCGACGATGTCGGCTGGGGCGATCTCGGCTCGTATGGTGGCGGCGCCATGCGCGGCGCGCCGACGCCGCATCTGGACCGGCTCGCTGCCGAAGGCATGCGCTTCGTCAATTATTACGGCCAGGCGAGCTGCACGGCGGGCCGCGCCTCGTTCATCACCGGGCGCATTCCGATCCGCACCTCGCTCTCCGCCGTGCTGGCGCCCGGCGATCCCAACGGCCTCACCAAACAGACGCCGACCATCGCCCAATATCTGAAGCAGGCGGGCTACACCTCGGTGCAGCTCGGCAAGTGGCACGTCGGCGATAAGCTGGACAACTTCCCGACGTCGAACGGGTTCGACGAGATGTACGACATGCTCCCCTACTATGCGGGAGTGTACGCTTACGACGACCTGACCCTGCACCCGAACTTCCCCGTAAATGACAAGACCTTCATGGCGCTTTGGAACCAGGTCGACCTCTCGCAATGGGAGGGGAAGGCGGGCGAGGCGCCCAAGGCGGTGAAGAAGAAGTTCACCTACGCCGACCTTGCGACCGGCGATGACGAGATGCGGGCCAAAGCCATCGACTGGCTCACGACCCACGCCAAGGACGAGAATCCCTTCTTTATGTATCTTTGCTTCCTTAAGGTGCACAACCCGAACAATCCCTCGCCGCGCTTCAAGGGGAAGTCTCCCGCTGGCGGCAACTATCTCGACTCCCTGATGGAGCTCGACGACAATTCGGGCCAGGTGGTGCAGGCGATCCGCGATCTTGGGATCGCCGAGAACACACTTGTGATCTGGACCACCGACAACGGCGCCTGGATCGATGCCTGGCCCGACGCGGGCTACACGCCCTTCCGCGGCATGAAGGGTTCCTCTTTCGAAGGCGGCTTCCGCGTGCCGGCCATTGCCTGGTGGCCAGGCCACATCAAACCCGGCACGGTCAACATGGATATGTGGTCGCACATGGATTGGTGGCCGACCTTCGCCAAGCTGGCGGGGCTCGAGCCGCCGCCACATGACTGGACGGACAACAATGGCAAGCCGATCATCTTCGACGGCATCGACCTAAGTGACTCGCTGCTCGGCACAGGGTCCGGCAAGCGCGACTATTTCATCTACTTCAACGACCAGACTTTCGGGGGCTTGCGCGTCAAGAATTACAAGACGCTGTATACCGCCAAGGATACCTGGCTTGGACAGGATCAATCCCTGAAGATCCCGGCGGTTTACGATCTGTGGTGGGATCCAGGCGAGCAATACGACATCGTCTTCAATGGCGCCGCGCCGACGCGTGGAGACTTGAAGACGTCGCCCGGGAGATATTCGGGTCAGGATAATGGCTGGATCGGCCTCTACATCACGCCGATCCAGACTCAGTTTTGGGACGAGTTGAAGACCCACCCGAACATTCCCTATCAGCCGTTCGGCGCCGGCGCCTACGAAGATATCCCACCGGAATACCGCTAGGCGGCAGCCTCACTCAGCGAAATGAAAGAGCGGCCTATCGGCCGCCCTTCTGCTGCTCCGCGCGCTCCTTAACCTGCGTTCGGACCCCTGCGGCGCAACGTCTCACGGCCTGCTCCAATGCGGTCGCGGCGGAGCAGGGCGCGTTCCAACCGAGCTGTCCAGAGCGGCGTCACATGCCAAATTTGCCCGCAAATTGAGCAAAATCTGCGCCGCGTGATCCCTATGTTGCCAAAAGTCTGCAGAGTGTTGCCTCCCTGCTCTATCCGGGTGGCATAGTTAGGCATACTCTAAGTATGGCTTGCGAATCATTATTTTGCGGTGCAGCATTGCAGTTGCGAAAGGGCTGGTCCCGGCGTCAATGGCTTGGCCGGCCGCAAATCGATGATTGTAACGGAAAATGAGTCGCAGGCACATGGACTTAACCGTCGGTCCGCGTTGGGGGTGTCAACCCTGTTAGCCCGGATTGAATAGTCCAAGCCTCATGCAACCAAGGCGACTTAT
>DASWJG010000026.1:0-7527 GCA_036397315.1 Methyloceanibacter sp. | reverse complement strand
ACTCGATCTTGTGACCTTCGACGCGGCACCCGGCGAGCGGGTGGCGCTGGTCGGGCCGTCGGGCGCGGGCAAGACGACGATCTTCGCGCTGCTGCTCCGCTTCTACGATGCCGGCCGGGGCAAGGTCGAGATTGACGGCGTAGCGGTGAACGAGGCTGCGCTAGCCGAGCTTCGCGCCCGCTTCGCGCTCGTGCCGCAAGAGACAGCGCTGTTCGCCGACACGGTCGCCGCCAATATCGCCTATGGCGCCAAAGAGGCGACCATGACCGAGATCGAGGCTGCCGCCAGGGCCGCCTTCGCCCACGACTTTATCATGGCGTTGCCGCAGGGTTACGACACTGCGCTCGGGGAGGGCGGGGTGACGCTCTCGGCCGGGCAGCGCCAGAGGATCGCCATCGCGCGTGCGGTGTTGCGCAATGCGCCCATCCTGCTCCTCGACGAGGCGACGAGCGCGCTCGATGCGGAAAGCGAGACGCTGGTGCAGAAGGCGCTCGACAAGATCATGGAAGGCCGCACTACGCTCGTGATCGCGCACCGTCTTGCCACCGTCATGCGGGCCGACCGCATTCTCGTGTTCGAGCGCGGGCGCCTGGTTGAGGAAGGCACCCATCAGAGCCTCATTGGCCGCGGCGGCGTCTACGCGCGGCTTGCCGAGCTGCAATTTGCCCCCGACGCAGCGGAGTGAAATCGGATAGCTTGAGCCGGTTAAGGTTCCGCGCGAAACTTGAGAGGAATGCGGGAAAAGCGCAAGGAGACACGGCCATGACGCATCGAGCTGCCCGTCGCATTGCCGTCCTCGCCGCCTTCCTCTTCGTGAGCGGCGCGGCGCAGCTCGCGCCGGCCTCCGCCGAGGACCCGTCGACCGGCGAGATCGTCGACGCGCTTCAGCCCAAGGTGAAGTTCCGCGCGTTCGATCCGGCGCAGGCCGAGCGTGAGTCGCGCCAATCCGACCTCGTGAAGCGTCTGCAGCGGGAGAAGACACGGCAAATCACCGTCGAGGAGAGGCAGGAGATCACCGAGGTGGTCGAGGAGAACGATTTGCCGGCGATCGACCTCGAAGTATTCTTCGCCTTCGATTCCGCCGAGATCACGCCAGAGGCGCTGCCGATCCTCAAGAAGCTTGGGGCGGCGCTCAGCGACGACAAACTCAAAGGCTCGGTGTTCCTCGTTGCCGGGCACACCGATGCCAAGGGGTCCGATGACTATAATCTCGGTCTCTCCGACAGCCGCGCCAAGTCGGTGCAACGCTTCCTGATCGAGCAATTTGACATCGACCCCAAGCAACTCGTGGCGATTGGTTTCGGCGAGGAGCAGCTCAAGAACAAGGAAGACCCGCGCGCCGCGGAGAACCGCCGCGTGCAGGTGGTCAACATAGCGTCCAAGGATGTGGCTGCCACGCCCGGGGCGAACGAGTAGCCTAGCGCTCGGTCAGCTTCAGCTCGATCCGACGGTTCCGGCGCAGCGCCTCGTCGCTGTCGGCCGTATCGATCGGCTGGAACTCGGCGAATCCCGCGGCGACCAGGCGGTTAGCCGGGACTCCTTGCTGCATCAAATAGCGCACCACGGAGATCGCTCGCGCGCTCGACAGCTCCCAGTTCGAGGGGAATTCCGGCGTGGCGATCGGCTTGATATCGGTATGGCCGTCGACCCGCATCACCCAGGCGATGTCAGGGGGGATCTGAGTCTCGAGCTCTCGCAGCGCTGCGGCGAGCTTGTCGAGCTGCTCCCCGGCCTCGTATTTCAGTTCGGCGGAGCCTGAATCGAACAACACGTCGGAGGGGAACAGGAAACGGTCGCCGACGATCTGGAAGTCTGACCGGGCGCCAAGCGCTTCCTTCAGCTTGCCGAAGAAGTCCGAGCGGTAGCGGGACAGCTCCTGTACCTTCTTGGCGAGGGCCACGTTCAGCCGCTGGCCGAGATCGGCGATCTTGGCCTGGCTCTCCTTGTCCTTGGCCTCCGACGCGTCGAGCGCCTCCTGGATCGAGCTCAGCTGCAGTCTCAGCGCGGCGAGCTGCTGGTTCAGCATTTCGACCTTGGCAAGGGCGTCGTTGGTGATCTTCTTCTGCTCGTCGAGGGAAGCGCCCAGGGCGCGGGCGCGGTCCTCGGCGCCCTGCGTCTGGCCGCCGGCCGCGCCGAGCAGTCCGGTCAGGCGCTGGTTCTCCTTGTCCTTGTCGGTCAGGGTCGCCTGGAGCGCCGCGAGGCTGTCCTCGACCGATTCCTTCTTCGAGCGCTCAAGCGCGAGCAGCTCGGTGAGCTCGGCCAGCTGACGGTTCAGCCGAGACAACATCGTGTCCTTGCCGCTCACGGCCTGGGTGACGACGAAGTTGGCGAGCATGAACAGCGCCATGAGGAAGGTCACCACCAGCAGCAGGGTGGAGAGCATGTCGACGAAGCCCGGCCAGTAATTGGCCTGGTAACGTCCGCGGCGGGCGCGCGCCAAAGACATTATTTGCGCTCCTCGCGCGCCGGCAGCTTCGCCTTGTCGGTGATCTGACGGAGCACCGTGGCGAGCTCATGCTGCTGCTGGGCCTGCTCGTCGGCCCATTCGCGCACGACCTTCTGCTCGGCGCGCATCTGCCGGATCAGCTTGTCCACGCCGGCGGCGAGGTCCTTGACCGCGTCGCCGGTGTTGTCGTTCAGCATTCTGAGCTCGACCTTGTCGTTGAGGTCGGCGAGCGAGCGCTGCATGTCGAGCAGGGCGAAGCGGACTTGTGGCGCCATGCTGGCTGCGCCCGGCGCGTCGGCCAGTTGCAGCTCGGTGATGCCGGAGAGCCAATCCTCGAGCTCGTTATAGAAGCGTCCTTGAGCGTGGCCGGCCTGAAGGTCGAGAAAGCCTAGGATCAGGGAGCCCGAGAGCCCAAACATCGAGGCGGAGAAGGCGGTGCCCATGCCCTTGAGCGGGCCGGCCAGACCTTCCTTCAATTGATCGAACAGCAGCACATTGTCGCCGGCATTGGTGTCGAGCGTGCCGATGGTGGTGCCGACCGTGCTCACCGTTTGCAGCAACCCCCAGAACGTGCCGAGCAGGCCGAGAAAGATGAGAAGCCCGACCAGGTAGCGCGTCGTCTCGCGCTGCTCTTCGAGACGGGAGGCGACCGAGTCGAGCAGCGAGCGCATCGCTCCGGTGGCAAGCGACAGATGGCCGGTGCGGTCCCTGAGCATGGTGGCCATGGGCGCGAGCAGCACGGGCGTGGTCTTGTCCGAGGTGATGCCGGGATCGGAGATGCGGAAATTATTGACCCAGTTGATCTCGGGATAGAGCCTCAGCACCTGGCGGAACGCATAGACGATGCCGACCAGGAGCACGCCGATGATGAGAGCGTTCAGGCCGGGATTGGCCATGAAGCTCGCCCTGAGCTGGCCCGTCTGGCCGTCGAGGATAATCGCAAGCAGCAGGGCCAGGATTAGAAACAGGCTCATGCGCCAGAGAAAGACCTGGGGGCGCGTGAGTTTGACCTTGTACGTGACGGGTGCCATCAGATGCCGTCTTTGTGAGTCGGGCGCACGAAGCGGCTCCGAGATTAACCGAATACTATGACAGGCAAAACGGCAACCTCAGGGCGGACAAGCCCCCTTGGCCCTTGGCGGAGCAGGGCCACAAGGCGGCTCCCTCAGGCTCGTGGCGTTGCGGCAACGTCCCGCTCGGCGCCTGCCGTCTTGAGAAGCTTGAGCAGATGTCGGTGGATCGCCTCGTTGCCGGCGACGATGTTTCCCTTCTCCAATATGCCATCCTTGCCTTCGGCGTCGCTGACATAACCGCCTGCCTCGCGCAGGATGACGATGCCGGCGGCGAGATCCCAGGGCCGCAGATTGCGCTCCCAGAAGCCGTCGAGCCTACCGGCCGCGGTCCACGCCAAGTCGAGCGAAGCGGCGCCCAGGCGCCGCACCCCGGCGGATGCCGCCATGACGGCCCGGAGCTCCTCGAGAAAGAGATCGTGCTCGGGCCGGCCGCTATGGGGGATGCCGGTGCCGATTACCGACGCCGAAAGCTCCGTCCGCGCCGCGATCCTGAGGCGGCGGCGGTCGTTGAGATAGGCGCCCTTGCCCCTCTCCGCGGTGAAGGTTTCTTGATTGGCCGGATTGAAGATCAGTCCCGCCACCAAATCGCCCTCGCGCTCGAGCGCGATGGAGATGGCGAAATGGGGGATGCCATGCAGGAAATTGGTGGTGCCGTCGAGAGGATCGACGATCCAACGATGAGTGCGGTCGGCGCCTTCTACCTCTCCGCGTTCCTCCATGAGGAAACCGTAGCCTGGCCGAGCGCGGATCAGCTCGGTGTAGAGGATCTCCTCGGCGCGGGTGTCGGCGGCGCTCACGAAATTGGCAGGACCTTTGAGCGAGACCTGGAGCTGCTCCACCTCGCCGAAATCGCGTGCAAGGCTGCGGCCCGCTTTGCGGGCAGCGGCGAGCATGACGGTGATCAGGGCCGAGGCAGGCATGGTGCAGTCTCTTGTTCATGCCCGCGCAGGCGGGCATCCAGCAGTCGGCAAGCTTCGTTGTCAAACGACCAGCGTCACCCTTTATTGGACTCCCGCTGTCGCGGGAATGACGGCATCGGTGCTAGTCGGCGCGGCGAACGTAGGTGAGCTCGTTGGTATCGACCACCACGCGTTCTCCGACCCCGACGAAGGGCGGCACCAGCACGCGCACGCCGTTCTCGAGCATCGCCGGCTTGTAGGACGAGGCCGCGGTCTGTCCCTTCACCACCGGCTCGGCCTCGACCACTTTGAGCGTCACCTGGTCGGGCAGCGCTATGCCGATCGCTCTTCCCTCATGGCTCTCGACCGTCACCTTCATGCCGTCTTGCAGGAAGGCCGCGCGTTCCTCCAGGAGGGCGGCAGGGATCTCGATCTGTTCGTAGGTATCGGTGTCCATGAAGGTGAGCATGTCGCCGGTGGCGTAGAGGAACTGATAGTCCTTCTGCTCCAGCCTCACGCGCTCGACCGTCTCCGAGGAGCGGAAGCGCTCGTTGAGTTTGGTGCCGTCGATGGCGTTCTTCAGCTCGACTTGCGCGTAGGCCGGCCCTTTGCCGGGCTTCACGGCTTGCGTCTTCACCGCGACCCAAAGAGCGCCTTTGTGCTCGATGACATTGCCAGGCCTGATCTCGTTGCCGTTGATTTTCATGGAATGCCTTAGAAAAAACTGGGTGGCCGCCTTTAGACGTGCGGCCTTGCCGCTGTCAAGGGCGGCAGACCTGTCTATTCGCTCAGTCGCCCGTTGCGCCAATCCTCGGCCGCCTTCTCGGCTTGAGCCCGTTCTTCCTTGGTGAGCTTGGACAGCACGATATCGAGAGAGAAGTCGCTCACGCCCGCGGCGCGCGACAGCAAATGCCATTTCGCGGCTTGAACGGGGTCGGCCTTGACCGCCACGCCGTTGGCGTAGAGACGGGCGAGCCGGTTCTGACCGACGGGATTGCCTTGCTCGGCGGTGAGGCGGAACAGCTTGGCGGCGCGGCTCTCGTCCACGGCGACGCCCTGGCCCTTGAACAGCATCACGCCGTATTCGACCTGGGCTTCCGGCAAGCCGCCATCCGCCGCGCGCCCCGTCCATTCCGCCGCCTTGGCCTTGTCGATGGGTACGCCGCGGCCGAACTGGTAGAAGGCGCCGAGATCGTACTGGGCTTGAGGGTTTCCCTGCTCGGCGGCCTTCTGCATCCATCCGGCGGCTTTCGCTTCGTCCGTGGGGCGCCCTTTGCCGTGCACATAAATGAGGGCCAGGTTGTACTGCGCCGCAGGATTGCCGCTTTGTGCCGACCTCTCGAAAAGATCGGCGGCAATGCGTTGGTCCTTCTTAACGCCGACGCCTTCGGCAACCATAAGCCCGAGCGAGAGTTGGGCATTGGCGTCGCCGAGATCGGCGGCCTTGGCATAGGCGTCGGCCGCCTTGCTGAAGTCCTGGGCCACGCCGAGCCCCTCCGCATAGATCTCGCCCATCAGCGTGAAGGCTTCCTTGGAGCCCTTCGCGGCCTCTTCCTCGGCGAGCTTGAGCGCCGTCAGGTAGCGGCCTTGGGAATAGGCGGCATAGGAAGGGCTCTCCGTCGCGCCGGCGGCCGTGGTGGCAAGCGCATGCGCCAACACCGCGGCCATGATGGCGACGCGCACCCTGAAAGCGTTCACGCAGCCCTCCTGGCCTGACGGATGGCACTATCGATCTCGGCGATAAGCCTTGGCGCTTCGTCGTCGCGCCAAATCTTGAGGGAGGGCGCAATGAAATCCGCGCCGAGCGCCGCAAGCCTGGCCGCTTCCGCGGCACTGTCGACGTTCCAGGCGACGCAAGGCACAACGAAAATCCCGGCACACCAGGCAATAAGATCAGCACACTGATCGATCGCGTCGATATCGCTCCCGGGGTCAGGACCGAAGGCGACGTAGTCGGCGCCCATCTCGGCAAGCAGCATGGCGTCATGGCGCCTCAGGCCGCATCCCGCGCCGATGCTCGCACTCGCGCCGAGACGCTCGCGTGCCTGGGTGTAGGCGGCAGGGTCGGCTTCGATGTGCGCGCCGTCGGCGCCCAGGCGCTCGGCAAGCTCAATATCGTTCTCGATCAGACAGGCGAGGCCACGACCCTGCACCAGGTCGACCAGGCGCCCGGCATGGATTTGGTCGATTGGCGATTCGTCAGGGCAAATCAAAACGCAAGCTGTATCGGCGCCCGCGACGGCTTGCGCGAGTTGAGCTTCGATCAATGCCGAAGGTTGCGCCGGAAACTGCAAATAGAGCCGGCACCGATGCTTGACTTCGGCCATGATCACGGGCTCCCGCCGCGTCGCTCGCGTTGACCAGACATTAATTGCGTCTGTCTCAAATCACACGGCTCGCGGCACTGTCAATCTGTGGGCTGGAACCGATAAGGGAGGTCCACAGTTGTTGAAGATCGGCCGCGCCGTCACCACATTGACATTAAACCGTGGGTCCAGCAGCTTGATATCCAGCTGGAAAAGGGCGGCGTGCGGGGAGGTTCAGCGCGATGAGTCAACCTGACGCTCTGGAACAGGCCGCCGAGCGGCTCGATTTTGCGGTCGACCAGCTCGAGACCTGCTTGCGGCAGGTCTTCGCCAAAGCAGAGGACGGCGTTTCCGTCGCGGAACTCAGGGAGCAGGTCCGTTTTCTGAGCGAGGAGCGCGACAGGCTTCTCCGCGACCTCGAGGCCGAGAAGAACCGCGTGCGCCGCCTCAAGACCGCCAACGAGGAGGTCTCCGACCGGCTCGAGGCCGTGATGGAGACGATCAAGGACTTGATGCCGGCCGTGCCGGGGTAGATCATGCCGGCAGTGCCGGGATAAGTCTGCCAAGCGGGGGTGGGTCATGGGTCAAGTCAGCGTAACCTTGAACGGCCGCACCTATCGGCTCGAATGCGGTGAGGGCGAGGAGACTCATCTCATCGCGCTGGCCGAATATCTCGGCTCCCATGTCGACACCATGAAGCGGAAATTCGGCCAGGTCGGCGACGACCGGCTGATCCTGATGGCGTCGCTTCTCGTCACCGACGAATTGTGGGAGCTGAGGCGCCAGATGCAGGAGTTGAAGAC
>DASWJG010000025.1:0-3392 GCA_036397315.1 Methyloceanibacter sp. | reverse complement strand
ATCTGCCGCTCGCCCATGGCCGAAGGCGTTTTCCGCCGCGTCGCCGAGGAGGAGGGCGTGCTCCATCTCTTCGAGATCGACTCGGCCGGTCTCGGCGATTGGCATGTCGGCCAGGCGCCCGACACGCGCGCGCAAAGTGCGGCGCGAAATCGCGGCATCGACATCTCCGGCCAAAGCGCGCGGCAGGTCACGGGCGTCGACTACGACCGCTTCGATCTCCTGCTCGCCATGGACGGCTCGAACTATGAGGAGCTCACCCAGCTCGCGCCCAAAGTTGCGCGCCACAAAGTTCGCCGCTTCCTCGATTTCGCGCCGCAGGCGGGGACGAAGGACGTGCCCGATCCCTTCTATGGCGGAAGCGCAGGCTTCGATCATGCGCTCGATCTGATCGAGGCGGCCTCTCGCGGCCTCCTCGCCGATCTCCTCGGCGCCGAGGCAAGGCCCGCGAAGAAGGATGCCTAATCCTCGAGCGTGTAGGCGGCCTCGACGACATAGGGTCCGCCGCCCACGGAATTGCGCGAGGAGTAGAGCACGAAGCGGCTGACGGTGAAGGACTCTGGCCCAATGCCGCCTTGGCGCTCGAGATAAGCCGCAACGGCATCGGCCCGCGCACCGCGGAGTCTCGCCAGCGTCACATGCGGCTTGTAGTTGCGGCCCTCCGGCGGCAGACCCGCTTCGCGCGCCGCCCGTTCGTTGGCCCGCCGCAAAGCCTCAAGCCCCTCCGACGGCGCGATGCCGGCAAAGATCGCGCGAGGCTTCCCGCCGCCGAAACTGCCGAGGCCGTTCAGCCTGAGCTCGAACGGCGCCGCCGCGATCCCGCTCAATGCCAGCGTGAAGTCCCGCGCCGTGGCGCCATCCACGTCGCCGATGAAGCGCAAGGTCAGGTGATAATTCTCCGGATCGATCCAGCGCGCGCCCGAGAGCCCGGCGCGAAGCAGTGTGAGGCGCTCGGCGACGCTTCCTGGAATTTCGATGGCCGAAAAGAGCCTAGGCATTGGCGGGGAACTCGCAAATCGCGGACCTAAGAGTCAGGGGCAGGGGTTCGGATAGTCAAGGTGGATCTGCTCGATGTCCTCAAGCACGGCTTGGGAGAGCTCGAGATCGGCTGCGGCGATGTCGGTCTTGAGCTGATCCATGGTGGTGGCGCCGATAATGGCGCTCGTCACGAAGGGCCGCGAGAGGCAAAACGCGATCGCCATCTGGGCCGGGTCGAGCCCGTGCTTCCCGGCAAGAGCAATATAGGTAGAGATCGCGCGTGGACCATTCCCCTTTTCATAGCGGCCGAGCCGGTCGAACAGCGTCTTGCGCGAACCGGGCGGCAGCGCGCCCCCTTCATACTTGCCGCTGAGATAGCCCTGGCCGAGCGGCGAATAGGCGAGAAGGCTCATCTGCTCGCGATAGAAAATCTCCGAAAGGCCCGTCTCGAAGGAGCGGTTGACGAGGTTATAGGCGTTCTGGATCGAGACCGGACGGGGAAGGCCATGCTGCTCGGAGGCCTTGAGGAAGGTCATCACTCCCCAGGGCGATTCGTTGGAGAGGCCGACGAACCTCACCTTGCCGCCGGCCACGAGCTTCCCCAATGCGCCGAGGATCTCGTGGATGGGATGGGTGTCGCCCTCGATATGCAGATAGTTGAGGCCTTCGAAGACGCGCATCGGCCGGTCGGGCCAGTGGAGTTGGTAGAGATCGATGTAATCCGTCTTGAGGCGCTTAAGGCTTGCCTCGACCGCCTCCAGGATCTGCGCCGGGCTGTGCCGCGTCGGCGAGCGATCCTTGCGAACCCATGTCATCTTGCCGCGGCCGACGACTTTGGTCGCAATCATCACTTTGTCACGCCGCTTGCGCGCGGCGAGCCAGGTGCCGATGATGGCCTCGCTGCGCCCTTGCGTCTCAGGCTTGGGTGGTACGGGATAGATCTCGGCGGCGTCGAAGATGTTGATGCCGCGGTCGAACGCGTAGTCCAACTGCGCGTGGCCCTCGGCTTCCGAGTTCTGCTCGCCGAAGGTCATGGTGCCGAGACAAAGCCTGGAGACCTTCACGCCGGTGCGGCCAAGCTCGCGATAGTCCATGCGCAGGGGTCTATCTCATTGGAAGGTTCGGCTCGTCACGCTCGCCGGCGGCCTAGCTAGCGCTGCTGCTGCCGCCAAGCTCGAGGGCCCCGCTCGGCTCGAGCGTCTGATCGGCCTCCTCGGTGGCGAAGAACGTGGTGGCGAGCAGCCACAGCACGAAGGCGGCAACGGTCAGAAGCGCGATGGCCGCGCCAATTTTGCCGAAATGTAGGGGCATGAGGTGAAGGTCCTTGGCCGGAGGCGAGGGACAGTAGCCTCATCGCAGGCCCCGATCAATCCAGGCTTGGCGGGCTTGCCCCCTAGATCCGCCCGCCCTCGATGTGAGGGCATAGGAAGCGCCATGGAAGACGTCGACGGTGGGGAGGCGCCAAGCGGGGAGCCGTCTCGGGCGGACCGTACCATCCTCGTCGTCTGCCCAACCCATCGCGACTATCGCGAACTGCCCCACCTCTCCGCTCCCGGCACCAAATATCTCTTCCACGACTATGCGCGCACCAGCCTGGAAGACCTGATCAGCAACCCCTCCTGCCGCGACGATCTCGCCGCCGATCCACTCGACGAGATCGAGACCATCCTGGCCAAGGTCCAGGGCATCGAAATCGCCGCCGTGATCAGCAGCGACGATTACCCTGGTTCGCTGCTTGCCGCCGCGATCGCCAAGCGGCTCGGACTTCCGGGTCCTGAGCCCGAGGTCGCTCTGCTCTGCCAGCACAAATATCTGTCGCGGGCAGCGCAAGAGAGGCTCGTGCCGGACGCCGTCCCGCCTTTTGCGCTGATTGACATCGCTGAGCCAGCAGCCCTCCCCGATGGTCTGAGTTTCCCGCTCTTCGTGAAGCCGGTGAAGTCCTTCTTCTCGATCGGCGCCGGAACGGTTGCCTCTGCCTCGGAGCTCGCGGCGCTCCTGCCCCATTGGGCAACTCTCGAGCAATTCTTCCTGCCGCTCGACCGGCTGCTTCGGCACTATGCCGGGGTCAGCATCGGGACCAAGCGGCTCATCGCCGAGGATCTCCTCAAAGGCGAACAGGTCACCGTCGAGGGTTACGTCCATGGCGGGAAGGCGAGCATCATGGGTGTGGTCGATTCGGTCATGTTCCCCGGCACGCTCGCCTTCTCCCGCTTCGACTATCCGTCGGCGTTGCCGCAAAGCGTGCAGGTGCGCATGGCCGAGATTGCGGCGACCCTGATGGAAGGACTCGGCTTCGACAACGGCCTGTTCAATATCGAGATGATGTACGACGCCGCAGCCGACCGCATCTTCATCATCGAGATCAACCCCCGCATGGCCTCGCAATTTGCCGACCTCTACGAGAAGGTCGACGGCAC
>DASWJG010000024.1:0-6151 GCA_036397315.1 Methyloceanibacter sp. | reverse complement strand
AGTATTACTGGCCGCTAATCGTAGGATGTTCTTTCTTGTTGTTGGACATGTATTCGGATTGGTCTTTCGCGAGATCGTCGTACTCGCTCGTTGATGTAAAGGTGCGCTCGGCGGCCCAGACGTCGAGGTCCGACTTGCGGTAGAGAATCTTGCGCTTGCTTGGGCGGAGGAACTTGGGGCCACCGCCGTACACACGCAATTTGTCCAGGTAGCTTTTACTAACCCGAAGATAGGCGGCGGCCTCAGCGGGCGTCAGGAGTGGGTCGTGGGTTCCGTCATCAGAGCGGGCCGCTTGACGAAGGATCGAGGGAGATGCTTCCGGACATCCGCGAACTAGCTTGTCTTGAGCTCCCGTAGATTTGCGGCGCAGCCCCCTATCCCGACCGGGTAGCGTCTGCTTTTTGAGCGGCGGTTCGGGTGCGGGCGCCGCTAAGATTTCGTTTTGCGTATCAAAGGCGCCGTTACGCCCGCACCTTTCGCCAAGTGGTTGATTAAGCGAGACCGTGGCACAACTCTCGACCGCACCACTCCTTGATTTTTGCATTTTCAAGGCGTCGCCAGCGCAATCCTTGCGCGGCATTTTTTGGCTGGAAATTCTAACGCAACCAGCGTCTAGTGGCGCCCAAGCCGCGCCTGTTGTTGCAGGCCCGGAAGCGGGAAGCCGCACTTTTCAAGCGCCAATTTCCGCCCCCGAGGATCCCGCGGCCCTTCCCGCTTGACGCTTTCAACTCTGGCGATCGAACAGGCCATGCAGGACGCCGCAGGCGAGGTCGAACTGCGCGACGAAGAGGGCGGACTCCGCTCCGATTTCCTGCACGCCGTCGTCTCCGCCCTCGATGAGGGCGACGCGGCGAAAGTGCGCGAGCTGACGCTTCCGCTGCACGAGGCAGACCTCGCCGATCTGATCGCTTTGCTCCGACCGGAGCAGCGCGGAGCCCTCATCGCCACCCTTGGCGAGGACTTCAACGCCGCGGCGCTGCCTGAGCTCGACGAAGCGGTGCGCGACCAGGTGCTCGAGGTCATGCCCACCGAGCAGGTGGCGGAGGCCTTGCAGCAGCTCGACTCCGACGAAGCGGTCTACGTGATCGAGGACCTCGACAAGGAAGAGCAGTCCGACATCCTCGCCAAGCTTCCCTCTTTCGAGCGCGCCCAGCTCGAGCGCAGCCTCGAATATCCCGAGGATTCCGCCGGCCGCATCATGCAGACCGATCTCATCGCCGTGCCGCCGTTCTGGTCGGTGGGGCAGACGATCGATTTCATGCGCGTAGCCGAAGACCTCCCCGACCGCTTCTATGAAGTCTTCGTCGTCGATCCGGCCTATCACCTGATAGGCTCGGTGGCGTTGAACCGGCTGCTTCGCTCCAAGCGGCCGGTGACGATAGAGTCGATCACCGACCACGACATTCATCCCATCCAGGCCGAAGCCGACCAGGAGGAGGTCGCGCGCCAGTTCGAACGCTACAATCTAACCTCGGCGCCGGTGGTCGATCAGGATAAGAGGCTGGTCGGGGTGATCACCGCCGACGATGTCGTCGAGGTCGTGCAGGAGGAAGCCTCGGAGGACATTCTGACGATGGGCGGGGTGGCAGGCGAGTCGGTCACCGACTCGGTATGGCAGACCACGCGGCATCGCTTCACCTGGCTCTTGGTCAATCTCGGCACCGCCCTGCTCGCCGCCTCGGTCATCGGCCTGTTCGAGGCCACCATCGAGCAGATGGTCGCCCTTGCCGTGCTGATGCCCATCGTCGCCTCGATGGGAGGCAATGCCGGCAACCAGACCATGACGGTCACGGTGAGGGCGCTGGCGATGAAAGACCTCGGCTCCGCCAACGCTTATCGGGTCATCGGCCGCGAGGCGATGGTCGGCCTGCTGAATGGCCTCGTGTTCGCCTTGCTGCTCGGCGCGGTGGTCTATTTCTGGTTCGGCAACGACGAGCTTGGCGTGGTGATCGCGGCAGCGATGGTGGTCAATTTCCTGGTCGCGGCGCTGGCCGGCATCCTCATTCCCTTGACTCTCGACCACCTGGATGTCGACCCGGCTGTCGCCTCCGGCGTGTTCGTCACGACCGTCACCGACGTGGTTGGCTTCTTCGCCTTTCTCGGGCTAGCCGCTTTGTGGTTAGTTTAAGGGCGGGGGGCTTTCACATGTTCTTCTATCTCGCCAAAGGGCTGTGGTTTCTGCTGCAACCGTCGACTTTGATCGCACTCCTGATCGGCTACGGCGCCATCTTGATTTGGACGGGCTGGGCGCGGTGGGGGCGGCGGTTCGTGACGATCGGCGCGATCCTTCTCCTCGTCGCCGGCCTTTCGCCGCTCGGCAACGCGTTGATCCTGCCGCTCGAGAACCGATTTCCGCGGGCTAACCTCGACGATCCGCCGCCGCCCACGGGCTTCGTCATTCTCGGGGGCGCCGAGGATCGGCTCGTCGGCACGGCCCGCCACGCGCCCGCGCTCAACGAGGCCGCCGAGCGCATGGTCGAGGCTGCGATCCTTGCCCGGCTCTACCCCGAGGCCAAGATCGCTTTTTCCGGCGGCGATGCCGGGATCCTCTATCAGACCGGCAACGAGGCCGAGGGGGCCGAGACCCTGCTCACCGCGCTCGGCGTTCCCCAGGACCGGCTGATCCTCGAGGCCAAATCGCGCGACACTTATGAGAACGCGGCCTTCCTCAAGGAGGAGCTCACGCGCTTGGGCGAGCTTGGCCCCGGCCAGCGTTGGCTGTTGATCACCTCGGCCTATCACATGCCGCGCGCCATGGGTGTCTTCCGCGCGGCCGGCTTCGACGTCGAGCCCTGGTCGGTGGATTATCGGACGCGGGGGACGGCCGATCTCACGCGGCCCTTTGACAAGGTCTCGGAGGGCTTGCGGCGTGTGGACGTGGCGTCGCGCGAATGGGCCGGGCTCCTCGCCTATTGGCTGAGGGGCCGGAGCGATGCTCTGTTTCCCGCGCCGCGCCCGCGTTATGTGGCGGGCTGTGATCTGGCGCAGCCCGGGGCTAGCCCGTCTGGCAGCCCGCCAGCATCCCCGTGTCGACCCAATTTTTGAGATAGGTCGCGGCACGGATCTCGGCCTCGTCCTCGCCGGCAAAAGTCGCCACCATCTCGCACAAGACGCCGAAGCGGACGCCCTTCGCCGCCTCGTTCCACATCATCGCTTCCTCTGCCGAGAGTGGCCGGAAGCGCGCCATGAAATCCTGCCGCCAGACCACGATGGCTTGCGGCTCGGGCAGATGCTCCGGTTTCGGCGGTACGGCTTCGCTCTTGAGCGCCGACCAGATTTCGGCGGCATTAGTGTTGAAGGTGAGGCGGATTGCGGTTGGATGCGGCTCGAAGACGAGACTCGGCCACGCCTCGGGTACGAGCGCCGCGAGCGCGTCGATACGAAGCGGCTCGGCGTCAGGCCCGTCGAAGGCATCGGCGAGCGCCTTCTCCAGTTGGGCGAGCTCGGCGACCTCTCGATGTTTGGCGTAGGTCTCGCTTTCCCTCACGAAGGCGGGAAGGTGACGGCCGAACCACCGCGCACTCCTCTGGTCCGACGGATTGGCGGCGATATAGGCTTTGACCAGACGCGCAAAACCCTGATCGCCGAGATAGGAATGCAGCTGCTCATAGTCGTCGCCGAGAATCTCGGCGAGCCTCGCGACATAGGCGTTGCGATAGACGCCGAACAGCACGTTACGCTTCTCCTTGGCGCTGTCTTTGACCTCGGCAAGGATGGCGTCGTCGCCGGCAAGAATGCCGCGCTGAAAGGTCTCCTGCAGCTTTTTGAGACTCTTCATTCCGCGGCTTCGAGCCGCTTCTCGCCCAACACCTCGCGGGCGATGGAGCGCGCATGGTCGAGCTCGTCCACGAGCTCGGCGAGCGGCGGGATGTTGTCGTCGCGCTCGATCATGGTCGACACCGGACCGAAATGGGTGACCGTCTCACGATAAAAATCCCAGACCTCGTCGCAGACGGGGTGGTCGTGGGTGTCGATGATGTGGCTCTCCTCATGGCTGTGGCCTGCCACATGGAACTGAACGACACGATCGCGCGGCACGCCATGCAGGAAATCGTCGGTGGAGAACTCGTGGTTGAAGGCGCTCACGTAGACGTTGTTGACGTCGAACAGCAGCCAGCAATCGGCGCGCCTCGCCACCTCGCTCACGAACTCCCATTCGGTCATCTCCGACTGGCCGAAGGTGACGTAGCTCGATACGTTCTCGAGCGTGAGCCTGCGGCCAAGGAAATCCTGTACCTGGCCGACGCGATCGACGACGTGGTCAAGCGCTTCCTTGGTGTAAGGAACGGGCAGGAGGTCGTGCAGGTTCACCCCATGCACGCCCGTCCAGCACAAATGGTCTGAGATCCATTTCGGTTTCACACGCTCGGCAAGTTTCTTCAGCGCGCCGAGATAGTCCATGTCGAGCGGCGCGGTCGAGGCGATGGAGAGCGAGACGCCGTGCATCACAACGGGGTAGCGCTCGCAGATTTGGTCGAGCAGGTGCAAGGGCTGGCCACCCTCGATCATATAATTCTCGGAGAGGACCTCGAACCAATCGACGGCAGGGTTGCCGTCAAGGATCTCCCGATAATGCTGGGGCCTAAGCCCCAAGCCAAAGCCGAGATAAGGAGGCTTGTCGCTGGTCATGACCTTAGCTCCTTGCGTTTGGCGGTCGAGGCCGGCCGCGAGTGCCGCGGCCGGCCGTTTCTAGCCTAATTAGCTTAACTGTCCTGGAACTGGCCGCCGTGGCCCTTGCACTCGTCCTGGAGCATCTCGACCCAGCCTTGGCCCTTGCAGGCATTCTTGCCCTTGCAGTCGTTCTTGGTGGTCTTGCAAGCGCCCTTGCCGGCGCAGCCGTTGACGCCGAAGCAGCGTCCCGGAATCCCTTCGACAGCAAAAGCCGAGGCGATCAACGCCGTGCTGGAAACGACGAGAGCAGCCGCAGTCATGGCAATCTTAGCACCAGATTTCTGGTTGAGCTTCATATTCCTCTCCTGTGCATGAGTTCTAGGCATTCGTGGCGGAGAGCCGCCGAGCAAGCTATAGCCCTGATTTCTGGGGGGCCTGCGTCACTCCTGTTCAAAGCTCTGTGACCCTCCTTGACCCTCCTCCTGCGGCGGTCAACTGTTCGTGATTGGAGCGCAGGGATAAGATTGTGACGAGTGTGTGAAGCATGGGGCTCAACGACATCGTCGTCTATGTGGACGGCGCAGAGGCGACCAAGACCCGCGTGGGGTTCGCCGTGGCGCTCGCCAAGGAGCATGGCGCGCATCTCATTGGCGTCGCCTTTGCTCCCACCGCCCTTCTTCCTCTCTACGGCGCCGATGTCGGCTTTGCCGACATGACCGAGGTGCTCGAAAGTGTGAAGATGCAAAGCGCCAATGCTCTTGAAGCCTTCAAGACCCGCGCGAAGGCTGAAGGCGTGAGCGTCGAGGCGAGGCTCATGCAAGGCATGAGCGAGGAGTTTCCGCACGACTTCGCGCACGCAGCCCGCCATGTCGATCTGGCCATTCTCGGTCAGCCGCGCGATGGCGATCCGCTTATCGGGCAATACGCACTCGTCGAGCGCTGCCTGTTCGCCTCGGGACGGCCGGTCATCATTGTGCCGGCGGCGCCGGAAAAACTCGCGCTCAAAGGAACCATCGTCGCAGCGTGGGACGGAAGTGCGGAGGCCGCGCGCGCGATCAACGACGCAATGACATTTCTCAAGCCTGCTTCGCGCGTGGTGCTCTTGGTCGGGGTCACCGCCGAGCAGGACGAGGAGCGCGGGCCTCAGACCGACGACATGATCGCGCATCTGAAGCGGCACGGCGTCGTGGCGGAGGCGATGCGGGTCAAGGCAAGCGAGGGGGATGTCGGCAGGCTGCTGCTGTCGACCGCAAAGACCCTTGGCGCCGACCTGATGGTGATGGGAGCCTTCCATCATTCGCGCTGGCGCGAATTCATCCTCGGCGGGGTGACGCTCACCGTGCTCGAAGAAGCGACGATCCCCTTGTTCATGGCCCATTGACCGAGAATGACGGTGCACCTGATCAAGCTTTGCGTCGGCGTCGAAACGGCGAAGGAACTCGCCGAGTGGCAAGACGAGCGGCTGAAGAGCTTGAAGCGGGCAAACAAGACGCCGGAACATTGCCACCGCACCTTGCAGACGCCGCGCCGGCGCGACGAG
>DASWJG010000023.1:0-4084 GCA_036397315.1 Methyloceanibacter sp. | reverse complement strand
GGGTCGTTCCAGTAATAGGTTCTGGTCCCGCTCTCGTCCTTGTCGGAGAGGATGCCATAGTCCGGGTGCGGCGCGCCGATGCCCATGGTGCGGGCGCGGGTGGAGGCGGCGTAGTCGGCGACGCCGAAGCTCATGGCCTCGACCCGCTTCGAGCTTTGCGCGATGGCCTCGACATTGGCCATGCCGAGCGCCGTCTCGATCAGGAGCTCGAAGCCGATCTTCTTGTCGCGCTTCTTATATTGCTCGATCTGGGTGACCAGCATGTC
Organism: Methyloceanibacter sp.; assembly: GCA_036397315.1. Lineage (GTDB taxonomy): Bacteria > Pseudomonadota > Alphaproteobacteria > Rhizobiales > Methyloligellaceae > Methyloceanibacter. Next base: position 3,818 of record DASWJG010000023.1, on the reverse strand, counting down.
GATGGCGTAGACGTCCTGCGGCACGCCGGTCTTGGGGATGAGGATCATGTCGAGCCGCGGGCAGTTCTCCACCACGTCGACCACGTCGCGATAGGCGTAATGGGTGTCGAGGCCGTTGATGCGGATCATCATGGTCTTAGAGCCCCAGTCGATGTCGTTGAGGCCTTGGACGATGTTCTTGCGCGCCTGCTCCTTGTCGTCGGGCGCCACGGCGTCCTCGAGATCGAGGAAGATAATGTCGGCGGCGCCTTTGGCCGCCTTCTCGAACAGAGAGGGGTTCGACCCCGGCACGGCAAGTTCTGAGCGGTGGAGACGCGGGGTCGCCTGTTGGATCAGGGTGAAGCTCATTTGATAGTCCCTCCTGGTTTAGCCTGTGGCGCCGAGACCGGCGGCAACGGTGTTGATGGATAGCAGCAATGCGGATTTGTAAGCCTCGCGCTCGGCCTCGGTCTGCGCGCCCCGGAAGCGGCGCAACAGCTCGACCTGCATGCGATTGACCTCGTTGACGGTGGGGAGCCGGGAGGCGAGGCTCGCGCGAAATTGCGGGAAGCGGTCGCCGATCTTGCCGGCGCCGCTCACTTTGAGCACCATGTCGCGCGTGAGCGCGAGCTCCTTTTCGATCATGGTGAAGATCATCTCGCGCACACCTTCGTCCTCGACCAGGCCGGCATAGTCGCGGGCGATATCGAGATCGACCAGAAGCAGCGTCTTCTCCACCTCGTCGATGATGAGGCGGAACAGGCGCGAATCCCGGAACAAATGGGGCAGCAGCGCCTCGCCCTGCTGGCCGCGCACCTGGAGCAGGCTGTGCAGAGCGCTGCCCACGCCGTACCAGCCGGTGATGATGTGGCGGTTCTGCGCCCACGCGAACACCCAGGGGATGGCACGCAGGTCGCTAAGCGACCGCGCGCCGAATCTGCGCGCCGGGCGGGAGCCGATATTGAGCAGGGAGATCTCCTCGAGCGGGCTCGCCGCCTGGAAATACTGGACGAGGCCGGGATGGGAGACGAGGCCGGTATAGGCGGCGCGGCTGGCGCCGGACAGCGCCTCCAATATGTCGTCGAACTCGCGCTTCGGCTTAAGCGCCTCCTCGCGCTCGGATTTCAGCGCATGCTCGAACACGCTCGCGGCGAGCAGCTCCATCTGATAGAGCGCGGTACCCTTATTGGCATATTTATAGGACACCACCTCGCCCTGCTCGGTGACGCGGAAGCGCCCCCTGATCGAGCCGGCAGGCTGGGCGGCGATGGCGCGGCCGGTGGGCGCGCCGCCTCTTGAGACCGAGCCGCCGCGCCCGTGGAAGAAGGCGATGGCCGTGCCGGTCTCGGCGCCGACGCGTGTCAGCTGCGACTGCGCCTTGGCCAGCTCCCAGTTGGAGGCGACGAAACCGCCGTCCTTGTTGGAATCCGAATAGCCGATCATCACCTCCTGCACGTTGCCCTGCCAGTGGGTGCTGCGGCGGATGAGCGGCACGGACAGGGCCTCGCGCATGATGTTGGGCGCGGCGCGGAGATCGTCGATGGTCTCGAACAGGGGCACGATGGGAAGGGCGCAAATCTCCGTGCCGGCGGCATCGAGAAAGGCGCCGCCCTCCTTGGCCAAGAGATAAGCGCCGAGAATGTCGTCGACCGAGCGGGTCATAGAGAGGATGAACGAGCCGAAGGCGTCGCGGTCGAGCCCGCGCCTGGTCTCGGCGGCCTGACCGAACATGTCGATCAGCTCGGAGGCTTCCGCCGGAAGGTCGGGGATCAGCCGCGGACCGGTCAAAGGCCGCGCCAGCTCGCGGTAGAGCCAAACCCGCCACTCGCGGCTGCCGATCTCGGGCGGGGTGTCGTCGCTGTGGCCAGCAGTCGCCCACCACAGCGCCCGAAGCGCGGCGCTCGTCTTGGTGGTGTTCTCGCGGAGATCGAGCCTGACGGTCGAGAAGCGGAAGATCTCGACGGCGCGGCGCACCGGCTTGACCAGATTGGCGGCGAGCGACGGGCTGTTCGCCTCTTGCAGCGCGCTCTCGATCACGCGCAGATCGAGGATCAGCTCGTCGGCATTGGCGTAAGCAGCACCTGGGCCGCCGATGTCCAGCCCCTCGACGCGGGCGATGGTGGCGTCGAGCTTGCGCAAAACGATGCTTAGATATTGGCGATAAGGCTCGCCGGGATTGCGGGCCCTGATCGCGTCAGCCTCGCCGCCTCCTTGAAGCGCGCGCTCAAGCTCGGCGCGGTAGCTTGGCGGAACGGGCAGCGCGCGCTCGGTGATGGAGAGCGCCCGCGCCAGGCCCACGATGCGGTCACGGTAATGGCGCAGCGCGGCGAGCGCGTTCTGCCGCAAGGTCCAGCCGGTGACGGAAGTGGTGACGGACGGATTGCCGTCGCGGTCCCCGCCGATCCACGAGCCGAACTGGAAGAAGGGCGGAAGCTCGAAGTGCTTTCCCGGATAATAGCGCTCAAGCGCGCCATCGACGAGGGCGAGCATCTCGGGCGCCTTATCGAACAGCGTCTCGTCGAAGAAGTGAAGCCCGCGGGAGACCTCGTGCTGCACGGTCGGCTTCTCCAGATGCAGCTCGCCGGTCATCCACACGAGCTCGATCTGGTCGCGCAGATCGTCGATGAGGGCAGTACGCTCCCGTGTCGTCCAGCGCGGCATCTCCAGCTCGCGCAAGAGCAGATAGATGCGGCGGTATTTCTCCAGCACGGTGACACGCTTCGATTCGGTCGGGTGGGCGGTGATCACCGGCCTGATGCGCAAGCCCGACAGAAGCGTCTGGATCTCTTGCGGAGGGATCCCCTCTTCCGCGGCTTCGGCGAGCACATGGGCGAAGGTGCCGCGCAAGGCTACGCGCCCGCGCGTCCGCTCGATCTGGCGGCGGCGGCGCATGGCGGCGTTCTGCTCGGCGATGGCGAGAAGCTGGAACAAGATGCCTTGCGCCTGCAGCGCGCGGGCCATCAGCTCAGGGGTGAAGCCGGAGATATTGGCGCCGCCGCGAAGCACGGGCTCGATCTCGGGCTGGTGGCGGCGCACCACCTCGAGCAGAAGCCGGAACAGGAGATCGGCCGCCGTCGCGGCCGAGGTGCCGCTAATGACCGCTCCCGGCGGCTCGGCCTCTAGCTGCGAAGGTTTGAGCTCCTCGTTCATGGCAACGCAAGACACTCCCGGCAAGGGCAGCCGGCTTGGTATGGGGTTGACCAGGCGCCCAGGCGCCGGTCCACCAGCTTTCCTTAGCGCAAGGCTGCTTAAGGCGCACGTCATGAGTGGCGCGGCAAGCGCCCCAAGTGCAACCCGCAAAGACCCAGCAACAGGCCGTTTATCCGCGCCCGCGCTTCCGATCACACGGCGGCCCGGCGCTCCGGGCGTTTGGCAAGCACGCCGGCCACGGTCGAGCCGAACTCGCTCGGATTGGGCGCCACGGTGAGCCCGCAGGAGCGCATGATCTCGGCCTTCTCCGAGGCGCTGTCGCCGACGGCGGAGATGATGGCGCCGGCATGGCCCATGCGCCGGCCCTTGGGCGCGGTGAGGCCAGCGACGAAACCGATCACCGGCTTCGACATGTTGTCCTTGATCCAGGCCGAGGCCTCGGCCTCTTGCGGGCCGCCGATCTCGCCGATCATCAGCACGGCCTCGGTCTCGGGATCCTCCTCGAACAAAGCGAGGTGGTCCAGGAACGAGCTGCCGTTGATCGGATCGCCGCCAATGCCGACGGAGGTCGAGATGCCGATGTTCTTGGCCTTCATCTGCGAGGCGGCCTCGTAGCCGAGGGTCCCTGAGCGCGAGATGATGCCGACCTTGCCTTGCAGATAGATGTGCCCCGGCATGATGCCGAGCAT
>DASWJG010000022.1:0-3310 GCA_036397315.1 Methyloceanibacter sp. | reverse complement strand
CTTCTGCAAACGCGCCGAGAGCGAATACGACACGTTCGGGGCAGGCCACTCCTCGACTTCGATCTCCGCCGGGCTCGGCATGGCAGTGGCCCGCGACCTTGACGGCAAGACGCACAACGTCGTGGCCGTGATCGGCGACGGCGCCATGAGCGCGGGCATGGCCTATGAGGCGATGAACAATGCCGGCGCCATGGATTCACGTCTGATCGTGATCCTCAACGACAACGACATGTCGATCGCGCCTCCCGTGGGAGCCATGAGCGCTTATCTTGCCAAGCTCATCTCCGGTGGCACCTATCGGCGTGTCCGGCGCTTTCTGAAAAATCTCGCCCAGAAGCTGCTGCCGAAGAGCTGGCAGAAGCGCGCGGCCCGCGCCGAGGAATTCACCCGCGGCTTCTGGACCGGTGGCACCCTCTTCGAGGAGCTCGGCTTCTATTATGTCGGCCCGATCGACGGTCACAATTTCGATCACCTCCTTCCCGTGCTGCGCAATGTGCGCAGGATGAGGAACGGTCCGGTCCTGGTCCATGTCGTCACCCAGAAAGGCAAAGGCTACGGACCTGCCGAGATCTCGGCCGACAAGTTTCACGGCGTCGGCAAGTTCAACGTCGTGACCGGCGCGCAAGAGGCCTCTGCCGCCGGCGCGCCGCCGAGCTACACCAAGGTCTTTGCCAACGCGCTGATCGAGGAGGCGCGCGCCGACGACAAGATCGTCGCCATCACGGCGGCGATGCCGTCAGGCACCGGGCTCGACCGTTTCGCCGAGATTTTTCCCGAGCGCACATTCGACGTCGGCATCGCCGAGCAGCACGCGGTGACCTTCGCCGCCGGGCTTGCGGCCGAAGGCTTCAAGCCCTTTGCCGCCATCTACTCGACCTTCCTCCAGCGCGCCTACGACCAAGTCGTGCATGACGTCGCCATCCAGAAGTTGCCGGTCCGCTTTGCCATTGACCGGGCAGGGCTCGTCGGCGCCGATGGCCCGACCCATGCCGGCGCCTTCGACGTGGCGTTCCTCTCATGCCTGCCCGGGATGGTGGTCATGGCGGCGGCAGATGAGGTCGAGCTCATGCATATGGTCGCCACCGCCGCCACAATCGGCGACGGCCCTTCCGCCTTGCGCTATCCGCGCGGGGAGGGAACGGGCGCCCCGCTGCCTCAACGCGGCACGCCGCTTCCGATCGGGAAGGGCCGCATCTTGCGCGAGGGCTCGGCCGTGGCCCTGCTCTCGTTCGGCGCGAGATTGCCGGAGTGCTTGGCGGCTGCCGAGCAGCTCGCCGGCTTCGGGCTGCCGGCGACTGTCGCCGACGCGAGATTCGCCAAGCCCCTCGACATGGACCTGTTGCGCCGGCTGGCGCGCAGCCACGAAGTGCTCGTCACCGTCGAGGAAGGGTCGAGCGGCGGGTTCGGCGCCATAGTGCTGCAAGCCCTGGCGCGCGAAGGGCTTCTCGACCGCGGCCTGAAAGTGCGGACGCTTCATCTGCCTGACCGCTTCATCGAGCAGAACAAACCGCAAGCGATGTATGCCGAAGCCGGGCTCGATGCCGCAGGCATCGTCGCCGCCGTGTTCGCGGCACTGGGCAAGGACATTGGCGGCGCCGAAGTCGTACGCCTCGCCTGACGCTGGCGAGCGGGCCGGCGCCTAATCCAATTCGCAATGCTGGCTGAATTGATCGACCGCCTCGGCGCGGCCCTGGTCGGAAAGCGCGGAGCTCGCCTCCCCGATGGCGACCGTCAGCGGGCCGGATTGGCTCAACACATCGAGCACGGGCTTGACCGCGATATCGCTCGCTTCGCCGAAGGTGACGCCAGTGGCATCGTCGCGCGCGGCCTCGCCCTCGACCGATGACTTTGCGTCTCCGGCGGAAAGCTCGATGGCGAGGGCCGCCCCAGGCTTGGCCTCCGCCATCTCGGTGCGCACGTCGAGCACGGCGATGCTCATGGCGTTGAAGCAGGAAAGGAGAAAAAGCGGGGCCTTGGCTGGGTCGAGCGCCCCGTAAGCAAGCGAGACGAAGCCTGCGCTCGCCTTCTCGGTCCACACCAGGCGTTCTTCCGCGCGTGCGAGGCTCCCGGGCGGCAGCGCTCCCACGAGAAGGCAAACGGCAAGGAGGAGGCGCGCTGAGATGCGGATCATCATTACATAAATGCTTTCGTATGGGCTTGAGTTTCAGCCGGGCCAAGGCCGGCAAGCGCAAAGCGGATCGGGCTAGCTACCACCGGCGTGAAGCCTGGTCTCCGACACGGCGGCCTGTGTGTTAGGGAAGTAGCCCGCGAAGGCCGGATCGAACTCGTGATAATTGCAGGTGATCTCGTCGCCTTGGGCGATATCGACGAGCGCATAGCCCGTGTCGAAGATGCGGAAATCCGTATTCGGGGTGAGGGTGTGGTTCATGAAGCGCCCGTTATCGCAGTCGACAATCACGACCCCCGGCATTTCCAGATGCGGATAGGAGTAGCGGGCGATGAAGTCCTGCATGTGGGGCGGACAACCCTCGATCTCGCCAGGATAGATGAAAATGTCGAATTTCGGATTGAGGCTCCAGAGGAGACGTCCGCGCTCGATGAACTCGCCGGCGAAGACGCCGAGGCCATCGATGGCGCTCGGCGCGACATAGGTGCTGACCGTCAACATCGCAGTGCCTCTTGGTTTGGCTGCAGCATGAGTGCGCTCACGCGGTGTTGCCCCGGGCTTCGGTTCCGACCGCAACCAGGCTGCGCTTGCGCCGGAAGCGCCGCTTGAGCGCCCTGATGCGGCGTTCGAGATAGGGCGAGAAATGCCCGGCGTAGCGCTCCCATAGCATGGAGATGCGCCAGTCTTCGCCCGTCACGCGCCCGCGGCAGATCGCCGATCCGCACGCGCACTCGAACTCGTCGTAAGGCGAGCCGTCGCACATGGCGTAGTCGATGGTGACCTCGTCACCCGGATGGATCCGCTGCAAGGCGACGATGGCGATCTGGCCGTCGAGACCCGCATTCGGCTCGCAAGAGTGGTTGATGAAGTCCGGTGGGTCGTCCGCGCCGAGCGAGGCGAGGAACAGATCCTCCTCGACCTGCACGGTGTGACGCCTGATCTCTTCCGAGAGATCATCGAGCGCGTCGGTGCCGACGATCCGGCCGCTCCACACGCCGATGAGTTCGCCGGAATGGATCACACCCCGGGCGATGACGGAGTGTCCGCCAGCTACGTCACGATTTCGGACTTCGCATTTATCGGTAAGGTAAGCCGTCGACTCTGGGCTCACGAGACCTCCGCGATTGCGCGCTGAGCGGGGCGCGTCGCAGTATGTATGATGCGGCGCCGGCCGCTCCCGGC
>DASWJG010000021.1:0-2183 GCA_036397315.1 Methyloceanibacter sp. | reverse complement strand
TACGACAAGGTCATCAAGCTCTCCGAGAGCCGCCACGCGCTTCCCACGCTGGCGGCGGTGTCCTTTGCCGAGAGCTCGTTTTTTCCCATCCCGCCCGACGTCGTTCTGGTGCCGATGGCGCTCGCCCAGCCCCACAAGGCGCGGCTCTATGCGCTGGTCTGCACCATCGCCTCGGTGCTCGGCGGCATCCTCGGCTATGCCATTGGTGCCTTCCTCTACGATACGCTCGGCAAGTGGCTGATATCCATCTACGGCTATGGCGACAGCGTCGAGGCCTTCCGCGCGGCTTACGCCGAATGGGGTGCTTGGATCATCCTGATTAAGGGCATGACGCCGATCCCCTACAAGATCGTCACCATCGCCTCGGGCTTCGCCGGCTACGACTTCTTCATGTTCGTGGTGCTGTCGACCATCACGCGCGGTGCGCGCTTCTTCCTCGAAGCGGAGCTGCTGCGCATCTATGGCGAGCCGATCCGCGGCTTCATCGAGAAGCGGCTGACCCTGGTCACCACCGGCTTCCTCGCGGCTATTGTCGGCGGCTTCTTCATCGCCAAATATGCCTTCTGAGATGGACGCACTGAGGAAGCCGATCCTGGCCAAGCCCCCCCGTCCGGTGATGGTTGCGAGCGCCGTCGTACTCGTGGTCGCGGCGGCGACGATTCTCGCCGCACTCGCCTTCGAGCATCTCGGCGGTTATGCCGCTTGCCCGCTCTGTCTCGAGGAGCGCTACGCTTATTATTTCGCCGTGCCGGCGAGCGCCATAGCCGTGCTGCTCGCGCGAAATTATGCGACCGGGCCGGCGCGCATCCTGCTTCTCCTGATCGCGCTCGCCCTCCTCGCCAATATGGTGGCCGGCATCTACCATGCCGGCATCGAGTGGAAATGGTGGGAAGGGCCGGCGGCCTGCTCCGGCGCCTTCGAGCTTCAATGGGGTGAGGGCGGGATCGTCGACACGCCGATCATCCGCTGCGACGAGGCGTCGTGGCGCTTTTTGGGGCTGTCCTTTGCCGGGTGGAACGCGGTGATCTCCGCCTTCCTCGCTGGCGTCGCCGCTTATGGGGCCAGTCGGCGGCAGTAGCTCACGCCCACTTCAAGCGAGCGTGATTGGCGAGAATCGCGCGACCGCTGCTATAGCGGCTCGACGGCCGGTCCCGCTTGGTACCGCTCCCTTCACACGCTTTATTGGAGGATCGGACAGATGGTTCGCTTGCGCTCTCTCCTCCTTGCCATCGTGACTTCTGCCGCGCTGCTCGTTTCGCTTCCGGCATCAGCCGCCGAGTGGAAGCCGTTCGACGCCGCTGCCTTTGCCGCGGCTAAGAAGGACGGGAAGTCGATCCTGGTCGATATCTTCGCGGCGTGGTGTCCGACCTGCCGGGCGCAGAATCCGATTCTGGTGCAGCTGACCCGCGAGCCGAAGTTCAAGGACCTCGTCGTCTTCAAGGTCGATTTCGACACGCAGAAGGACGATGTGCGCGCGCTGAAAGCGCAATCGCAAAGCACGCTGATTGCCTATAAGGGCGAAACCGAAACGGACCGCTCGGTCGGCGACACCAATCCCGCCTCGATCGCTGCGCTGGTCGAGAGCGCTCTATAAGGCGAAGCAAATGCCCATCGGCACCCTGGGACTTGCGTTTGCTGCAGGGACGCTGTCGGTTCTTTCGCCATGTGTGCTGCCGCTTCTGCCGATCGTTCTCGGCGCCGCGGCGAGCGAGCACCGTCTGGGCCCGGCGGCGCTGGCTGCCGGCCTCGCCGTTTCCTTCACCGCCATCGGCCTGTTCGTCGCCACCATAGGGTTTGCCGCCGGGCTCGATACCGGCGTCTTTCGCACCGTCTCGGCTGTTCTCTTGATCGCGGTGGGCATGGTGCTCCTGGTGCCGAAATTGCAGGAGCAATTTGCGCTCGCGACCGGTCCGGTCAGCAATTGGGCCGGTGGCTATGCCGACAATTTCACGCCGGGCAGCCTTTTCGGTCAATTCGGGCTTGGCCTCCTCCTCGGCGCGGTGTGGAGCCCTTGTGTCGGCCCGACGCTCGGGGCCGCCTCGGTCCTTGCCGCCAAGGGCGAGGATCTGGCCCAGGTGGCGCTGACCATGCTCGCCTTCGGCATCGGTGCGGCGCTGCCGCTGATGCTGCTCGGCCTCATCTCACGCGAAGCGATGATGCGCTGGCGCGGCCGCCTTATGGAA
>DASWJG010000020.1:0-4034 GCA_036397315.1 Methyloceanibacter sp. | reverse complement strand
GCAAGCCCCGTCCCCTCCCCGCGCGGATAGCGGAGGGCGCTAGGGCCGTCGTCGATGGCGGCGGCCGTCGCCACCAGGTGCATGAGCTCGATCTCATCGGAAGCGGCCATGACCACCATGCCAGGCAGACAGGACAGAAAGGCGACGTCGAAGGACCCGGCATGGGTGGGGCCATCGGCGCCGACAAGCCCGGCACGGTCGATGGCGAAGCGGACCGGCAGATGCTGGACGGCGACGTCATGCACCACCTGGTCGTAGGCACGCTGGAGGAAGGTCGAGTAGATGGCCGCGAACGGCTTATAGCCTTCCGCCGCGAGCCCCGCGGCGAACGTCACCGCGTGCTGCTCGGCGATGCCCACGTCGAAGCAGCGCTCGGGAAAGGCTTGCGCGAACCGGTCGAGGCCGGTGCCGGACGGCATGGCCGCGGTGATGGCGACGATCTTGTCGTCGGCGCGCGCTTCCTCGATCAGCGCGTTGGCAAAGACCTTGGTGTAGCTCGGCGGCGCGCCGGCCGCCGAGGCCTCTTGCGCGCCGGTGACGACATTGAACTTGCCGACGCCGTGAAACTTGTCAGCCGAAATTTCGGCCGGCGCGTAGCCTTTGCCTTTCTGGGTGACGACATGGACCAGGACCGGACCGTTCCTCATCGCGCGCACATTGCGCAGCACGGGCAGCAAATGATCGAAATTGTGCCCGTCGATCGGGCCGACATAATAGAAGCCGAGCTCCTCGAAGAGCGTGCCGCCGGTCCAGAAGCCGCGAGTGAATTCCTCGGCCCGGGCCGCGCGCCTCTGCCAGCTCTTGGGCAGCAGCTTCTGGGCGAGATTTTTCAGAAAGCGGCGGAGGCGGCGATAGGTGCCCCCGGAAATGAGCTTGGCAAGATAAGCGCTCATGGCGCCCACGGGGGGCGCGATCGACATGTCGTTGTCGTTGAGGATCACGATCAGACGCGAATCCATGGCGCCGGCATTGTTCATGGCCTCATAGGCCATGCCCGCGCTCATGGCGCCGTCGCCGATCACGGCCACGACGTTGTGCGTCTTGCCGTCGAGGTCGCGGGCCACTGCCATGCCGAGCCCGGCAGAGATCGAGGTCGAGGAGTGGCCCGCGCCGAACGTGTCGTACTCGCTCTCGGCGCGTTTGCAGAAGCCGGACAGGCCGCCGGCTTGACGCAGGGTGCGGATGCGGTCGCGGCGGCCGGTGAGAATCTTGTGGGGGTAGGATTGGTGGCCAACGTCCCAAATCAGCTTGTCGGCCGGGGTGTCGAACACGTGATGGAGCGCGATGGTGAGCTCGACCACGCCGAGGCCGGCGCCGAGATGGCCGCCGGTCACCGCGACGGCTGCAATCAGCTCTTGTCTCAGCTCCTCCGCCAGAGGCTTCAGCTCATGGTCCTGAAGGGCGCGCAAATCCGCCGGCGTCTGGATACGATCAAGCAACGGCGTGGGACTCTCGGCGCTCATTCGCTTTACCCGGCGGATTTCTGGGAAAAGAGGCGATGGATCAACGCGTGATGCACCTTTATCGGCCATGAGCCTGCCTTGCAACTATCCTATGAGACCGGCCAAATCGTGTCAGGACGCATGGCAAGAGACGCGACGATAGTGGAGAGACCCGCACCGCCCAAGGGGCGTCTTTCTTTCCCGATGTTGATGCTGCGCATGATCGGGAACCCGGTGGCCAGTTGGGGCGAGGATTTCTATGAGGGGCCACTTGTCCGTTACCGGTGGCTTGGGCTCGAGACCCTCTTCGTCATGGACCCCACGCTCATCCAGGCAATCCTGCTCGACGACGTCGAGAACTATTCAAGGCAGCCGCTCAACGACGACGTATTCGGCGCGGCGATCGGCGGCGGTCTGCTCAATGCCGAGGGCCATGATTGGCGCTGGCAGCGGCGGCTCGCCGCCCCCTTGTTCAGAGCGGAAGATGTGCTCGCCTATGTGCCGATTTTCGCCGCCGCCTGTGAGCCTGCGCTCCGGCGCTGGAGCGAGTCGCCCCCGGGGGCCGCCCAAGCAATCGACAAGGACATGACCCGCGCCACCTTGCAGGCGCTGCAAGATACCGTGCTCGGCGCTAGTCTCGGCGACGAGGACCGCAAGCTCATCGAGCAGTCCGGAGCTTCGTTCCTCGCCCATTCGATCTGGAAGGTCGTGCTCACCTCGCTCAACTTGCCGCCCTCGCTTCCCCATCCCGGCTCGCGCGCCATGGTTCGCGAGGGTCGACAGCTGCGCGAGGTGGCTGAACGCGTCCTGGCCAAAGCGAGGGGAAGCGGCGGCGATGATCTCCTGCAACGGCTGGTAACCGCGCGCGACCCCGCGACCGGCGACGTCATGCCCGACGGGCTGATCGTGGACAATGTGGTCACGTTCTTGATCGCGGGCCATGAAACGACCTCTCAGGCGCTGACCTGGACTCTCTATCTGCTTGCGCTCTTCCCGGACTGGCAGGAGGCGGTGCGGCAGGAAGTGCTCGGCATCGCAGGGAACCGCCCAATCGGCCGCGAGGACATCGCGAGGCTTCCTTTGCTGGATGCGGTGTTCCAGGAGGCGATGCGGCTCTTTCCGCCGGCGCCGGTACTCATGCGGCGGACGCTTGCGCCAGTCACGCTTGGCGGCATCGCGCTTGGCGCCGGCGCGACCATCACCATTCCGATTTATGTGGTGCACCGGCATCGGCGGTTATGGCGCGAGCCGCTCAGTTTCGATCCGTCGCGCTTCTCGCCCGCAGCGAAAGCCACGCGCCATCGCTGCGCCTATATGCCGTTCGGCGCCGGCCCGCGGACCTGCATCGGCGGCAGTTTCGCCATGCTCGAGGGGAAGACCATCCTCGCCACGCTGCTGGCGCGGGCCCGCTTCGCGCTGCCCGACGGGGAGCAGCCTACGCCGTTCGCGCGCATCACGCTGCGCCCTAAAGAGGGGCTCAAGCTCAACGTGACGATGCTGGCAGACTGAGGCTCGCCGCTAGTCCTCGACGTCGAGGGGCTCGGTGCCGGTGGGCTGGCCGTTCTGATTGAGCGAGATCTTCTCGACCCGGGCTTCAGCCTTGCGCAACAGCCCGTCGCAATGGGTCTTCAGAGCCTCGCCCCGCTCATAGATGAGGATCGAAGCTTCGAGCTCGACGTCGCCCTTCTCCAGGCGGTCGACGATGGTCTCGAGCTCCTTGAGGGCCTGCTCGAAGCTCATGGTCTTGATGTCGGAATGATCGGTCTGGTCGGTCATGACCTGCCTTAGCCCTTTCCTGGGCTTACGATCAAGGGGCTCGCCTCAAGAGGCGGCGCCCATCAATGTCTCGACATGGATGGCCGTGGAGCTCGCCAAAGCATCGAGGTCATAACCGCCTTCCAGCGTTGAGACGAGCTTGCCGCCGGTATGCTTAGCCGCCGCTTCCAGCAGCTTCTCGGTTACCCAGGCAAAATCCGCCTCGACCAGTCTGAGCTGCGCCAACGGGTCTTTGACATGCGCGTCGAAGCCGGCCGAGACGAGGAGAAAATCAGGGGCGAATTCGTCGAGCGCGGGGAGGATGCGGGCCTCGAAGGCCGCGCGAAAGTCTTCGCCGTCGTCGCCCGGCTTAAGCGGCGCGTTCCAAATATTCCCCACCCCCGTCTCGTCGAGAGCGCCGGTGCCGGGGAAGAGCGGCATCTGGTGGGTCGAGCCGTAGAACAGCTCCTTATCGGACCAGAAGGCGGCCTGCGTGCCGTTGCCGTGATGGACGTCGAAATCGACCACCGCCACGCGGCTGGCGCCGTGCTTGGCGCGGGCATGCAGCGCGGCAATCGCGATAGAGTTGAACAGGCAGAAGCCCATGGCGCGCGACGGCTCGGCGTGGTGGCCGGGAGGGCGCACGGCGCAGAAGGCGTTATCGGCGTTTCCCGCCATGACCTGCTCCACCGCATGGATGGCGGCGCCGCTCGCGCGCAACGCGGCTTCCCAGCTTCCCGGCGAGACGACGGTATCGGGATCGAGCCAGGCGTGGTCCTGCTTGGGGATGGCGGCGCGGACCATCTCCACATAGGCCTTGGGATGCAAGCGCTCGAT
>DASWJG010000019.1:0-3851 GCA_036397315.1 Methyloceanibacter sp. | reverse complement strand
GAGAACGCCATGTTCATTCACCCCACGCTCGCCGAAGGCTTCTTCGCCCTCATGGCCAATGTCGAGGCCGCCTAGATCAGGTCGCCTCAACGAGAGGCAGCAAATCTCTAGCCCGATGAAACAAGCTCCCCGCCTTTTGCGGAAATACCGTTAGCCGATGGACGCGACAGCCGCCGCCTATTGGAAATTCAGAGGCAGAAAAACGGGACTTTAGCCGCCGGCACGGAGACGGCTCAGCAGCTCGGCGCTGGGATAGCCATCGGCCGGAAGACCGTACTTGACCTGCATGGTGCGGATCGCTTGGCGTGACGCCGCGCCGACCACGCCGTCGATCTTGCCGACGTCGAGCCCGAGTTTGGCCAGGCGCTGCTGGATCTCCTTGGTTTCGGCCAGGCTGAGGCTCTCGATCTGCCCGTTGCCGCGGCTAAGCGGGGGGCCTCCGGCAAGCCGCGTCGCGTAATAGGCGGCCGTGGTCGTGTAGACGAGCGACTGGTTCCAATCGAGGTAGATGTCGAAATTCGGATAAGCGAGGAACGCCGGGCCATTCCGTCCCATGGGCAGCACCAGCCCGGCGGGCAGATTGTCAGCAGGGATCGGCTTGCCGTTCAAATAGGTGACGCCATGCTGCGCCCAAAACGCGCGCGGCTTCTTGATGGTCACGTCAGCCTGATCCCACGGTAGATCCGCCGGCGCGCGGACCTGCTCGAGCCAGGGCTGATTGGCGCGCCAGCCCTTCGATTGCAGATAGTTGGCGGCCGATGCGAGCGAGTCGGGGTCGCTTCTGACCAGGTCGCGTCGGCCGTCGCCGTCGAAGTCGACCGCGAACTCATAATAATTCTTCGGCTGGAACTGGAACTGGCCGACCTCGCCATGGGCGGGGCCGCGCATCTCCTGCGGAGACAGATCTCCGCGCTCGACCACGCGGAGCGCGTAAAGAAGCTGCTCTTGGAACTCCTCAGGGCGTCGGCAATCGAAGCTCAACGTGGCGAGCGAGCGCATCGTCTCCATCTTGCCCATCACCTTGCCGAAATCGGTCTCAAGTCCCCAAAAGGCGACGAGCACGGGACCCGGCACGCCATATTGCTGCTCGATCCGCCGGAAGGTGTCGGCATGCTTCTTGAGCAGAGCCCCGCCGACCTGGAGGCGATTCGACGACACCATGCGGCCGGAGAATTGCAGGAAGCTCTGCGCGAACACGCCCTGCCCGCGGTCCTTGGCGATGGTCGCAGGATCATAGCTGAGGCCGTCGAGCGCGTAGGAGACCGTGCTGGGCGAAATCCCCTGGGCCACAGCCTCCTTCTTGAAGCCTTGCAGCCAGCGGCCAAATTCGGCGGGACTGGCGCAGGCGGCGAAGGCGTGCGGGGCGAACCCGATCAGCACCGCCGCATAGACGCCGGCGCGCGCTGCAAGATCGATGAAGTTGGTGATGGGGTGTCTAGCCATGGGCGCCACTCAAGCCAGTCGAGAGGTCACAGTCAAGTGACGAGGCGGTAAGCCTCCGACAGCCTACGGGTCACCCTTCTGATAGGTCGCCATGAGCTCCGCTTGCGCCAGGATATGGCCCTTCATCTCGGCCTCGAGTTCGGCCTTGGTGAGGGCTTTGGGTGGGAGCGTGATGTCGAGGGCGTAGAGCCTGTGGAAATAGCGGTGGCGGCCGATAGGCGGACAAGGGCCGTGATAGGCGGCCTGCTTCCGGTCGCTCAGTCCGGTCACGGTGCCCTTCGGCAGGCCGGTCCGGCTCGCATCCTCGGGCAGACCTTGGCTGTCGGGGGGCAGATTGTAGACGAGCCAATGCGCCCAGACGCGCTTGGGCGCCTTCGGGTCCGGCGCGTCGGGATCGTCGATGAGAAAAGCGAGACTCTTGGTGCCCTCCGGCACGCCGCCGAAGGCAAGCGGCGGCGAGACATCCGCGCCCTCGCACGTGTATTTCGACGGGATCTTGTCGCCAGGCTTGAAAGCGGAGGATGTCAGCGTGAGAGCCATCGCAGTGCCCGCATCGACAAGGAACAACGCTTGAACGGCGAGCACGATGGCCGCCATCCGGAGCGAACTGGCCGAGCTCCTGCCCGCCATGGCAAAGTTCCTGCGCATCGGCTCGGCGCGAGGAGACAAGCCTAATCTGTGTGCGGCGGCAGTTCGCCGAGCCTCAGTCTTTCCATCAGCGCATCGATGCGCCGCGATGCTTCCCGCTTGCTCAAGCCCTGCTCGAAGGCCGCCGGCTCTTTCACTTCGTCGGCCAGCATCCTGAGATAGGAGGCTTGAGCGCCGGTCATCGGCTCTCGTGCTGGTGGATTCAATGTGCCTGGAGAGAGCTGTTGGCTCTCTTGCATCTCCTGAGTCTTCTTTTTCTGCGTCATCGCAGTTGGTCCTGAAGTCCTTTCTTGGGATGTTTCCTCAGTGTTTCATCATGAAACACCGTTCTTACAGTATACGTTGAAAACGGCAAGGATTAGGCGAGAGATGACAAAGAGTTAGGCAAGAGGCCTGACGCCCAACAAGGCGGCCATGCTTACCCCTATCAAGATGGGGTCGATGTCGATGTCGGGCAAGCCTGGAAGGGTTCCCGCGAGCATGCGGTGGGAGGGTGCTGCCGCGGATGACCTGCGTTTATGCTGCTTTTCAGCCAATTCTGGAGGTCGCGCGGGGCTCATCCGGGCCTGTCGTCAACCTTAAATAGAAAAACTGGGCCCCAAATAGAAAAACTGGGCCCCGCCCCCAAATCGCCCATCCATGACCCCTTCCGAGCCTAGTTTTCGCCCTTTTTATCCGTAGCTTACCGCACTGCACCAACGCGTGCGGCCGGCTTGAATCTTCGTCGGTCTTTCAAACCTCCCAAACAATCGAATAAGGAGCAAGAACGCATGTTCGAAATGCGAGCCAAGATGATTACGGTGGGACTTCTCGGCGCTGCTGCGATGCTACCTATCGACCATGCCAAGGCCGACCAGCTCGGCCACGCCTCCTGGTACTCGCTACCAGCCAACATGACCGCCAATGGCGAGCAAATGGACCCGACCGAGCTAACGGCCGCGCATCGCTCGCTGCCCTTCGGCACGAAGGTGCTGGTGGAGAATCTCTCGAATGGCCGCTCCGTGGTCGTACGAATCAATGACCGCGGCCCCTTCATCGGCGGCCGAATCATCGACCTGTCGAAAGCCGCCGCTTCCAGCATCGGGATGATCGATGCCGGGACCGCTAAGGTCAGGGTGACGACCGCCGACGGCAACGCGCTTGCCGCTTTGGGTGAAGCCACAGCCAAAGCCAAGAACGGCGCATCCTTGGCCGCGGTGGCCAAGGTGGACGTCGCCCCGTCAGAGACCCCTCCCAAGGCGACCAGCGCCGTGCATAAGCCCTCCATGACGAAGAGCGTCGTGGCGAAGGCCTCCGCGCGGACGAAATACTCTGCCAAGAGGCTCGATGCTCAGGCGAAGGTCAGGGTCGCCAGCGCGACCAAGCGCTCCTACGCGGCAAAGCGCTCCTACGCGGCAAAGGGCGCTCGCTCTCCGATCCGCGTGGCTGCCTCTTCCCACGGCATCCGCGCCGCCGCAGAGCAGGCCTCCAGCTTTCCGAGCAGGCGTATCGTGGTGGCGTCAAACGAGCACCCTTACGCCATCCTCGGCTCGACGCCCGGCTTCTTCATGAAGCCGTCGCGGACAAGGCGCCGCGCCGGCTAGGCTGGCGCGCAATGTGGCAATGCCAGTTACTGGCGCTTAGCTACACATCATAAGGCTTTTCGGTGCGGGCGCTCTGCTCGACCGGCTGCCGTTTCGGGCTCCTCGAGGTGCCGGGCCGATCTCCTCGTCGCCAGCGCCTCGAAGACCTGCCAAGACAAGGCCGGGCAGTCGCCCGGC
>DASWJG010000018.1:0-5610 GCA_036397315.1 Methyloceanibacter sp. | reverse complement strand
GGCGGCGAGCAGCAGGCAGGCCCGCTTGCCGGCATGTTCACCAAGGACACCGGCGAAAAGGTCGAGGAGGTGCATGAGCTCCTCGCCAATATCACGCTCGCGCTCGTTCTTGCCCATATCGCCGCGGTGGTTCTCGCGAGTTTCGTGCATGGCGAGAATCTGGTCCGGGCCATGTTCACGGGCTACAAGCGTTCCTGACTCAATCGTCTTCGCCGAAGCCTGATTCCACGAGCTTGATCAGCGCTTCGAGCGCAAGGCGCGCCTCTTGCCCTTCCGCTTCGATCAGGATGGTGTGGCCCTGGCCGGCGGCGAGCATCATCAGTCCCATGATCGAGGTTCCGCCGACCGTGTGGCCTTCGCGTGTCACCCGCACCTGGGCGGTGAAGCTCGAGGCGCAGCGCACGAACTGCGCCGACGCGCGCGCATGCAGGCCCTTCTTGTTGGGGATCACCACCTCTGCGAAGCAGAGACCAGCGAGCGGCTCTGTCTTGTTATCGCGAGCCCTTGCCACGCTCAGCTCGCCGCAAGGATCTGACTTGCGACACTGATATATTTGCGTCCGGCCTCCTGCGCCTGGGTGATCGCCTCTTCGAGCCCGCAATCGCCCCTGACGCTCGCGAGCTTCACCAGCATCGGCAGATTGACGCCGGCAATCACCTCCACGTTCGAGCGCTCCATGGCCGAGATGGCGAGGTTCGACGGCGTACCGCCGAACATGTCGGTAAGGACGACGACGCCGTTGCCGGTATCGACGCGGGCGAGCGCCGTCAGCATGTCGCTCCGCCGCACGTCGAGATCGTCGTCGGGCCCGATCGAGATCGTCTCGATCTGCTCCTGAGGTCCGACCACGTGCTCAAGCGCGGCACGGAATTCGTGCGCGAGTCTGCCGTGAGTGACGATGACGACGCCGATCATGTTGTCCCTTTGGTGAAGTCCGCCCGGCGAAAGGCCGCCATCTTTATCGGGAGAGGTGCCCTGCGCAAGTGCGATCCTTATGCCTTAATTGGGATTGTCAGGCGCTGCCAATAAAAGCGCCATTTTGAGTTTCAGCGGCGCCGAAGCCTCGAAGGGAGCAAGCGTCAGCGCCGGCACGGGAACGCCCGCGATCACCGTCCGTTCCCACGGTTCGGGCGGCATCCTCGGCACGTCGTCACCCATTGCCAGGTCGCAGACGAGCACAAGTTGCGCCTGCGCCAGGAACGGCACGCCCACAATTCCAAGCCCTCTCACCTCGATCTTGCCGGCGATGGTCTCTGGCGGCGAGGCCAGGAGCGCCCCATTGGCGCCGGCCTCGACCCATACCTGATCGTCGGCCACGAGACGCGGCTGAAACTCGCCTTCGCCCGGGAGCGCCATGAATCTGAGCGCAAGGTCTGACTTGCCCGAGCCCGGCCCCCCACGCAGAAGCGCGCCGCGCCGCCCGAGTGCCACGCAGGTGCCATGGACGAGCTCGCGCGCCTCTCTCAACCATGCCTCTCGTGTCGCTTGTGTCAGGTGGCCGGCAGCCGGATCACGAACCGCGCGCCGCCGCTTGTGCGGTCTCCCCCATCCCCTTTGCCGCGTCCCATGCCGGCCGGGGGACGGTTCTCGGCAAAGAGGCGTCCGCCGTGGGCGACCACGATCTGGCGCGAGATGTTGAGCCCGAGCCCGGAGTTCTGGCCGAAACTCTCCTGCGGACGGTCGGTATAGAAACGCTCGAAGATACGCTCGAGATTCTCCGCCGGGATGCCCGGTCCCTCGTCCTCGACCGCGATCTGAATCTCGGGCCCGATTCTGCGCGCCACGACCGCGACCCGGCCGCCGGGCGGCGAGAAGGAGATAGCGTTGTCGAGCAGGTTGACGATGACCTGGCTCAAACGGCTGTCATGGCCGGTGACGCGGTAGGGGTGGGCACCCGGCGCATAGGCGATGTCGAACACGACCTCACGCGTGTCGTCGCGATGGATGTCGTTGAACAGCGACACGGTAGTGCGCAACAGTTCGGCCATGTCGACTGCCGTGGCGTCCTCGCGCGCGAGCTCGGCATCGAGGCGGGAGGCATCGGAGATGTCGCTGATCAGCCGGTCGAGCCGCCTCACGTCGTGCTGGATGATCTCCATCAGCCGCTCCTTCGACTCATCGGACTTGACCAGCGGCAGGGTCTCGGTGGCGCTGCGCAAGGACGTGAGCGGGTTCTTGAGCTCGTGCGCCACGTCGGCGGCGAAGCTTTCGATGGCGTCGATCCGCCGATAGAGCGCCGTCGTCATGTCGCGCAGCGCCCCGGAGAGATGGCCAATCTCGTCGGTGCGGTCGGTGAAGTCCGGAATCTCGGCGCGCGCCTTGACGCTATGCCGCACGCGCTCGGCTGCTGCCGAGAGCCGCTGCATGGGGCCGGCAATGGTGTTGGCGAGGATCACCGAGAGCACGATGGTGACCGCGGCGGCGAACAGCGATACCCGCACGATGCCCCAGCGTTCGGCCGCGACGATATTGTCGATGTCGCCGCCGCGCGTCGATAACAGTAGCACACCGAGCACGGCGCGCATGCGCTGGATCGGCACCGCCACGGAGACCACAAGCTCGCCCTTGTCGTTGATTCTGACGATCGGCACCGAGGTCCCGGTCAAGGCGGTCGCTACTTCCGGATAGGCCTTGCCGTTGGCCCCGCCGATCTCGGTATAGAGCGGCAGGTCGTATTGCCGCATATGCGTCTTCACCGTCTGCCAGAACTTGGTCAGCGCGTCGGGCTCCTCCGCGTCGGGCGGCGGCAGGTCGTAACGCAGCACCTCGCCGCGCGAGTAGAAGGTGTCGGAATCGAGGATGAGCCCCCCGTCGCGGTTATAGATGCGGGCGCGGCTGCCGGTGGGCTTGACCAGCGGGCGCAGGATGGGAGCGGCGCGCTCGGGGTCGATGGTGAATTCGAGCGAGTTGGAAAGACTGTCATCGGCGGCGCCGGACTGGCCCTGCTCCGCTTCGAGCAGCTTTTCGGGGTCGAGCTGCACCTCGTCAGTGTCGACGCCGGCCGAGGCCGCGATGGCGCGGGCGATGATCTCCCCTTGGGTGAGCAGGCTCTGCACTTTGGCGTCGATCAGCCCGGCGCGGAATTGGTTGAGATAGAGGATGCCGGAAACGAGGATGGCAAGACCGATCAGATTGAGCACGACGATGCGTCGCGTCAGGCTGGAGAATCCGTTACGGAAGGGAAGGTGTTCGCCGAGCCAGCCAAGACCGCGCAACATGCGGTCGCGACCGACTCTCAGAACGCGGCGCGCGCGCACTCTGAGCGTGAGGGCTTCAGGCCGTTGCCAGGACCTGTCAGCCTCGGCGGTCATCGATTTGACCCGTCACTCTTTGAAGCGGTAGCCAACGCCATAAAGCGTCTCGATCACGTCGAAGCTCTGATCGACCGCCTTGAATTTCTTGCGCAAGCGCTTGATGTGGCTGTCGATGGTGCGGTCGTCGACATAGACCTGGTCATCATAGGCCGCATCCATGAGCGCGTCCCGGCTTTTCACGACGCCGGGGCGGGCCGCAAGCGACTGTAAAATCAGGAATTCGGTGACCGTGAGGGTGACCGGGCGGTTGTCCCACACGCAGGTATGGCGCTCGGGGTCCATCTTGAGCTTGCCGCGCTCCAGCACCTTCGATTTGTCCTCGACCACGCCGGCGGCTGTGTCGCGGGGCGCGGCGCGCCTCAAGACCGCCTTCACCCGCTCGACCAGGAGCCGCTGCGGGAAGGGTTTGCGGATGAAGTCGTCGGCGCCCATTTTGAGGCCGAACAATTCGTCGATCTCCTCGTCCTTCGAGGTGAGGAAGATCACCGGCAACTCGCTCCGCTGGCGTAAGCGGCGCAGCAGCTCCATGCCGTCCATGCGCGGCATCTTGATGTCGAGAATGGCGAGGTCGGGGGGGCTTTCGGCAAAGCCGTCGAGCGCGCTTGCCCCATCGTTGTAAGTCTGGGTCTTATAGCCTTCCGCCTCGAGCACCATGCGTAAGGAGGTGAGAATGTTACGATCGTCGTCGACAAGTGCAATTGTTGGCATTGTGGGGGCCCTTGCGGCGATTGACGTGGTTAAGGGGCGTAAGGGTGCAGGGTGCGGCCAAGTATGGCAGCTTTGGGGCGCGGTTCGCCACCCGTCTTTATCGTGGTGCAACAAATATCGTTATGGCGCAAGTAAATAAGTCTCCACAAATGCCCGCAAAAGCTGAGGTTGCGGCCTCTGCCCGCGCGCTGATGCGCCGCGGCTTCAAGGGGTCGCTGGCGACCATCGACCGCGGCAACTCTTATCCTTACGCCTCCCTTGTCACGCTGGCGACGGATGCCGCGGGCGCGCCTACCGTCCTCATTTCGCAGCTCGCGCGCCATACCGCGAACCTCGCGCACGACGCGCGCGCCTCGATCATGGTGGACGAGACCGGCGCGCTCGCCGATCCCTTGCAAGGGGCGAGGCTCACGTTTTATGGGCGGGCTGAGCCCACCGCCGAGGAGGGGGTCAGGCGGCGGTTTCTCGCCCGCCATCCGGAAGCTTCGCTCTATGTCGACTTCCCCGATTTCGCTTTCTGGCGCCTGGCGGTCGAGGGCGCCCATTATATCGGCGGCTTCGGCCGCATCTTCGATCTCGACCCGAGCGATCTCCTCCTACCGCTTGCGGACGCCGAGACCCTGCTTGAGGCCGAACCGGGCATCGTGGCGCACATGAACGAAGATCACGCCGACGCCATCGAGCTTTACGCCACCGCCCTTGCCGACGCGTCCCCTGGACCCTGGCGCTTGGCCGGCATCGATCCCGAAGGCTTCGATATCGTGCTGGGCGGAGAGGCGCGGCGCGTCCTGTTCGCCCAAAGGGTCGCCACGCCCGCCGCGGCGCGCACGGAGCTGGTCAGGCTTGCCGCCGAAGCCCGGGCAGGGCGGCAATAGCTGCGATTTTCGGGCCTGCTATCATCCGGCGTCGCCTTGAAAGCTGCGCGCAATCAGTGCTAGGTGAGGGACGGCCTCTCGCCACGAAAATCCACCCCTTCGCCCTAGGATCCGACCGCATGAGCGTACAGTCGAAGCTTGCGCCTGAAGGAGCAAAGACGACCAACCCGAAAGTGCTCGCCTTCGTCGAGGAGGCTAAGGCCCTGTTCAAGCCGGACGAGGTGCGCTGGTGCGACGGCTCGAAGGCCGAATATCAGGAGCTCTTGAAGCTCATGGTCGATTGCGGCACGGCCATGTGGCTCAACCCTGACAAGCGCGAGAACTCGATCCTGGTGCGCTCGGACCCGGCCGACGTCGCCCGCGTCGAGGACCAGACCTATATCTGCTCGAAGAACAAAGACGACGCGGGACCCACCAACAACTGGTTCGATCCCGCCGAGATGAAGACGACGCTGTCGAAGCTCTATGACGGCGCCATGGTCGGGCGGACCATGTATGTGGTGCCGTATTCCATGGGGCCGGTGGGCTCACCTATCGCCGGCATTGGCATAATGGTCACCGATAGCGCCTATGCCGTCGCCAACATGCACATCATGACGCGGGTCGGCGACAAGGTGCTGAAGGCCCTTGGCAACAGCGATGATTTCGTGCGCGGGCTTCATACCATCGGCGCGCCGCTGCCGACACCGCAAAGCGCCGACGTGCCGTGGCCC
>DASWJG010000017.1:0-2133 GCA_036397315.1 Methyloceanibacter sp. | reverse complement strand
GATAACGCCGATCAAGAGGTTTACCAGGAGATCCTGCTGGCGCCCCATGATGTATGAGGCAAGCGCGCCGGCGATCAGGCCGACAACAAGAAAGATGATAAGGCTCATGGTCTTGCTCCGTTTCTCTCGGGGCCTGCCCCCCTCTGGTGCGCCAGGGTCTAGATATGAAGCGCGCGGCCGAAGGCGTCGAGCACCGATTCGCCCATCATCTCCGACAATGTGGGATGGGGGAAGATGGCGGCGATTAATTCCGCCTCCGTCGTTTCCAGCGTCTTGGCGATGACGAAGCCCTGAATAAGCTCGGTGGCCTCGGCCCCGATGATGTGGGCGCCGAGCAGCGCGCCGGTTTTTGCATCGAAAATGGTCTTCACCAGCCCTTCGGTCTCGCCGAGCGCGATGGCCTTGCCATTGGCTGAAGAGGGGAAGCGGCCGATCTTCAGCTCATGGCCTTTAGCGCGCGCTTCCGCCTCGGTGAGGCCGACGCTCGCCACTTGCGGCGCGCTATAGGTGCAGCCGGGGATGTTGGTCTTGTCGATAGGGTGAACGCCGGTTACGCCGGCGATCTTCTCGACACACATCACGCCTTCATGGCTCGCCTTGTGCGCGAGCCAAGGCGGCCCGATCACGTCGCCGATGGCATAAAGGCCGGGGGTGGCGGTGCGGCACCATTCGTCGACGACGATATGTCCCCTCTCGACCTTGACCCCCAGCTCTTCGAGCCCGAGTCCCTCGACATTGCCGGTGATGCCGATGGCGAGGATGACGCGATTTGCCACGATCTCCTTGGCGGCGCCGTCGGGCATGCGCAAGGTCGCCGTCACGCTGTCGGCGGCTTTGACGAGGCGCTCGACGCGCGTGCCGGTATGGATGGCGATGCCTTGCTTGGCGAAGGCCTTGCGCGCGAGGTCCGAGATCTCGGCATCCTCGGCGGGAAGGATGCGGGGGAGCATCTCGACCACCGTCACCTCGGCGCCGAGACTCCGGTAGAAGCTCGCGAACTCGATGCCGATCGCGCCTGAGCCCACGACCAGCAGAGATTGGGGAAAGCTCGCCGGGACCATCGCCTCCTTGTAAGTCCAGATCAGCCTGCCGTCGGGCTCGAGCCCCGGCAGGGTCCGCGCGCGAGCGCCGGTGGCGACGATGACGTGCCCGGCCTCGATATCGGCCAGCGCCTCGCCGCCTTTCCCCGTCACCGCGATGCGCCCCTCGCTTCTCAGCCGCGCCGTCCCATCGATCACCGCGATCTTGTTCTTCCGCATGAGATAGGCGACGCCGTTCGAGAGCCGCTCGGCCACTTTGCGGCTCCGCTCGATCACGCGCGGAAGATCGAAGCGGATATTGTCGGCGGCGAGCCCGAACGCGGAAGCGTGCCGCATCGCCTGGTAGAGTTCGGAGGTGCGGAGCAGCGCCTTGGTGGGGATGCAGCCCCAGTTGAGGCAGATTCCGCCGAGATGCTCGCGCTCGATGATCGCGGTCGTCATGCCGAGCTGGGCCGCGCGGATGGCGGCGACATAACCGCCGGGCCCAGCGCCGATGATGGCGAGATCGAAGCGCGTGTCAGTCATGGCCCCTTAAGCGACCTTACCATCAGCACCCAGTCCCCCTTATGCGGGCATCCTGGAAACAGGATCGCCGGCTCGCTGGCAAGGGCGGAATAGCCCGCGCGCCCGTAGAGGCGGGCGGCGTCCTCGTTCCAGCTTGCCACGATGACGCTCAAGGACGGCGCGGCCGCTTCCCGGGCCATGCGTTCGGCGATGGCGAGAAGCTGGCCGCCGATGCCCCTGCGGCGAAACTCGGGAAACGTCGCGAGCACATTGACGTACCACGACCCCGGCGCCTTGGCCTCGAGCCTGACGAGCGGATGGACGATCTCCGGTGTCTCATCGAGGACGTGGAGATCGTAGGGATCGTCGAGGCGGTAGCCGACCAGGCTCGCGGCGATTTCGCCGTCGATCTCGGCGACGACGGCGTTGCGCCAGGAGAAGCCGCCGCTATCGCGCGCCGCGCGCTCGCGGCCGAATTCAAGCACCGACTGTCCGGGCGCTTTCAAGCTGCCCCACATATAGGCCGGCATCCCTTCGCCCGCGATATCGACCAGCACCGCCAGCGCCGACGCGTCAGCCTTGGTCGCGG
>DASWJG010000016.1:0-4452 GCA_036397315.1 Methyloceanibacter sp. | reverse complement strand
TCGACCTTCTGCACGGCCGGGTTCTCGCCCTGGTCGAACGGCCAGCGATCGACGGCATATTTCTGGCCGCTCGCATTCTCCTTCAGAATCGCCGACCAATGCGGCCAATATTTCACCGGGTTGAGCTGCACCATCCCCTTGGCGAGATTCTCCTTGGACATGGTGCCCTCCACGGTGTGGTGCTTGATCAGGCCGTTCGCCTTCATCACGAGGAGATAGCTCGTGGTGTTGGTCGCCACGTCGACGCAATCGAGCTGCTCGGGATCGCCGCTAGCGGTGAACTGCATGCCCGCCCTGTCCTTGATGCCGAGCTTGGCCCCCACCTTCACCTCGATATGGGCGATGGCGTAAGCCACGGCGCGGCGCTCCTCAAAGGGCGTGTCGGCGCGCTTGACCTTCTTCATGATGGCTGAGATCTCGGCGATGTCCTGCCGCTTGAAGGTGTAAGGGGTCTGCAGCTTGCAGGTATAAGCGTGGCAGACCGTGATCCGGTTGCCTTGCGGCGGCTCAGCGCCGAAATGGGAATAGTGGATGCGCGGATCGTCCCCGCCGCCCGACACGCAAGCCGAGAGGCAAGCGGCGAGCAGTATGACCGGCACACAACGTTGCACCGCTGTTCCCCCGAGGCGCGCTTCCCACGCCTCAAGAGACAACAGAACGGGAAGCGAGGCAAGCGCTCCAGGGCCACAGGGGGCTTGAATCCCTTGCCACTTTTCTGACGCAATTGGGCTTTGCGGGGTTCTCCCTCCCCCGGAAAGGGGGAGGGCCGGGGTGGGGGTCGGACCCCCTCCCGCCGCGCCATCGCCCTTCGGGCGTGGCGGACGACCTCCCCCTTGCAGGGGGAGGAGTCTGTTTAGGCGGCCTTTTTCACCGCCGCGCCGTTGAACATCAGCCCGTCCTTGCCGGCGGTGATCTTCACCGTCTCGCCGTCGTGCACCTTGCCGTCGAGCAGCATCTCGGCGAGCGGATCCTGCACATATTTCTGGATGGCGCGCTTCAAGGGCCTGGCGCCATAGGCCGGCTCGTAGCCCTTCTTGCCGAGCCATTCCTTGGCGGTGTCGTCGAGCTTGAGCGTGATCTTGCGGTCCATGAGCAGCTTCTGCAGCCGCTGCATCTGGATGTCGACGATCTTGCCCATGTCCTCGCGCTTCAGGCGGTGGAACAGGATGGTCTCGTCGACGCGGTTCAAGAATTCGGGCTTGAAATGCCCGCGCACCACGTCCATCACCTGCTCGCGCACTTGGTCGGTGTCCTCGCCCTCCTTCTGATTGACGAGATATTCGTAGCCGAGATTGGAGGTCATGATGATGAGCGTGTTGCGGAAGTCCACGGTGCGGCCCTGGCCGTCGGTGAGCCGGCCGTCGTCGAGCACCTGGAGCAGCACGTTGAACACGTCGGGGTGCGCCTTCTCGATCTCGTCGAACAGGATGACCTGATAAGGCCGGCGCCGCACGGCCTCGGTCAGCGCGCCGCCCTCTTCGTAGCCGACATAGCCGGGCGGGGCGCCGATCAGCCGGGCCACCGAGTGCTTCTCCATATATTCGCTCATGTCGATGCGGATCATGGCGTGCTCGTCGTCGAACAGGAATTCGGCCAGCGCGCGCGACAGCTCGGTCTTGCCGACGCCGGTCGGGCCCAAGAACATGAACGAGCCGATCGGCCGGTTGGGGTCTTGCAGGCCGGCGCGGGAGCGGCGCACCGCGGTCGCCACGGCTTCCACCGCCTCCTCCTGGCCGACCACGCGCTTGGCGATCTGCGTCTCCATCCTGAGTAACTTCTCGCGCTCGCCTTCGAGCATCTTGTCGACGCGGATGCCGGTCCAGCGCGATACCACCTGGGCGATCAGGTCGGGCGTCACCACCTCCTGCGCCATGGCGCCACCCTTCCCCTCGTCCTCCTCCAGCTTCTTCAGCTTGGCTTCGAGCTCGGGGATGACGCCATAGGCGAGCTCGCCGGCCTTGGCGAGATCGCCCTTCCGCTGCGCCTGCTCGAGCTCGATGCGGGCGGCGTCGAGTTGCTCCTTCAGCTTCTGCGCGCTGGCCAGCTTCGATTTCTCCTCCTGCCAGCGGCTCGAGAGAGCGCTTGCCTTCTCCTCGAGATTGACGATTTCCTTCTCCAGCTTGGCCAGCCGGTCCTTGGAGGCCTGGTCCTTCTCCTTCTTCAGCGCCTCGCGCTCGATCTTGAGCTGCATGATGCGGCGGTCGAGCTCGTCGAGCGCCTCGGGCTTGGAATCGACCTGCATGCGGAGCCGCGCCGCCGCCTCGTCGACCAGGTCGATGGCCTTGTCGGGCAGGAAGCGGTCGGTGATGTAGCGGTTGGACAGCACGGCGGCGGCGACGAGCGCGGCGTCGGAGATGCGCACGCCGTGATGCAGCTCGTATTTCTCCTTCAGGCCGCGCAGGATCGAGATGGTGTCCTCGACCGTCGGCTCCGACACGTAGACCGGCTGGAAGCGCCGGGCGAGCGCCGCGTCCTTCTCCACATGCTTGCGATATTCGTCGAGGGTGGTGGCGCCGACACAGTGCAGCTCGCCGCGGGCGAGAGCGGGTTTCAGCAAATTGGAGGCGTCCATGGCGCCGTCGGCCTTGCCGGCGCCGACCAGAGTATGCATCTCGTCGATGAAGAGGATGATCTGGCCGCCGGCCGCCTGGATCTCCGACAGCACCGCCTTCAGCCGCTCCTCGAACTCGCCGCGATATTTGGCGCCGGCGATCAGCGAGCCCATGTCGAGGGAGAGCACCTTCTTGTCCTTCAGGCTCTCCGGCACGTCGCCCTGCACGATACGATGCGCCAGCCCCTCGACGATGGCCGTCTTGCCGACGCCGGGCTCGCCGATCAGCACGGGATTGTTCTTGGTGCGCCGCGATAGCACCTGGATGGTGCGCCTGATCTCCTCGTCGCGCCCGATCACCGGATCGAGTTGGCCTTTGGCCGCGGCCTCGGTGAAGTCGCGGGTGTAGCGCTTCAGCGCGTCATAGGCTTGCTCGGCCGACGCCGAGTCGGCGGTGCGCCCTTTGCGGAGATCGTTGATGGTGGTGTTGAGGCCCTGCGGGGTCACGCCCGCATCGGCGAGGATGCGCGAGGCATCGGCCTCCTTGCTCATGGTGAGCGCCTGGAGCACGCGCTCGACCGTCACGAAGCTGTCGCCGGCTTTGGTCGCCATCTGCTCGGCCTGGTCGAGCACGCGGGCAAGCGCGGCGGCCATATGCGGCTGGGTGGCGCCCGAGCCCGAAACCTTGGGCAGCTTGGCGAGCGCGGCCTCGGTTTTCTCCAGAGCCTGCTTGGCGTTGCCGCCGGCGCGGGAGATCAGCCCGCTCGCCAGCCCCTCGGGGTCGTCGAGCAGCACCTTGAGGAGATGCTCAGGGGTGATCTGCGGGTTCCCTTCGCGGACGGCAAGGGTCTGCGCCGACTGGATGAATCCCTTGAGGCGGTCTGAGAGTTTCTCGAAATCCATGGGTAAAAGTCCCTCTTGCGAGGTCAAGAGCGGGGATGTGGCGGATGCGTCCGCGCGGCGCCGATGGGGCTAATAACTCAGGGCTTCTTAACGGACATATAGCGCCGCGTTTAGCCCGCAAAAAGGGGGATTGAAGCGCTCACACCATTCGGCACTCGCCGGGAGCATGCATAAGGTTCCCCAACTTCCGCTTAGTGCCATTTCCAGACGAATCCATCCGATGGGAATGATGCGTTCTATATGATCTCGGCACCAGTCGGTTCACTTGTAATAGCCGACGCCGCAGATTTGGTCATCGATCTTCGTAAAAAACGTGACCTTCTGTACGGGCGTATCAGAACTCGGCCGGGGCCACATATAGGCGATTTCGTTGATCTTTCCCTCCGTTGCTGTCCTCATCATCTCCTGGCCAGCGGCAAAGCCATTCACGTCTTTGACGTCCGTAAGCTTCACTCCCCTGTGCGTCGGATGAGCTGTCTCAATCCCGTCGAAAGCGTTAGCGCAGAACACGTAAAGATCGCGATCTCTAAAACCTCCTTCGCCCTTATTGAACATGTCGAGCGCCTTTGCCTTGCCGGCTTTCACGGCCGCGACGGCTTTTTCCAGCATCGCTCTGGCCTCCTCCGCAGTGCCATATTCAGCGGTCTGTGCAAAGGCGGCAGTGGAAAGTACGGCCACATAGATCCCGGCGAAGACCAACTTGCGAAACATAGTCGTCCTTCCTCTAGCTACAGTGACTATCGGTTGCGCCGAATTGTAGATCTTTCGAGGATGACCGGCACCGTCAAACGATCGAGTGAGGAGGGCGACTTCTGGGGTCAAAAGCTGAGATAAGCTGGAATGCGACCGTCCGCTAGTGCCAGGAACACACCCCCCGCGAGTTTGCGGCGGGCTGGAGGAGAGTCCACATGAGACTGATTTTTAGTTTGGTCACGATCTTGGTCACGGTTCAAATGGGCGCCGGCAACACATTCGCTGCCGAAAATCAGCCTGTCACC
>DASWJG010000015.1:0-5936 GCA_036397315.1 Methyloceanibacter sp. | reverse complement strand
CTGGTCGGCGGCGGTCCGCAAGCCGAGGAGCTCAAGCGCCTCTACCCCGATGCGCTGTTCGCCGGGCCGCGTGAAGGCGAGGCGCTGGCAGAAGCCTACGCCTCGGCCGACGTGTTCGTGTTCCCGAGCCTCACCGATACGTTCGGTCTCGTCATGCTCGAGGCACTCGCCTGCGGCGTTCCGGTCGCCGCGTTCCCTGTGAGCGGGCCGAAGGACGTGCTGACGGACCCAAAGGCCGGGGCGCTCGGTTCCGATTTGAAGGAGGCGGTGCTGGCGGCGCTCGACCTCGACCCCGGCGCGGCACGAGCGCATGCGCTCCGCTATAGCTGGGAGAATTCGGCGCGCCAGTTCATAGAGAACATGATGGAAGCCCATAATCTTGGCCTGCCCAAGAGGCGCGCACGTTTTCGGCGCTGGCGCGGGAAGCGCGGCGAGCCAAAGAAAACGGCCCGGTTGGGGGGAAACCGGGCCGTTTCATTCTCATGCGTCAGTTTGGGGGACGCTTTGGGGGAATTCGCGTCTCCACTGAAATGGTTAGCGACCTAGCCGGTGTCAAGAGGGGC
Source organism: Methyloceanibacter sp. (assembly GCA_036397315.1). Classification (GTDB taxonomy): domain Bacteria; phylum Pseudomonadota; class Alphaproteobacteria; order Rhizobiales; family Methyloligellaceae; genus Methyloceanibacter. The sequence goes on along the minus strand of DASWJG010000015.1, from coordinate 5,373 downwards.
CCGGTAATCTTCGCGCCGTTGCGCTAAGTCTTTGGTACTATTTATAAAAAAGAACTAGCCGAACAGCGTCGCGCGCTTGACGGCGGACAACTCGGCAAGGGTCAAAGGCTCAGGCGGGTCGAAGCCTCCGGCGCCGCCAGCGGCCGGTGAGGAGACCTCCGAAGTGAGCGGTCCGTCGCTCTCCCGGAGAGACGTCGCGGCGGCTGAGGCTGCGGTTTGCGCCCTCACCTCGCGCCCCTTCAGCATGCGATCGACATCGTCTTGCTTCAGGCCCTCGCCTCGCGCCTGAGGACCGTGCAAGACGCGGCCGTCGTCCCGCACCGCCTCCGCGAACGCCTGCATTTTCGAGGCGATATCGTCGACCTTGAAGGCGATGTCGTCGACGCCCCAAATCTCGATCATGGCGTTGATCCGCTGCTCGATGAAGCGCAGCGCCTTGACCACCTTCTCGGTCCGCTGCCCGGTGATGTCCTGGAACGAACAGGCGGTGTAGATGTCGGTGGCGCGCTGGTCGACTTTATCGCACAGCTCGATATCGATGCTTTTCTCGCGCAAGGTCCAGGCCACCTCCTGGATCTCCTCGGCTGCCTCCAGAATGTCGGAGGTTGCCTTCTCGGTCGCTTCGACGATGTGGTCGAGTTCTTCCGTGGCGCTGATCAGCTGCTTGTCGAATTGGTGCGGCGGCCTGATCTGAGCGATCTCGCGCCGCGTGCGCGCGATCGCCTCGCTCATGTCGACCAGCTCGGCGAAGACGCTGCTTGGCACGGCATGTCGCGCCGGCGGCTTGAGCACCGCCCGTTCGATCCTGGCGATCGCCTCGAGCAGCATCTCGGTCTCGGCGGTGCGGTTCCGGCGGGCATATTCGGCGAGAAACCAGCGCCCCCGCGGGCTCGCGCGGAGCAACGCCTCAAGCGCGGCATAAGCTTCCGCCAAGCCTGGCTTGCGCGGAGCGTGGGGGAGCGATGGGCTGGTGCCGTCTGGGGCGCGTTCCGGCATGGGTAGCGAGGCTAGCGTGATTCGGGGTAGACGGCCGAATGTACAGGGGAAGGACTGGGGATTCGTTAACCGCCATGGCGAGCCAGAAGATGCCGCGACCCTCGCGCCTCTCCCTCGCCTGGCGGCTCGGCTTCCTTTATGCCGCGCTGTTTCTCGTGGTGGGCTGCTACCTGCCCTATCTGCCGGTCTGGCTCGATTGGCGAGGGCTCGATGTCGACGAGATCGCGTTCCTTCTCGCCGCTCCGCTCTTCACCCGCATCCTGTTCACGCCGGTCATCAGCTTTGCCGCCGACCGGGTGGGGGGCCGGCGGACCATCCTGATCGCGCTCGCTTGGGGCTCCTTGCTGTCGTTTCTGCTGCTATGGGCCGCCAGCGGGTTTTGGCAGATGCTGCTCGCCACCGTCGTGCTCGCCGTCAACTGGACCACGATCATGCCGCTGATCGAGACCGTGGCGGTGACCGGCATCCGCACCGGCGCGCTGGACTATGGCCGGGTCAGGCTGTGGGGCTCGCTCAGCTTCATCGTGGCCAGTCTCGGTTCCGGCCTCATCATTGGCAAGATCGGGCCGGAGGTCGTGCTCCCGCTCCTGGTTGCGGCCACGGCGCTGATGGTCCTTGGCGCCCATCTTCTGCCGCGCGAGCTCGGGGGACGCAGGACTTCGGCTCCTTCCGTCCTGCGCGGCCTCAAGTTCGCCGACGCCTTCGACCTCGTCCGCGCGCCTCTGTTCCTCTTGTTTCTCCTCGCCGCCAGCCTAATCCAGGCGAGCCACGCCCTCTATTACAGCTTCGGCTCGCTCAATTGGCGGGCGCAAGGCATCCCTGACGGGGCGATCGGCATGCTGTGGTCGGTCGGTGTGGTCGCCGAGGTCGCGCTCTTCGCGGTCTCAGGCCGCGTCGTTGCCTATTGCGGCACGGCGAGGCTGCTCATGCTGGCGGGGCTGGCGGCGACCTTGCGCTGGGGGGTCATGGCGATCGACCCGCCGCTATGGGCCACGGCGTTGCTCCAGACGCTTCACGCCATGAGCTTCGGCGCGGCCCATCTCGCCGCCATCCATTTCCTGACCCATGCCGTGCCCGAGGACCGCGCCGCCACGGCCCAAGGGGTCTATGCCGCCATCGTCGCTGGCCTGGTGCTGGGCACCGTCACCGTCGCCTCAGGCCCCCTCTATCGGACCTTCGCTGGCGGGGCCTATGGCGCCATGGCGGTGCTCGCCCTGATCGGGGCGGCATGCGCCTATCGCCTCATGCGGCGCTGGCGTGGCGGACTGGTTGTGAGCGAGCCAGCCAGCGGCTAGCGCCGCAGAGCCTCCTCATTTCTCAGTGTTGATCCGCCTCAAGGCAAGAAATGAAGGTCCCGCTTAGAGTTTTGTCGGCTGGGGACGGAAGGCAGTAGGAGGAAGCCCATGACAAAATTCGGAAAATTGATGCTTGCCGCATGCGCGGCGTTCGCGCTCGCATCCTCGCCGGCGCTGGCGCAACAGGACGATCAACCGATGCCTAAGTCGGAGCGCGGCCAGGGCGGCATGATGGGCCAGGGCGGCATGATGGGCCAAGGCGGCATGATGGGCCAAGGCGGCATGATGGGTCAGGGCGGCATGATGGGCGAGGACACGGGCGGCCAGGACACGGGCGGCATGATGGGCGGCTGCCCGATGATGGGCGACATGATGGGCGGCGGGAAAGGCATGAAGAAGGGGATGGGGCACGGCATGATGATGCACTCCGTCCCGATGATGGAAGGCCGGCTGGCTTACATCAGAGCCGACCTTGAGATTACCGAGGCCCAAATGGCGGCCTGGGACGTCTATGCCGACGCGGTCAGGGCGCGGCACACCACCATGGAAAGCGTGCACGCCGATATGATGAAAGCCAAAGAGAGCGGGAGCGCCTTGGAACGCATGGACGCGCGTATCAAAGCCATGGGGAGCATGGTCGACAGCCTGAAGGCGCTCAAGCCCTCGACCGAAGCTCTTTATGCGGTGCTCACTGACGAGCAGAAGAAAAAGGCGGATCAGTTGCTGGGCGGCCGCTGCGGTATGATGTGAGGCCGCGAAGCGATGAGCTATCACTTCTCGAAAAAACTCGACCTGCCCTTCGATCAGGCGGTTTCGCGCGTGACCGAAGCGCTCAAGAGCGAGGGCTTTGGCGTGCTCACCGATATCGACGTGAAGGCCACGATGAAGGCTAAGCTCGGCGAGGATTTCCGCCCCTACCGGATCCTGGGGGCGTGCAACCCGCAACTCGCCCACCGCGCGCTCAAGCTCGAAGATAAGATCGGGACGATGCTCCCCTGCAATGTCATCGTGCAGCAGCACGCTGACGGCGCCGTCGAGGTGTCGGCCGTCGATCCAGTGGCCTCCATGCAGGCGATAAAAAATCCCGCGCTCGCCGAGGTCGCTAACGAGGTCCAGGCCAAGCTCAAAAGAGTCGTCGAAGGCTTGTAGCGCTGCGACTAGCCCCAAAGTTCCGGCTCTGGCGGGAAGACTTGGCCAGCGTCGTAGGTGAGCCCGGGCACGCGGTCGCGGGCAAGCAAGAGCGGCCCGTCGAGATCGACGAAGTCGGCGTCCTGCGCCAGCAGCAGGGCAGGGGCCATGGCGAGCGAGGTCGCGACCATCGAGCCCACCATGATCTTCAAGCCGAGCGCGCGGGCGCGGGCCGCGACGAGCAGCGCCTCGGTCAGTCCTCCCGTCTTGTCGAGCTTGATGTTCACGGCGTCGTAGCGCTCAGCAATAGTCTCGAGCGAGGCACGGTCATGGACCGACTCGTCGGCGCACACCGGAACGGGTCGCTTGATGTGCTGCAAGAGGTCGTCGTTTCCGGCGGGGAGGGGCTGCTCGACCAGCTCGACACAAACCGCCGCCGCGATGGCGAGAAGCGATTCGGTTTCATGCGGTTGCCACGCCTCGTTGGCATCGGCGATGAGCCTCGTCTGAGGCACCGCCGCGCGCACGGCAAGGAGCCGCTCCGCGTCGCCCTCTCCGCCGAGCTTGAGCTTGAGCAGGGGATGAGCGCTCGCCGCGCGCGCTCTTGCCGCCATCGTCTCGGGGGCCGCAAGAGAGATCGTGAAGGCCGTGGGCACCGGGTGAAGGCGGCCAATCCCTGCCAAGGCCGCGGCGCTCCGCCCCGACCGCTTCGCCTCCAAATCCCACAAGGCGCAATCGAGCGCATTGCGCGCCGCCCCGGCGGGAAGAAGGGTGGCAAGCCCCGCCCGGCTCAAGCCGTTGGCGATCGGCCTGGCGCAGGCCTCGATGGCGGCTTCCACCCCCTCCACGCTCTCCCCGTAGCGCGCGTAGGGCACGCATTCGCCGCGCCCGGTATGGCGCCCGTCGCTGACCGAAGCGACCACCACCACGGCCTCGGTCTTCGACCCGCGGGAAATGGTGAAACCCCCTCTGATCGGCCAGTGCTCGACCCCGACGGCGAGATTGAGGCCGCCCGCGCCTGCCGCAGGGGCATTAAGCTCGCTCTCAAGACCCGCCATATCGCCTTTCTTTCTCCCGGATTTTCGTCCAGAAACAGAGGGCTTCCAACGGCTCCTCGCGTGTCAATCAAGCCAAGCTAAGCTCTTATATGCTCAAGCGCGACCATCAGGTTGTCCTGCCGACCCAAGCCCGCGCGCCGGGCTTCCGCGTCGAGCTCAAGGGCACGACCTTCCGTCTGGTGGCGACCGGCGCCTGGACCGTGGCCGAGGCCACCCAGCTCGACAGGGCGCTCAAGCGCTTGCGCGTGCCGATCCCGCCGACCCCCGACTTCACCGGCGAGATGGATATCGCCGGCATCGCCGAGATCGACACGGCGGGCGCGATGCTGTTGCAGCGGACCGCGGCCGCCTGGGAGAAGAGCGGTTTGCGCACCCGCTACGCCGGAGCGACCGAGGCCTTCCGCATCCTCATCGAGGAGGTGCAGCGCCGGGGCCACGCCGAGCGGCCGAAGCTCGAGAAGCGGAGCCCCCTGCAATTTTTCAGCGAGGACATGACACGCGCGCTGACCGGCGTCTGGCGCGATGCCGTTCAGCTCACCGGCTTTCTCGGCGAGGTCACGGCCGCGCTCGGCCGCATGATCCGCCAACCCTGGCGCTTCCGCACCACCTCTTTCATCCATCATCTCGACCATGCCGGCTTCCGGGCGGTGCCGATCATTGCGCTGATCTGCTTTCTGATCGGCGCCGTGGTGATGCAGCAGGGCGTGGTCCAGTTGAAGCCGTTCGGCGCCGAGCCGTTCGCGGTCAACATGGTCGCCATTCTCGCGCTCCGCGAAGTGGGCATTTTGCTGACTGCCATCATGGTGGCGGGCCGCTCGGGCTCGGCCTTCACCGCCGAGATCGGCTCGATGAAGATGCGCGAGGAGATCGACGCCATGCGCACGCTCGGCATCGAC
>DASWJG010000014.1:0-16947 GCA_036397315.1 Methyloceanibacter sp. | reverse complement strand
CCGCCGCGATCGCGCTTGCGCCCGGCGGCACCGGCGCCACGTACCAGGCCGAGACCGAAATGTTTGAGAATGCGGCGAAGCGCTTCCGCATCGTCATGCTTGGCGACGATGGCGCGGCCCGGGATCTCTTGCGGATAAATGCCGGGCAGGAGAAAAAACTGGCCGTGCCACAACGCGATGATCGAGGGGTGATACTTATGTCCCCGGGCAACATAGTCGGGAGGGTCGGCGACGATCGTCGACGTCTTGACCACGAGCTTGATGTAGTTGACGACGATCGGCGCCAGGAGGATTTGCAACGGGCGCCGCAAACGCACCCTCTGCGCCCGGACCCACGGAATTTTCCAAAGCGACGCCACTGCTTCACTCCGTCGGGAAACGATTGTTGGAGGGCCGTCCGAGTTGGAGACTTATAGCAAGGAAATTGGCCTCTCGGAGCCCCTCGAGGGTGAGATTATTCGCCGCCGACGGACCGGCGCGGGGCGAGGGGTCGGCGAATTGAAAAAGGCGGCCTCGGCCGCCCTTCTTTGGGAGTGGATTAGGCCGCGTTGGCGGCGGCGAGCCTGCGCGTATGGGCGCCGACCAGGTCGGCCTCCACCAAAACGCGGGCGTCGGCGTTCTCGGCTAAGAGGTGGATATGCACCTCGTTGGCGCCGCATTTGGCGCCCTCGTGGCGGAGATGGGCAAGATTGAGGGTCGCCGCGTCGTCCTTGGTCTGCCCGAATGACAGCGCCACACGGGTGCCGTCGTCGTAGCGGCGGACGAGGATGTAATTGGCCCGGGGGAGCGCCGGGCAGCCGACCAGGGTATAGACGCTATGCAGATAGCGGCGGCCCGAAGCCCCGCGCCAATAGTGGAAGGCCTGGGCGAAGGCAGCCTCGGAGCAGACAAGCGCCGGCTCGTCGGCCGGCCCCCATTGGGGCGTTTCAACTTCGACTTTGCGCATCCACATAGGATCCCAGCCCGTTAACCAGTAGATCGCCCTGTCAAATGGGTTGAGCGGTGACGTTTTCAAGACGGTGCCACGAATCTCAAGAACAAAGATAGAACGTTGGTCGAGCCCCAGTCAAGCATTCAAAGGTTAACGGCCTGCCCAATGCCGGGTTCCTTGGCCTTTGCTTCGGCCAAAAGGCGTGCTGAGGCGGTCTCGATGGCCTCGGTGAGTCGCTTCAGGAACTCGGCCTTCGCCAGGCCCGGCGGAATGGGATCCAGGAACTCGACCACGATGGTGCCGGGCCGGCGGTCCAGGCTTCGCCTTGGCCAGAACACCCCGGAATTGAGGGCGACCGGCACGCACGGGATGCCGAGCGCCTCGTAGAGAAGAATCACCCCCGTCCTATAGTCGGGCGGCGCGCCGGGAGGCCGCCTGGTCCCTTCGGGGAAGATGATGATCTCGCGCCCGTCGGCGACCCGCTTCCGTGCCTCGCGCAGCATGCGGCGGAGCGCGGCCGGCCCCTTGTCGCGGTCGACCGGGATCATCTCGAATTTGCGCGAGAACCAGCCGTGGAAGGGGATCCAGAACAGCTCCCGCTTCATCAGCAGCGCCGGGTCGCGGAACAGCGGGATGAGGGCGAACGTCTCCCATGCCGATTGATGCTTGGAGGCCACGAGGCAAGCGCCTTTGGGCAGCTTCTCTTGCCCACGGACTTCAAGCCTCGTTCCGACAACGACCTTGAGCAGCCAAAGCTCAAAGCGCGAGTGAACCGCGAGCGCCGCCATGGCCCAGCGCCGGGGTGCGAACAGCAGCGGGCTGCCGAGCACGACGAACAAGGTCGTGGTCACATAGAACAGAAGATTGAACAGAAGCGAGCGCGCCATTGGCCTTTAGGACCGGTTACGGCTCGGGCACATCGGCGGGGCCGGGACGGCCGCCCGACAGCAACATGCGCACGAAATTGGTCGCGCCGAGCCGCCCGAGCGCCGGCAGGTATTTCAGATATTCGGAGAGCAGCAGCTTGGTCGTGCCGGGATAGGTCCACCAGCGGTCGAGATGCACATTGTTGTCGACCACCGGATAAGGAATGAGGTCGACGCCCGGCATGACGCGGGCCAGCTCGGCCAGAGCGCGCGGCATGTGGTAGTTCGAGGTGACCACGATGATCGAGCCGTAGTGCTTGAGCGCCACCCACTCGCTGGTCTCGGTGGCGTTGTCGATGGTGTTGCGCGCATCCTTGTCGATGTCGACGCAGCAAGCGAAGTACTGGTCGCCCTGGCTCGCGAGCTGCTTCAGCTCCTCCGTGGTTGTGGTGCGGTTGACGCCGGTGATGAGAACACGCTTCGCCTTGCCGTCGGCGAGCAACTTCATCGCCTGGTCGATGCGGGCGACGCCGCCGGTGAGCACGGCAATGCCGTCGGCGGCACGCACCGGCCCGGTCGGCTCATGCTCGATTCCCGTCGCGAACACGATGAAGCCGATGATGAGCATCACCAAGAGCAGTATCAGAAAGTCGAAGATGAGCCTTAGCCCACCCACGAAGCCGCTGAAGCGCCTGAAGCGCTCAGGACTTTCTTGCACTTCCTCCCTCACCGCTTACTCCGACACTGCCGAGCGAAAGGCGCAAGAATAGGCACAAATCGTGCGCCCGTGGAACCGGCTTTACTGCGGTCTGTACCGAACAATAGGGCGTGCTTCAGGCGTAGGACTTGAGCACGCGGATCACGCCTAGCCTCGAGGTGATCATGCAGAGGCAGGCCACCACGAAAACCACCACCACGCAGAGGAAATAGCCCTTGAGATCGAGCTCGCCCGAGCCGATCAGCCGTTGCGTCTCGGCGGCGGTGACCATTCCCCCGCCAAGCAAATGCATCATGAGCGGCAGCAGCAGGAAGGCGATGGCCGCGGCAAGAGCCCCCATCAGGCCGGCGCGGACGCCGAGCCCCAGGAAATGGCGCTCGAACTCGCGGCTGATAAAGCGCTCATTGGCGCCGACGAAGTGCAGAACCTCGATGATCTCGCGGTTCGATGCCATGGCGCTGCGCGTCGCCGAGATGATAATGGCGATGGTCGCGGCGGCGACCAGAGACAGTACGGCAAGGCCGCCGAGCGCGGCCGAGCGCGTCAGCATGCGGATCTCCGCCTGCCAGCGGCGGTGGTCGTCGAGGGTGACGCCTTCGAAATTCTGCGACAGCGCCGTCTTGATGAGCTGAATGTCGGGAGGATTGGAGCGATCGATCTCGACTGCGATCAGGCGCGGGATGGGGAGTGCGGCAAGCGCGCCGGTCTGGCCGAGCCACGGCTCGAGCAGCTTCGCGCTGTCGTCGGCGGTGAGCGGCTTCACCCTGGTGACGCCCTTCTGCTTGGCGAGGAAGAGCGAGACGAGCGTCATCTTCTTCTCGATGTCGGCGGTGTTGACGGGATCGAGCTCGATGGTGATCTCGCTGGCGATATCGTTGACCCACGCATTGGCCGACTGGTTGACCATGTACACCGCGCCCAAGGTGAGGCAGGCGAGGAAGGACATGATGGCGATCACCACGGTCAGCGCATTGCCGGCGATGGAGGCCGAGGGCACGATCTGGGCGGTCTTGGACTGGAAGCGCGCCGGCAGGAGGCCGGCGAGACGAGCCGGCAGTAGCCCGGTCAGGAGGCTTGTCCAAGGATAGTCCCTGATGTCCGAGATTAGGGTCACGGGGTTTAGCTGACCTGCAAATGGCCGTCGTAGAGCACCAGCCGCGGGGCGTCGAGTTGCTCCATCAAGCCATAGTCGTGGGTCGCGATGATGACCGAGGTGCCAAGCCGGTTGAGCTCGACGAAGAGGCGCAGGAGGCGGTTGCCGATGGCCGGATCGACATTGCCCGTGGGCTCGTCGGCGAGCAAGAGCTCGGGCCGGGCGATGACGGCGCGGGCGATGGCCGCGCGCTGCTTCTCCCCGCCGGACAGGATCTCAGGGTAGGCATCGATACGGTCGCCGAGGCCGACCCAGCGCAAGAGGTCGGTCACGTCGTCCCGGTAATCGGCCTCCTTCTTGCCCATGACGCGCAAGGGAAGCGCCACATTCTCCCAGGTGGTGAGGTGGTCGAGCAGCCTGAAGTCCTGGAAGACGATGCCGATTCTTCGCCTGAGCGCCGAGCGGCCGCTCGCCGAGAGCTCGGCGACGTTCTCGTTGAACACGAAAATCAGCCCCCTCGACGGCCTGAGCGACATGAAAAGTAGCCGCAAAAGCGTGGTCTTGCCGGCCCCCGACGGTCCGGTCAGAAAGTGAAAGGACCCCGGAAGCACGTGGAAGGTGACATCGCGCAAGATCTCCGGGCCTGAGCCGTAGCGCAGCCCGACATTGTCAAAGCGAATCACCCGTGTTCCTTAAGCCTCTTAACATTGCGGAAGACTGGCTCTTTATGCTGAACTCCGGGTCCGGTATCAATGGATTTGGGCGAAGGCATGGGGCCCGGGGCAAATCCAGGATACAAGGCCTTTTTGGTTTTTCCGATGGCAACACTCATTATCTGCCCGGTCTGCGAGACGCGCTACGAGACTCAAGCGGTATTCCCGCCTGAGGGTCGGAAGGTCCGCTGCTCGAAATGCGCCCATGTCTGGCAGGCGCTGCCGGTCACGGCGCCGGTCGAGCCTGCCCCGCCAATGGCGCCGTTCCCGCAACCAGCCGCGCCCCCACCACCACCACCCCCGCAGCCGGCACCAGCGGTCAATATGGCGATGCGCGGATTCGCCGGCATCGCGCCGGGCGCACCGCCACCGCCGCCCGGGCCGGGCTTCACCCCGGGCGGGACCGACGCAGACCTCGCCGCGCAAGTGGCCCAGATCAATGCCGAGGCCATGGCCGAGGCTCCCGTAGCCGCGCCCGAAGCCGAAAAACGCGGTGGCGGGATTTTTGCGCGGCTCTCAAGAAAGGCCGCGCCTGCACCGTCCGCCCCTCCGGTCGATGCCAGCATGGATGAAGGGGCCATGGCCGACGCCACCATGGCCGACGCCACCATGGGCGACGCTGGAATGGGCGACGCCACCATGACCGAATTCGGCATGGGCGATGCTGAGCTGGGCATCGACCCGGCCCTGGCCGCGCAGGCCTTCCCCGAGGAGGCGCCGCGCAAGAAGCCCAACATCGTCACCATCGGCTGGCTGGTGCTTGCCCTCATCGTGGCGAGCGTGATCGGCACGCTCGTGCTGGCGCCGTCGGCGGTGATGTCGGTCTTGCCCGGCGCCGCCCGTCTCTATGCTCTGTTCGGCGCGCCGGTCGGCTCTGAGGGCCTCGCCTTCGAGGGCGTTCGCTATGGCTGGACCGGCGAGGGTGGCCAGACCGTGCTCGAAGTTCAGGGCGACGTGGTGAACCTCACCTCGAGCACGGTGGATGTCCCGACCGTGGTCATCGCGCTCAGAGACGAGAAGGGTGAGGAAATCTCCGAGTGGACCACCGAGATCGGGGAGGAGGAGCTTAAGGCAGGGGAGCACGCACCGTTCTTGCGGCAGATCCCAGCGCCGCCGAGCAATGTCCGCAGCGTCAAGGTGCGTTTCGCCAAGGCCGAGTAGGAATGGCTGGAGTTGCGGCGGCTCAAACCATCACGCCGCTTTTCAGCGCCGAACAGATTGCCGCAAGAGTCGAGGCGTTGGCCGGCGACATCGCCGCGTCGTCTCCGCGCGATCTCATCATCGTGGCGATCCTGAAAGGAAGCTTCATCTTCGCTGCCGACCTCATCAGGGCGCTCCACCGCCACGGGCTCAAGCCCGAGATCGACTTTATCTTTCTCGCCAGCTATGGCGCGGGCACGGTGTCAGGCGGCGAGGTCAGGGTCTTGCGCGACGTGGAGACCGACCTGGCCGGCCGGGAGGTCGTGATCGTCGACGATATTCTCGACTCGGGAAGGACGCTCGCCTTCGCCAAGGCGCTCCTTGAGCACCGCGGTGCACGGTCGGTTAAAACCTGCATCCTCCTCGACAAGCAAGTCGCGCGCACGGCGGCGATCGTGCCCGACTTCCTAGGATTTCGCTGCCCGCCCGTGTTCGTGGTGGGCTACGGGATGGACCTCGCCCACCGCTATCGCGAGCTTCCCTTCATCGGCGAGATCGGAAATCCATGACGACGCTCACCCTCATCGCCGCATTGGTGGGCGTGCTCATTCCGCCGGTCGTGATCGTCCAGGCGCTGCGGAGCAAAGCCAAGGACCGCTGGCCGGAAGGGTTACTCGTCGGCGTCTATCTCGGCGCGCTGGGCGCCATCAGTCTCGTCGCCATCATCACCTATTTCAGGTGACGTCCGCCGTCAGAACGGCTTGATGAGACGCTCCAGATAGTCGAGCTCGATCCCAGGCCGTGACGGATCGCCGAGGCGGCGGCGAAGCTCGTCGAGCACCTCGCGCGCGCGCTGAATATCGATCTCGTCAGGGACCTTCACCGACAGGCCAAGGTCGGGCCGGTTGGAGCGGTCCGGACGCCCGAGCGGATCGCGGCCGTTATTGCCGGGGCCTTGGCCGGCCTGCGCTTCGCCGTTCTCCATCATCTGCTCGGCCATGGACTGGGCGCCTTTGCGCAGGCGGTCGAGAGCGAGACTTTGCGCCTGCGTGGCGCTGTCGAGATTGTCCTCGCCGATGGCCTGCTTGGCGTCGCGCATGGCCTCTTCCGCGCCCTTGAACTCGTCCGGCGCGTCGCCGCCCTCGATGCGGAAGCGGTCGATCAGGCTTTGCAGCTTGTCGCGAAGTCCCTGCTGGCGCTCGCCGAGTTGGGGGTGCTGTCCTGAGCGCTGGCCTTGCGGCTGCTGGCCAAGCTCGAGCTGGCCTGACCCGCGCGGCGCGCCCTGACGGCCCGACTCGCCCTCTCCTTTGACGCCTCCCGGCTGCGCCTCGCCCGGCACGTTCTCGAACAGCGGCGCCATGCTCATGCCGGGGCCGAACTCCATCGGCTGGCCGGGAGGGCTCACCTCGAACTCCTCGCCCGCCTCATTGCCGGAACTCTGCTGCCGCTTGGCGGCGAAAGTATCGTCGAGCAGCTTCTGCTGGTTGGAGACGATGTCGCTCAAGTCCTTCATCATCCGGTTGGCGCGCTGCTGCTGGGCGTTCTCGGCGAAGTTGCCGGTCTGCAGCCGGTCGAGAATGTCCTTGAGCTCCGACAGCATGCGCTCGGCCATTTCCTTCGAGCCGGACTGGGCGAGGTTCTCGATATTCTTGAGGATCTTGTCGAGATCCTGCTGCGAGACGAGCTGATCGCCGTTTTGCTCGGCTTGCGGCGACATATTGCCCTTGTCCTGCTGCTGGGAAGCGAGCGCCTGGAGATAGCGCGACAGAGCCGAGCGCAACTCATCGACGAGGCGCTTGATCTCCTCGGGCGACGTATTCTCCTGCAACGCTTGCATAAGCGCGTCCTGGGCAGACTTCACCGCGCGCTCGGCCTCAGGCAGGTCGCCATCCTCGATACGCAGCGCCGCCTCCCACAGCTGGGCGACCACCGATGCGATGCCTTCCCGCGACGGGTCGTTGCGCAGCCGCCAATAGGCGTTGCGCAAGGCGAGATAGACGACGCTGTCGTCGATCACCTTGTCGGCGCCCAAGGTCAGCGCGTCGAGCGCGTAGGCGACCCCTTCGGGGGCGCTCGGATCGCGCACCAGTTTTTTGCGCTGCTCGACCACCGCCTTGGCCAGCGGCTTGGTGAAGGTCCGCTCAGGCAGCACGAATTCATACGGCACGCTCTGGCCGGTCTGGCTCGCCTGGTCGCGGGCGATGAGCGTCATGCGCACCTTGAGCCCGGCCCAGGGATGGGCGGTGAGATCCTGCGTGGCCTTGCCCTCGACCCGCTTGGCGTTGGTCCGCGGCAATTGCAGCGGCATCACCGGAGGCTCGAGCAGGGGATCGGCTTCGACCTTGGCCGAAGGCTCGGCGGGCAGCGGCGCGATGTTGCGCTCTTCGCCTTCGCCGAGCGCGAAACGGGCTTCGGCGCCTGCCACGCCATTATCGTCGTAGGCGCGGAACACGAGGCGCAAGGCGCCGCGCGGGGTCGTGGTCGGAGTGCCCATCAGATTGATGGTAGGTGCCTCGTCCTTGATCAGCTCGAACCGCCATTTGGAGACGGTTTGGCCGCCGATCTTGACATCGGCGCTCAACGGCTCGGTCAGCGCCACGTTGAACTCGACTAGCCCTTCGCTGCCCTCTTTCTTCGGCTCGACGGTCGTGGCCTCTGCCGAGCCGTCGCGGCTCGTGGTGAGGCTCACGGTCTCGCCTTGGGGCGCATGGGTGCGGACGATCAGCTCGCTCCGCTCAGGCACCGACAGAGCGCGGAACGATTCCGCGCCCGCGCCCACCTTCTCGCTGCCGTCGGCAAGGACGATCGGCGCGATGCCAGTATAGACGGGCGGCGTCACCCAGGCGTCGAGCCTGAGCAGCGCGGGCGTGCCCGAGGCGGCGGGCGAGAAGGCTGCGCGCAAGCGGTCGGAAACATTGCCGCCGGCCGCAAGCATGGCGGCGACCACGGTAAGCAGCAGCGCGGCTCTGATCGCATAAGGGTCCTTGCGGTCGGTGCGGGGCGCGGGCCACGAAGGTTTCAGCCTGGCGATCAGGCGCGAGAGACGCTCGCGGTGAGCCGACCAGAGAGCAACCGTCTCCCGCGCCGGGGTGGCGCCGAGTCGGTCCTCGTAGGAGGAAGCAGGGCGGTGCTTGATGCCGGCGTGCCGCTCGAGGCGCCGCAACGCTTCCTGGCGCGTGGGGAGCGACAATCTGAGGAGCGGCAGGAAGGAGACGATGAGCGCAAGTCCGAAGCCGCCAAGCAGCACGCGATGCAAGAGCGGCGGCAGGAGACTCCACAGCTCCAGCAGCGACACCCCGAGGAACGCCGTGACCACGAGGAACGGCCACAGCAGGGCCTCCCAGATGCGCTCGCCGAGGAGGGCAAGCCAACTGAGGCGTACCCGGCCCTCGAAGCGCTTGGCCAGCGCGTCATCCTCAGCCGTTTCGGGCGGGGTCTCCTTTGATCGAAACACGGATCGCATCTTCATTTGTTTAGCACGGGGTGCAGGCTAACGACGGTAACTTGGGGAGCGAAGCGGGCAAAAGCGAGGCTCATTGGCCTCATCTTCAGGCTCAGAGCCAGTTCGGCAGCCGCTCCTTGCCGAGCATGTCGTCGTAGCTCGGCCTTGGCCTCGTCACGCTATGACGGTTCCCGGCCACCAGCACCTCGGGGACCAGAAGCCTCGAGTTATACTCCGAGGCCAGCACGGCGCCATAGGCGCCTGCCGTCATCACGGAAATGAGATCGCCGGCGCGAAGTTCCGGCAGGCTCCTGCCGAGCGCGAAATAATCGCCTGTCTCGCACACCGGCCCCGCCACGTCGGTGACGATCATCGGCGTCCCGGGCGCCGGCTCCATGACGGGCAGGATCTCGTGATAGGCCTCGTACAGGGTGGGGCGCATCAAATCGTTCATCGCCGCGTCGACGATGGTGAAGGTCTTGGACGCGCCGCGCTTCACGTAAAGCACGCGCGCCACCAGGATGCCGGCATTGCCCGCGATCATGCGGCCTGGCTCGAACAGGAGCCGCAAGCCCAAGCCCCCCACTTCCTCGGCCACGAGCTTCGCATAGTCTTCGGGAAGCGGCGGTGCGGGCTGATCGTTGCGATAGGGGATACCGAGCCCGCCACCGAGATTGACGAAGGAGATGGCGAAGCCCTGGCCGCGCAGAACCGCGACCAGCTCCTTCAGTAGCGCGAACGCATTCTTGAACGGCGCAAGCTCGGTGATCTGGCTGCCGATATGCATGTGCACGCCAGCGACCTCGATGCCGGGCAGCTTGCTCGCCAGCGCGTAGAGCGAAGGGGCTTCGGCGAAGGGCACGCCGAACTTGTTCTCGGCCTTTCCGGTCGCAATCTTGTGGTGGGTCTTCGCGTCGACGTCGGGGTTCACGCGAAAGGCGATGCGGGCAGTCTTGTCCCGCGCGACCGCGACATCGCTCAGCGCCCTAAGCTCGGGCTCCGATTCGACGTTGAAGGCGAAGATGCCGGCATCGAGCGCAAATTCCATCTCGGCGCGGGTCTTGCCCACGCCGGAGAACACGATCTTCTCGGGCGAAACCTTGACCGCGAGCGCGCGCCTCAGCTCGCCTTCCGACACCACGTCCATGCCGGCGCCGTGCCGAGCCAAAGTGGCAAGCACGCCGAGATTGGAGTTGGCCTTGACCGAATAGCAGACGAGCGTGCCGGGCATGTCGGCGAACGCGTCGGCGAAGACGCGGTAGTGGCGCTCGAGCGTTGCCGTCGAATAGCAATAGAAGGGGGTCCCCACGGCGGCGGCGAGATCGGAAAGATCGACCTCCTCGGCGTGGAGCACGTTTTTGTGGGACACGCCGCGCCGGTAGGCGAAATGATGCATCGGAGAAGAGGGGTCTATTCGAGCAGTTTATCGATCCAGAGGCGCCGGGCCGGGGCCCTCGACATTTTGGTTGACGGGTCGGCTTGGGTCTCAACGTAGCTCGGCTTGGGCCGTTCCAGAGCACCGCGGCGTCCGCAAGCCGTGAGCCCGATCGTCAGTACCAGCACAAGCGTTAAAAGGATGCGCAATGCGCTTCCCATGGTCGTGCCCCTGTCCCTCAGGCCTTTTCGCGGCCTTTGACCTATCCTTTTATCGCGAGAAGCCGTCCTTCTCCAAACGCTTTATCCACCGTTTAGCCTCCCGTTTGACGTTGGCGGGGGCGGTTCCCCCATAGCTAGTCCGGCTTTTGACCGATCCTGCGACATCGAGGGCGGCAAAGACCTCCTCGGTTATCCCCTTCTCCACCGATTTGAGGTCGGAAAGGGAGAGCTTTTTCAGGTCTGAGCCCTTTGATTCGGCCAAGGCCACGATCTTGCCGGTGATGTGGTGAGCGTCCCTGAAGGGGAGCCCCAGATTGAGCACAAGCCAGTCGGCGAGGTCGGTCGCGGTCGAATGGCCTGAGGCGGCGGCGCGCTTCATGGCGCGCAGGTCTGGCTCAAGGTCCGCGACCATGCCGGTCATGGCGGCGATTCCGAGCTTGAGCGCATCGAGGCCATCGAAGACGGCCTCCTTGTCCTCCTGCATGTCCTTGGCGTAGGCGAGCGGCAGTCCTTTCATCACCATCAGCAGCGCCTGGAAGGCGCCGGCGATGCGCCCGGCCTTGGCGCGTACCAGTTCGGCCGCGTCGGGGTTCCGCTTCTGCGGCATGATCGACGAGCCCGTGGTGAACTTGTCGGAGAGCCGCACCAGGCCCCATTGCGGCGAGGTCCAGTTGACGATCTCCTCGGCCAGCCGCGACAGGTGCATGGCGGCGATCGAAGCTGCGGCAAGCGTCTCGAGCGCAAAGTCGCGGTCGGAGACGGCGTCGAGCGAGTTCGCCGCTGGCCGATCGAAGCCGAGTGCCTTGGCCGTCATGTCACGGTCGACGGGGAAGGGGGTGCCGGCCAGCGCCGCTGCGCCCAAAGGACACTCGGCAAGCCGCTTGGCGGCATCGGCAAAGCGGCCCCGGTCTCGGCCAAGCATCTCTACATAGGCAAGGAGATGATGGCCGAAGGTGATCGGCTGCGCGGTCTGGAGATGGGTGAAGCCCGGCATCACCGCGGCGGCGTGCTCAAGCGCCTTTCTGGCGAGCGCCAACTGAAGCATCCCGAGCGCACGGTCGATGGCGCCGATCTCGTCCCGGACATAGAGCCTGAAATCGGTCGCCACCTGGTCGTTGCGCGACCGCGCCGTGTGCAGCTTGCCGCCCACTGGGCCGATCAGCTCGGTGAGGCGGCTCTCGATGTTGAGGTGAATATCCTCGAGCGCGCGCGAGAATGTGAACGTGCCGGCCTCGATCTCGCCGAGAATCTTGTCGAGACCTCCCGCGATCTGGTCAGCCTCTTTCTTGGTGAGGATGCCGGTCGCGCCAAGCATGGCGACATGCGCCTTCGAGGCGAGAATATCGTGACGCCACAGCCGCTTGTCGAAATCGATGGAGGCGTTTATTTCCTCCATGATTTCGGCCGGACTGGCGGCAAAGCGGCCGCCCCATATGGTATTGGTCATAACTATCAGCCTGGGCCAGACGAGGTGAGCGGGAAGACGTGAGCAAACGCAATGAACGCGACCGCGCTGCGTCGCCGGCCATCTATCTCGTCGCCGCAATCCTTGCGGCGATCGCCGGATTCGGCACGGTATATGTGAGTTTCGCCCCTTCTGACAATGGCCGCCCGGCGGGGCCGGAGGAGTCGGGCCCCGCCGCGGGGGGTTCGGAGACGAACGGGGGTGCCGCCGCAGGCCCGCTCGTCGGCCTCAACAAGGGCGCCATGGCGCCCCTCCTGGTCAGGCCGAAGCCTCTCGATCTGCCCGAGTTCACCTTCGCCGGCGCCGACGGTAAACCCAAGTCCTTGGCCGATTTCCGCGGCAAAATCGTGCTTCTCAACATCTGGGCGACCTGGTGCGTCCCCTGCCGCGAGGAGATGCCGGCTCTCGACGCGCTCGAGACCAAGCTCGGCGGCAAGGACTTTGCCGTGGCGGCGGTCAATATCGACAAGGGCGGGCCTGAGAAGGCTGCCGCCTTCCTGAAGGAGACCGGCGCCACGCATCTGACGCTTTACACCGATCCTTCCGGCAAGCTGTTCTCAACCCTGAAGGCGGTCGGCATGCCGACCACGCTTCTCATCGATCGCGACGGCAAGGAGATCGCGCGCCTGGTCGGTCCTGCCGATTGGGCGTCGCCGGAGGCGGTCGCAGTGATCGAGGCGGCGATCGCGGCGGGCGCCGACAGCGCCTCTTAAGGTCAAGGGGTCTCGGCCTTCGGTAGCGGCTTGGAGGCCGAAGCCGGCGCCTCTACCTCCAACTGCAGGGTCCATTCCTGGGTGTCCTTGACATAGCTCTCTCTGATCCGGACTTGGGGATCGTCAGCTCCCATGTAGTAGATCGTATCGGTGGTCTTGTCCGCGAATTGGGAGCGCCGCCGAGCCCAGTCTGGCCCAAGACAAGGCCCCACATAGGCAGTGACTGCATCCCGCCTGGCATTGACGTCGCCGAGAGTGGCAAAAGGAGGAAGCCCGCAATAGAAAAATCGCTTCGTCACGCCTTCAAAAGTGAAATCGATGACTCTGCAGTCGTACCAGCCCGGCAACTGGATGCGCGACGGCCACGAGTCAGTCGACCCCGGCCCGAGGATCGAGACGAAGTTGGTCTTCGCCTCGGCGATGACGCGCTTGAGCTCCTCGCAATACGGAGTCGCGGCCGAAGGGTTGGTGCCTGCGGTTTGGATCCAGTCTCGCCCGTACCAAAGAGCTAACGCGGCCACGGCCAAAAGACCGAGCAGACCAAGAATGAGCGGCCAGGGCCTGCGCCTCGTCGTGGGCGGCGCCGGCGACAGCAGAGGGGAAATCTGGCTCGGCGTCGGTGCAGCGGGCATAGCCTTGCCGCCGACGATCTGCTCGACGGCGCGGATCAGCCGCTCGACATGGACATTGAAGTCACGGCCTGATTCGACCTCCACGGCGTTGCGGTAGGCGAAGTCCCGTATCGTGTCCGGGAGTTCGGCAGGGTCCGGCATCGAAGTTCCGTCGATCAGCACCGGAAGGACGGTGATGCCACGCCGCAAGGCGGTCTCGAGCTCGACCCGCACCGGGTCGGCGTCGCTCATGATGCGGAGCTTTCCGTCGGCCTTGGGTCCGAGCCACTTTTCGCCGACGATGGCGATCAGAATATTACTGGCCTGCAGCGCGTCATCGATGTGCTTGCGGAAATCGACGCCGAAAGGAACGTTGTCGATGTCGATGAACAGGTTTGTCTTGCCGAAGTGCTGGGCCAAGCCGGTCGAAGATGCGCCCCGCCATGGCGGAATCGGCGCGCCGGTAGGAGACGATAATCTTCGGATTCTGACCTTCGGCGACCATTATTCCCCCAGCCCTCGAGGAGGCGGAGGAAGCTTAGATCACTTTGCCGGAAGGATCGAGATCAGTCGCCACGGCACTACTTTACCGGGACGACGGCGTCCTTCTCGAGACGATAGGTATATTTGCAGGTCTCGGCGACCGGCTTGTTGCAGGGCAGCCCGGAGGTGGTCACGTAGAACATACGCTTGCCGCCGCTCTTGCCGAATTTATAGCTCTGCACGAGATCCTCGAACACCACGTCCCATGAGGTCTCGCCGTCCCAGAAATAGATCTGGAGCGTGCAGCCGGCGCTGCCGCACAGAGGATTGATGCCTCCCTCGCACTTGAGCTTGGCATAATCGGCGAGCCAATCCTCGCCGCCGTCGCCGTTCAGATCCTCGACCTTGAGCACCGCGTCGGTATTCGGCGTGCCGTTCGTATCCTTGCAGGCCCGCTCTGCCTCGGTGATCGCCTCGGCGACATTGTCGGGCGGCTCGGCGGCATGGGCGCTCGTGAGCGCCAAGGACATAGCCAAGGCTACGAGCGTCGCGAGGCGCAAAAATTTGGGGAGGAAGGGACTCAATTCGCGCCGGTGGAAACAGTGCTGCGCGTCTTCTTCTTCTTACGGGAGGCGACCGTACCCTTCTTCTTCCGGGGGGGCTTGGCTCGCGCTACTCCGCATACGCTGTCGCGTAAATGGGTGGGGCCTGTGCTCAACGAGGCTTGGATGGCAAGCCCGTCGAGGCTCGTGCCGAACAGCGACTTCCAGAAATAGCGCTTGAAGCCGTTATCGAGCAGGTCGACGGTTCGCTCGCGCCGCGAGGCGACCGAGGGCTCGCCCAGCACGACGGCGACGAGCTTGCGCCCATCGCGCGTGGCGCTCGCCACGACGTTGAAGCCGGAATCGCAAATGAAGCCGGTCTTCATCCCGTCGGCGCCCGGATAATTCACGAGGAGGCCGTTATGGGTCCGCACGAGCTGCTTGCCCACCTGGACCTGGATTGTCGTGAACAAATCGGCGTGCTCGGGGAATTCGACAATGATGGCGCGCGCGAGCTTGGCCAGGTCGCGCGCGGTGGTGACTTGGCGCTCGTCGGGCAGGCCGTTGACGTTGGCGAAGGAGGTGCGGGTCATGCCGAGGCGCTGCGCCGCCTCGTTCATCTTGGCGACGAACGCCTCCTCGCTGCCGCCGCCGACCGTCTCGGCGATCATCACGGCGACGTCGTTGGCTGATTTGACGATGAGGACCTTGAGCGCGACGTCGAGCGTGATCGCCTCGCCCTCTTTCAGCCAGAGCTTGCTCGGGGCTTGCTCCGTCGCCTTCTTGGAGCAGACTACCTTCGTGTCAGGCTTAACCGTGCCCTCTTTCATGGCCTGAAAGGCCACGTAAGCCGTCATCAGCTTGGTGAGAGAGGCCGGGAACCAAGACGCGTCGGGATCCTCGGCGTAGAACACGGTGCCGTTATACGGTTCGAAGACGAGAGCGGGGCCAGCCGAAGCGCCTGCCGGGGCCATCAAGACCGCTCCGACGAGGAGGCTAAGACCGGCGCGTCGCAGCATCATCCCCTGTTCCCTCATTCCAGCGCTTCTTGCGCGTCACTCTTCCCAGCGCCGTTCCGAACGAGCGGCGGGGACGAACAGACGAATAATGACAGTTCCCAGCCCCTCGGAAGGGCGCGAAGCCCCATAGTCAATCAAAATTCGACTGTTCCGTGGCGCGCGGACCACACCAAGGCCCCGCGGGCCCGCTGGAGACACCTATTGGGCGCCCGCATTCCAGCCGAATCGCACGATCGCGGCCAGGCCGCAACCGCCGGGGAGAGTAGCGCGCTCGTCCCAATTCGCAACTGCGAAATTCGTCTCGCCGTTGCGTGCACGGATATCGAGACAGGGGTCGGCGCCCGCGCTAAGCAGGGGGTCTTGAGCCTCACCTTCACGGGCGCATCAGGCATGGATGCCGACGCAAGGCGTAAGCAGCTGTCAGCGGCACTCTACCGCGTCGCTCGCGGCGACCGGCCGGCGCTCCGTCTGGTCTACGACATGACCGCGGCGAAGCTTTTCGGCGTCTGCCTCCGTATATTGAATGACCGAAGCGAGGCAGAGGACGTGTTGCAGGACGTTTATCTTACCGTATGGCGGAAGGCCGCCTCCTTCGACGAAACGCGCGCGAGCCCGATCACTTGGCTCATCGCCGTCGCGCGGAACCGCGCCATCGACCGACTGCGTTCCGGGGGAGTTTCGCGGCTGAGCGAGCCGATCGAGGCTGCCGATGCCATCCCCGATCCGGCGCCGATCGCGGCGGAGACCCTGGAGGCCATGCAGGAGAATCGCCGTCTCTATTCCTGTCTCGACGAGCTCGAGGAGCGCACCTCCGCCGCCATCAGAGCGGCGTTCATCGATGGGCTGACCTATGAGGAGCTGGCGGAGCGGTCCGGCGTGCCGCTTGGCACCATGAAGAGCTGGATCAGGCGCGGGCTTGCCAAACTGAGAGCGTGTCTCGAGCGATGAGCGACAACGGCACCAGAGAGCCTAAGGAACGCGGCACGTTGATCGCCGCCGAATACGTTCTCGGCGTGCTCGACGCCGCGCAACGGCAGGCGGCGGAGCGGCGCCTCGGCCGCGACCTGGCCTTTGTTCGCGAGGTCGCCTACTGGGAGGAGCGGCTCGGCGGACTTGCCGATGCCGTGCCGCCGGTCGACCCGCCCCTTGGCGGTTGGGCGCGCATCGAGGCGGCGCTGGCGAGAGCGGACCGAGCGACCGAGGCGAAGCCGGGCTTCTGGCACAATCTTCCGCTCTGGCGAAGCCTTGCGCTCGCCTCGACCACACTCGCCGCTGCCTGTATCGCCGCGCTCATCTATGTCGGTATGGTGCCCTCGACGGCACCTTTATTGGCACGTCTCGATGCCGAGAGCGGCCAGGCGGGCTTCGTTGCCGCCGTCAATCCAGGCGGCGGGAGCCTTACCATCGTGCCGGCCTCGCTGCTCAGCGCCGAGCAGAAATCCATGGAGCTTTGGCTCATCCCGCCCGGCGAGAAGCCGCATTCGCTGGGGCTCATCGATCCCAACCGGCCGGTCACCATCAGCGTGCCCGAAGATCTGCTTTCCAAGGTCAGCAGCGAGGCGATCCTCGCCGTCTCGCTCGAGCCGCCGGGAGGCTCGCCCACCGGCCAGCCCAC
>DASWJG010000013.1:0-2276 GCA_036397315.1 Methyloceanibacter sp. | reverse complement strand
CGAGGACGTGGCGCAAAGCGCTCCCGACATCGTCCTGCTCGACATCGAGATGCCGGTGATGGATGGCCTCGAAGCACTACCGCTCCTGCTTAGCGCGCGGCCCGAGTTGCGGGTGCTGATGGTTTCGACCCTGACCAGGCGAAACGCCGAGATCAGCTTCAAAGCCTTGGCGCTCGGCGCGCTGGACTATGTCCCCAAGCCCGATTCAAATCGCGAGATCACCACCTCCCTCGATTTCCGCCGCGAGGTGATCCGCAAGATCAAGTCGCTCGGCCGGGCGCGCACGCAGCGCGCGCCTGTGAGCGACGGCGCCGCCAACGTCGCCCTTGGCGAAACCCGCACGAGGCCGCTCGCGTTCAGGCAACGCCCGTTTTCCCTCGTGCCGCCGCGCATCATTGCGATCGGCAGCTCGACCGGCGGCCCGCAGGCGTTGGCGAGTCTTCTTGGCGCGGCTTCGCGCTCGCTTTCCCGCGTTCCTGTTGTCGTGGCGCAGCATATGCCGCCGGTGTTCACCGCGATCCTCGCCGAGCGCCTGGCGTGGGCCACGGGGCGCGAGACGGGGGAAGGGGTCCAAGGTGAGGCACTCAAGCCGGGCCGGATCTATGTGGCGCCGGGCAACCATCATATGATGGTGGATCGTGCCGCTCAGCCCGTTTTGCGCATCGGGAACGAGCCGCCCGTCCATTTCTGCCGGCCAGCGGTCGACCCCTTGTTCGCGAGCGTGGCCGCGACGTTCGGCCCTGCGGCGCTCGGCATCGTGCTGACTGGGATGGGCCATGACGGCGCCGCGGGCGCCCGAGCCATCGCCGAGGCAGGCGGCAGCGTGATTGCCCAAGACGAGGCGTCGAGCGTGGTGTGGGGCATGCCGGGGGCCGCTGCCTCTGTCGGGGCCTGCGCGGCGGTGCTGCCGCCGGGCGAGATCGCCGAGACCGTGGCCAAGCTGATCAAGGGTGAGCGGCCATGATGGCGCATGAGTTCGGCCTGGTGCGCCGGATCTTGAAGGAGCACTCCGGCCTCAATCTCGGCGAGGACAAGCAGGACCTGCTCGAGGGAAAGCTCAGGCCCCTGTTGAGGGAATTCGGGCTTCCCTCCCTATCGCATCTCGTGCTCGCCATGATGAAGCCTGACGCTCATCGTTTGCGCTCCCGCGTCGCTCAGGCCGTGACTGTCCAGGAGTCCTACTTCTTCCGCGACAAGGTGCCGTTCAATTACTTCGTCGGACGTCATGCTGCCGAAGCTCATGGCGAAGCGGGAGGGTCAGCGCCGCATCAGGGTCTGGTGCGCGGCGGCGGCGACCGGGCAGGAGCCCTATTCCCTGGCCATGGAGCTGGCCGAGGCCGACAGCAAGCTGCTCGGCTGGACGGTCGAGATCGTGGCCACCGACTTCGTCGACGACGCGCTCAACAAAGCGCGCAAGGGGCTCTACAGCCAATTCGAGGTGCAGCGAGGGCTGCCGGTCTCGCTCTTGGTCGAATATTTCAACAAGGTGGGGAATGCGTGGGAGATCAGCCCCGCCATTCGTGACAGGGTCGAGTTCCGCGCGCATAATCTCCTCGACGATTGCCAGGCGCTCGGGGTGTTCGACGTGATCTTCTGCCGGAATGTGCTGATCTATTTCGAAGACGCCACCAAGCGCGCGGTCCTCGCCCGCCTTGCGTCGCGGCTTGCCGCCGACGGCTATCTCGTGCTTGGCGCGGCGGAAACCACCACGGGGCTCAGCAACGAGTTCATGGCGGTGCCCGAGCACCATCGCGGCGTGTTCTGCTTGACGCCTCAGGCTGCCGCCGCGGCCGAGGCCCGGCGCCGCAAGGCAGGGTTGGGCGCCTCCGAGTCGAATGCAGGGCCGGTTATGTTGCGCGCCTGCGCTTCAGGCGCCGCATCGTAAAATGGCCGGGGAGTGCCCCGGCCATCCACGTCTTCAGCTTCTGAACTGAAGGAATTGTCGCCGCTTAGGCGGCCTCGGACTCGTCTTCCGGGTTGCGCAGCACGTAGCCACGGCCCCAGACCGTCTCGATATAGTGCTTGCCGCCCGTCGCCGCCGCGAGCTTCTTGCGCAGCTTGCAGATGAACACGTCGATGATCTTGAGCTCCGGCTCGTCCATGCCGCCATAGAGGTGGTTCAGGAACATCTCTTTGGTGAGCGTCGTGCCTTTGCGGAGCGAGAGCAGCTCGAGCATCTGATATTCCTTGCCGGTCAGATGCACGCGTTGACCGTTAACGTCCACCGTCTTGGTGTCGAGATTGACCTTGAGCCCGCCGGTCTGGATCACCGATTG
>DASWJG010000012.1:0-2766 GCA_036397315.1 Methyloceanibacter sp. | reverse complement strand
TGGCCGACCAGCATGACGCGGTTCGCGCCCGGCTGAATGGCGTGGAGCATCTGAAGCATCTCCTCGGGGCTGGCATGATAGAGGGCGTCGTCATAGACGACCTTAGGTTCGACGCGGAGCTCGGGCAGGACAAGGTCGAGCGTGTCGCGCGTGCGTCGCGCCGAGGAGCAGAGAACAAGCTCGGGATCGATGCCGCGCTCGGCCATAGCCTTGCCCATGAGCGGGGCGTCGGTCACGCCGCGCGTGGCCAGCGGCCGCTCGCGATCGGGCAACGTGGGGTTGCTCCAACTCGATTTGGCGTGGCGGAGAAGGGAGAGCGTGAGCATCGTGACCTGCGACCGCTCATTGACCGCGTTTGGCGCGCGCGGCAAAGCGCACGGCTTCGTCCGCGGCCTTGAACAGGGCGCGCGCCTTGCTCACGCATTCGGCTTGCTCGCGCTCCGGCACCGAGTCGGCGACGATGCCCGCGCCGGCCCGCACATACATGGTGCCGTCCTTTACCACCGAGGTTCTGAGTACGATGCAGCTATCCATCTCGCCGCCGGCGGAGAAATATCCCACACAGCCCGCATAAGGTCCGCGCGCCTCATCCTCAAGCTCGTCGATGATCTCCATGGCGCGCACCTTGGGCGCTCCCGACACGGTGCCGGCGGGAAAGCCCGCCATCAGCGCATCGACCGCGTCGAAGTCGGAAGCGAGCGTCCCCTCGACATTCGAAACGATGTGGATGACCTGGCTGTAATATTCGAGGAAGAAGCTATCGGTAACGTGCACGCTGCCCACTTCGGCCACGCGGCCCACGTCGTTGCGGCCGAGATCGAGCAGCATCAGATGCTCGGCGCGCTCCTTGGCATCGGCAAGCAGCTCTTTGGCGAGCGCCTTGTCCTCTTCCGGGCTTGCCCCTCTTGGCCGCGTGCCGGCGATCGGCCTGATGGTGACCTTGCCGTCGCGGACCCTCACCAGGATCTCCGGGCTCGACCCCACCACGGCGAAGGCGCCGAAATTGAGATAATAGAGGAAGGGCGAAGGATTGACCCTTCTGAGCGCGCGGTAGAGCGCGAAGGAGGGCAGCGTAAAGGGCGCCTCGAAGCGCTGGCTTAAGACCACCTGGAAGATGTCGCCCGCGGCAATGTAGTCCTTGGCGCGCTTGACCTTCGCCATATAGACCTGCGGTGCGGTGGCCGCCTTAGGCTCCGGGTGCGGCGCGCTCATGTCGGGCTCGCTGGTATGGGGCAGGGGCTGCTCAAGCCGCTCCAAGACGAGGTTCAGCCGGTCGGCCGCACGCGCATAGGCCGCCTTGGCGCTGACCCCTGGCGCGGGCCTCACCGGGGTGACCACCGTCATCTCGTCCTTCACGCTGTCGAAGATCACGATCAAGGTCGGCCGCACCAGGATGCTGTCAGGAAGGCCGAGCCGATCAGGCTTCTCGCCCGGCAGGTGCTCGATCAGCCTTACCGTGTCGTAGCCCATATAGCCGAAGATGCCTGCCGCCATGGGCGGCAGCTCAGGCGGCAGAGCGATCGCCGATTCGGCAAGGAGCGCTCTCAGCGAAGCAAGCGCCGGTAATTGCGAGGGTGCAAATGCGTCAGGATCCGACTGGGGCGCCCGATTGATCTCGGCCTTTGCCCCGTCGGCGCGCCAGATGAGATCGGGCTGGCAGCCGATGATGGAGTAGCGGCCGCGGGTGGCACCCCCTTCGACCGATTCCAGGAGGAAGCTGTTCGGCCGCTCGTGGGCGAGTTTCAGCATGGCCGAGACGGGGGTCTCGAGATCGGCGACGAGGCGCGTCCAAGCCACTTGCGGCACGCCCTCGTCGTAGCGGCGCGCGAAGCTCGGAAAGTCGGGCTCGATCGGGTGACCCGAACCTTGCTGCGCCAGCTTCGTGACGGAGGCTTTGGCGGAACTCATGGCTCTTCGCCGCTGCCGATAAGCTTGGCGAGAGCCTGCTGATTGACGGTCACCCCGTAGCGTTTTTCCAGCGCACTGAAATATTCCGCAATCGCATCTTCGCTGATGAGAAGCCCGAGTTGCTTCCTGAGCCGCTCGACCTCGGCTTCGCTGAGCGGCTCTGGCGGCGTGACCTTGTCGACTTGAAAGACGATGCGGCCTTCCTCGACGGCGGACGGGGCCGACCCATAGCCCTTCTCGGGCAAGGTGAAGGCCTGCGCCACTGCAGGCGGCAGCACATTCACGGTAACGCTGTCGCGCTTCAACGGATCGCTGGTCAGGACCTCGACATTGAGGTCCTTGGCGACGTCTTCGAGGGTCTTGCCGCCATTCAAGCCGGTGACCAGGTCTTGCGCATATTTGGCGACCCGGGTCCGCACCTCGTCAGTGCGCCAGTCTTTGGCGACCTCGTCCTTGACCTGATCGAACGGCTTGAGCTGCTCGGGCACGACGCCCAGGACTTCATACCAGACGACCCCTTCGTCCTTGGCGTCGATCGGGTCGTTCTCAACCCCGGTATCGGTGGCGAAGACTGCGTTCAACAGCTCTTTCTGCGCCGGCAGCGTGACAGTCGACCCGTCGGGCTTGCGTCCATCGCGGTCGACCTGGTCAACGAGCTCGTAGTTGAGCTTGAGCGTGCCTGCGATTTCCGAAAGCGTTGCCCCTGAAGCGAGCTGGTCCTCGATCTTGTCGTGCAGATCGAAGATCGCGCCGGAAGCGCGCTCTTTGAGAAGCTTCTTCTCGAGATCGGCTTTGGCCTCTTCAAAGGTCGGGGTCTTGCCGGGCTCGATTGCCGTGACGCGCAGCAAGACGACGCTT
>DASWJG010000011.1:0-15326 GCA_036397315.1 Methyloceanibacter sp. | reverse complement strand
TCATCGAAGTCCATCTCGATCTCGGCGGCTTGCCCGTCACCCTCACCGACACCGCGGGGATACGCGAGGCGCAAGGCAAGGTCGAAGCTGAGGGGATAAGGCGGGCACTGGCCCGCGCCGAGGCGGCCGACCTCGTCCTCTGGCTGGTCGATGCGACAGCGCCTGTCTGGAGCCCGCCGCTTGATATCTCAAGCGAGAATGGCGGGCAACTTTGGACAACTGGTGGGCAAATTTGCGTATTGAACAAGATCGATCTTGCGACCGTCTCTGGCGGGCCGGATCGCATCGAGGTCTCGGCCAAGACCGGGGCCGGACTCGAGGCTCTGATCGCGCTTCTGGCCGACCGGGCGGGAGAGCTGCTGTCCTCCGGCGCCGGTTCTCCCGCCATCACGCGCACCCGCCACCGGATCGAGCTCGAGGCCGGCCGGGCGGCGCTTGAGCGCTTCGCCGACCGGCCGCTCAGTCCCGAGCTCAAGGCCGAGGAGCTTCGCATCGTCGCCCGCCATCTTGGCCGGCTCACCGGGCGGATCGATGTCGAGGAGGTGCTCGGCGCCATCTTCGCCGAGTTCTGCATCGGCAAGTAGGACTGACCCCTCACCCTGAGGAGCCGCCGAAGGCGGCGTCTCGAAGGGTGATTCACGTGAAACAATGCCCGAACGCTTTTGACGCCAAGGCGCGAACAGACTAGGTACGGGCCATGAGCAAGGGTTTCGACGTCATCGTCATCGGCGGCGGGCATGCCGGCTGCGAGGCCGCAGCCGCAGCCGCCCGCATGGGCGCGCGCACCGCGCTCGTCACCCATAGCTTCGCCACCATCGGCGAAATGTCCTGCAATCCGGCCATCGGCGGCTTGGGGAAGGGGCACTTGGTGCGCGAGATCGACGCTCTTGACGGGCTGATGGGCCGGGTCGCCGACCAAGCCGGCATCCAGTTCCGGGTGCTCAATCGAAGCAAAGGCCCTGCGGTGCAAGGCCCCCGCGCCCAGGCCGACCGCAAACTTTACCGCCAGGCCATGCAGGCGGCGATCGGCGCCACGCCAAGTCTAGAAGTGATCGAGGCTGCCGTCGAGGACCTGAGCGTCGACCAGGGTCGGGTGACCGGCATCGTCACGGCCGACGGGCGGCGCATCTCAGCCGGCGCCGTGGTGCTGACCACCGGCACCTTCCTGCACGGCCTCATCCATATCGGGACGCGGAAGATCCCCGCCGGCCGCATCGGCGAGGCCCCTGCTCTCGGACTCTCGACTCGGCTCTATGGGCTCGGGTTGCGCATGGGACGGCTCAAGACCGGCACTCCGCCCCGCCTCGACGGCAAGACTATTCGTTGGGACGGGCTCCAGGTCCAGCATGGCGACGACCCCCCCAGGCCCTTCTCATTTCTCACCGAGGAGATCACGACCCCGCAGGTCGTTTGCCACATCACCCACACCACCGAAGCGACCCACGCCATCATCGAGCAAAACCTCGACCGCGCGCCGATGTACTCCGGCGCCATCGAAAGCGTCGGCCCGCGTTATTGTCCCTCGATCGAAGACAAGGTGGTGCGCTTCAAGGAGCGCGAGAGCCACCAGATCTTCCTCGAGCCCGAAGGCCTCGACGACGACACCGTCTATCCCAACGGCATCTCGACCTCGCTTCCCGAAGACGTGCAGCACGCGTTCCTCAAGACCATCCCGGGGCTCGAAGCCGCCCGCGTCATCCGGCCGGGTTACGCCATCGAATACGACTATGTCGACCCGCGCGAGCTGTCTGCGGCGCTCGAGGTCAAGGCGGTCGGAGGACTGTTCCTGGCGGGCCAGATCAACGGCACGACCGGCTATGAGGAGGCTGCGGGGCAGGGGCTCATCGCCGGCATCAACGCCGCGCTCATGGCGGGCGGCCGCCAAGCGCGCTTCAGCATCACCCGCGCCGACGGTTATCTCGGCGTGATGATCGACGACCTCGTCACCCGCGGCGTGACCGAGCCCTATCGCATGTTCACCAGCCGCGCCGAATATCGCCTCACGCTTCGCGCCGACAATGCCGATCAGCGCCTCACGCCGCTCGGCAGCGCTGTCGGTTGCGTCGGGAGCGCGCGAAGCGCTGCCTTCGCCGCCAAGGCCAAGCAACTCGAACAGGGTGAGGCTTTGCTGCGAAGCCTCATGCTCACGCCCGACGAGGCTGCCAAGTCCGGCCTCAGCATCAATCGCGACGGGCGCAAGCGGAGCGCCTTCGAGCTGCTCTCCTATCCCGACGTCGATGTCGCGCGCCTCACGACGATCTGGCCCGAGATCGGCCGGCTCGATTCTGAGATGGCCGAACAGCTCGCGGTCGACGCGCGCTACGCCGTTTACGTCAAGCGCCAGGAGTTGGATATCGCTGCCTTCCGCAAGGACGAGGGGATCGCCATCCCGTCCGAGTTCGCCTTCGCCGCCCTTCCCGGCCTCTCGACCGAGCTTCGCCAGAAACTCGAACGGCACCGCCCGGCGAGCCTCGGCCAGGCGGCCAGGCTCGACGGCATGACCCCGGCCGCGCTGATGCTCCTCCTCGCTCACCTGAAAAAGGGCGCGGCCGCCAAGAGCGCCTGAGCCGGGAAGGCGGGGAGATGCCCGGCGAAAAGGCGGCTGCGATCATCAGTGGACCTCAGGATTTCGCGGAAGTCTTTAAAGTTCCACGTGAAACAATCCACAGGCTCATGCGCTACGCCGATCTCCTGGCCCGTTGGCAGAAATCGACCAACCTCGTAGCGCCCTCGACCCTCCCCCTCCTCTGGTCCCGCCACTTTGCCGATTCGGCCCAAATACGCGGGCTTGCGCCGGAGGCGCGACTCTGGCTGGATCTCGGTTCAGGGGCAGGCTTTCCCGGGCTCGTCGTCGCCATCCTTCAAGCCGGGTTGCCGGACTTCCGCATGCACCTCGTCGAGAGCAATCGCAAGAAATGCGCGTTCCTCGCCGAAGTCGCGCGCGAGACCAAGGCCCCTGTGGACATTCACGCCATGCGCATTGAAGAGCTCGCGGAAAGCGCCAGCCTAAAGCCGGACGTGGTGAGCGCGCGGGCGCTGGCGCCGTGCCCACGTCTCTTCGAGCTCGCAAGCCCGTTCTTCGGCTCGAGAACCAGGGGGCTGTTCTTGAAAGGTCGCGAGACCGAAGCCGAGCTCGAGGCGGCGAGGGTTGCGTGGGACTTCGCCTCCCGCCTGCACCCGAGTCTCACCTCGTCAAGCTCGCACATCGTCGAAGTCACCGCGCTTCGTCCGCGCGAGGCAAGCGCGCCATGAATCTGTTCGGGCCTCGCCGCACGCGCGTTCTTGCCCTCGCCAACCAGAAGGGCGGTGTCGGCAAGACCACCACGGCTATCAATCTCGGGACCGCGCTCGCTGCAGTCGGGGAGCGCGTGCTCATCATCGATCTCGACCCGCAAGGCAATGCCAGCACCGGGCTCGGCGTCGATCAGCGCCCGGTGTCGACCTTCGATGTGATGAGCGGGCAGGCGACCATCGCCGCCGCGAGGGTGCCCACCCATGTGCCGAGGCTTTCGATCGTACCCGCCACCATCGATCTCATGTCGTTCGAGCGCGAGGTGGGGACGTCGGGGGGCCGGCACTACCGTTTGCGCGATTGCCTGACGGCGATGACCGCCGCCGAGGAGCCGGACCTGGCGACGACCTATGTTCTGATCGACTGTCCGCCCTCGCTCAATTTACTAACTGTTAACGCTCTCGCCGCGGCTGACGCCGTGCTCGTGCCGCTACAATGCGAGTTCTTCGCGCTCGAGGGGCTGGCGCAGCTTTTGAGCACGGTCGAGGAGATCAGGGTCCGCCTCAACCCGAAGCTCCAGATCCACGGCGTGGTGCTGACCATGTACGACCAGCGCACCAGCCTCTCCGACCAGGTCGTCGAGGACGTACGGCGCGTGCTGGGAGAGAAGGTCTACACGACGGTCATTCCGCGCAATGTGCGGGTGGCCGAATCACCGTCTCATGGTAAGCCGGTGCTGCTCTACGATTATCGCTGCTCGGGCAGCCAGGCTTACATCCAGCTTGCCTCGGAGGTGATCGAGCGCGAACGGCGGATGCGTGCGGCATGATCATTTATCGGCGAATCAAGGGGGAGGAGGCTGCCATGTCGGCAGGCGCGCAGAAGACAAGACTGGGACGGGGGCTCGCGTCCCTCATCGGCGATCGCTTCGATGAAGCGGGACTCGGCCTCGAGGAGGAACAGCGAAGCGTTCCGCTTGCCGCGCTCAAGCCCGGCCGCTTCAACCCGAGGCGAAACTTTGCCGAAGCGCAGCTCGAGGAGCTTGCCGCCTCGATCCGCGAGCGGGGGCTTGTGCAGCCGCTGGTGGTACGGCCGTCATCGGGGGACACCTATGAGATCGTCGCCGGCGAGCGCCGCTGGCGCGCGGCGCAGCTTGCCAATCTGCATGATGTGCCGGTTGTCGTGCGCGCGCTCTCAGACCAGGAAGCGGTCGAGATCGCCATCATCGAGAACGTCCAGCGCGAGGACCTGAACGCCATCGAGGAGGGTGAAGGCTACAAGCTCCTGATGGACGGCCACGGCTACACCCAAGAGGACCTCGCCAAGGTCATCGGCAAGAGCCGTAGCCATCTCGCCAACACGCTTCGCCTTTTGAAACTGCCCGACGGTGTGCAGGAATTGGTGCGGTCGGGCGAGCTAAGCGCTGGTCACGCCCGTCCGTTGGTCGGCCGCGCCGATGCTACGGCGCTGGCGACCCGCATCGTTAACCTAGGACTATCGGTGCGCCAGGTGGAGGCGCTCACGCAGGAGCGCGCTCCCGCCAAGGCCAAGCGTCCGAAGAGCAAGGATGCCAACACGCGGGCCGCCGAATCGGAGCTGCACGAGGCTCTGGGCCTCGATGTTGAGATCATCCGCAAAGGCAAAGGCGAGAAGGGCGAGCTTCGCATCCGCTACGCGACCCTCGATCAGCTCGAGGACGTTCGCCACCGGCTGCTGCGGCGGCCGAAGCACTAGCGCCTCGCGCTTAGGTGGCGGTGAGAAACTCCTCGGCGCGGAACAGAGACTTGAAGGGAATGCCGGCCTTGGCATAGAGCTCGACGGCGCCTTCGCCGCGGTCGAGGATCGACAGCACGAGAGCAACTTTGGCGCCCGCCTCGGTGACTGCCCTGACAGCATCCATGGCCGAGGCGCCCGTTGTGGTTACGTCCTCGAGAATGACGACGGTCTTGCCGGCAATGTCCGCGCCGTCGACGCGCTTTTTCGTGCCGTGATCCTTGACCGCCTTTCTGACGAAAAACCCCGGAAGACGGCGCCCGAACTCCGGACTCCGCATGGCGACCGGCGCAATCAGCGGCACCGCTCCCATCTCCAGGCCCCCGATGCAGTCTGCCGTAACTCCTTGAAGTTGTTGTAGAACTAGCTCGGCCATAAGCTTGGCGCCGTCAGGGTCGAGCATCGCGGGCTTCATGTCGAAATAGAAATCGCTCTCGCGTCCCGAGGCGAGCACCACGCGGCCGCGCCTGAACGCGCGCTCCTTGAGCAGCGCGAACAGTTTGCTGCGCAGTTCGAGAGATCTGTTGCGCTCGTCCATGCCACCTCGCTCTCCGAACATGCATACAACGGGGAGCGCTTACGTCAAATCCTCGACGTAAGCGTGAGCACGAGGCGCTCGGCGAAGGCGCCTTCGAGCTCGGGCGACCGGCGCGTGCGCCTGATGGCTTCCTGGATCAGGGGCAGTGCGTGCGCCAGCCGGGTCGCGCCCCACTTCCGGCAATGGACCAGGAATACAGGCTCGCGCTTGAAATGCGGACGCGGCTTGAGTGACTTCACAGTCTGCTCCAGGCTCCCGCCGTCGCTCACCGCCGAAGCGACACGGTGAAGCTGCGTGAAGTGCCGGCCGAGCGCCGAGAGCGCCGCCGCCCTGTCTGTTCCCGCCAGCGCAAGGCGCTGAAGTTCTGAGAGCGCCGCCTTCGGATCGCCGCCGCTCGTGGCGTAGACGAAGTTCTCGAGTGCCGTCTCCGCGGCGTCTCCGACGATGGCCTCGATATCGTCATGGCTGACGCGCGCGCTCCCTTGCGCGTAGAGCGCAAGCTTGACCACCTCCGAGCGCGACAAAGCCTGGTCGGCGCCGAGCCGCGTCATCAGATAATCCCGTGCCTCTCTGTCGATGCTGAGCCCTGCCTCGGCAAGCTCGGTGTCGATCAGCCGGGACAGCGTGCTCTCATCGCCGTAACAAGGAAGCGCCGCCGCGCTCTTGTGACCCTCGAACAGCTTGCGCAAGGCCGAGTCCGGTCTGAGGTTGCCGGCCTCGACGATCAGGGGATTGTCGAACTCCGTTGCCAACAACGCTTTGAGCGAGGGCACGTCGAGCTTGGTCCCGGCCGTGACCCGCACGACGCTTTGGCTTGCGAACATCGGAACGGTCCTGAGCTCGACTTCGAGCCGTGTGGGGTCTTCGGCGAAGTCGCGATCGTCGAGACGGACGATCTCGGTCTGCCCGTGTGCCCTTCGCGCGAAGATTTGGGCAAGCGCGCTCGCCCGCTCAGCCACCAGCCCGGCATCGGGCCCGTAGACGAGCACGGCGCGGCAGTCGGCTTTGGGCGACTTCACGAAACTCGCGGCGGCAGACGATTTGTAGGCGACCATTGGCGGAAAGAACGAGGGCGCGGTTACGCGGGGAAGACGCGAGAGGCGAGCCTAGGCGGCGTTGGCGAGAAAAGCTGCGACCTGGGTTTTGATGCTCTCTGAAACCGTACGGGCGGCGCGGTCCTCGGCATCGTAACGCGCACGGACGTTGGCGAAGATTTCCTGGAAGCGGTTATAGGCCGCCCGCGAGAGCGCCTTGCCGACGAACAGCACCTGTCCATTGGAAGGGTTGATGAGCTTGAAGGTAGCCTCGATCTGATAGACTTGGCCGGTCGCGTCGCCGGTGATCTGCACGAGCTCGTCGGTCACGCTCTCCTTGATGGCGATGTCGAGTTTATACCGCGTCGGGGCCGCGTAGCCCCCGCCGGTGTTGGTGAAAATTAGCTCGTTGCGCAGCTTCTGCCCGACCCGGCCCGGGATCGGGGCGATCTCCACGGCGGCCATCACCTCGGCGAGCTTTGCGCCTCCCGCCGTGGTCCCCCCATAAAGGGGCTGGAAGCCACAGCCGGCGAGCGCCAAGGCCGCGAGCCCGGCGAAGAGCGCGGCAATAAGGGCAGAGCTACGCCACCACATTGACGATCCTCTGTGGCACGACCACCACCTTCTTGATTTTGCGTCCCCCTATGGCGCGCACGACATTTTCGAGCTTTAGCGCCGCAGCTTCAATATCTTCCTTCGCGGCGTCCCGCGCAATCGTCAATTCGTCCCGCCTCTTACCGTTCACTTGGACGGCAATTGTGACCATTTCCTCGACCAAAAGGGCCTTTTCTGGGGCTGGCCAAGGCTCTTCGGCAATGAGGGTATCATGGTCGAGGATGGCCCAGCACTCCTCGGCAAGGTGCGGCACCATGGGGGCCGCGATTCGGGCGAGCAGCTCGGCCGCCTCTCGCAAGGCATAGGCCAGGTCAGGGGCCGGGTGTAGTCCGGCGTTTTGCAAGCAGGACGAGAGGGCATTGGCAAGTTCGTAGATATGGGCGACGGCCGCATTGAAGCGGAGCTTCTCGATGGCGCTCGTCACCGCCGCTACGTTGCGATGCGCCGCCCGGCGGAGCGCCTCGGCCTCAGGACCGAATTCCCGGGGCCTTTCGGCGCCAAGCCTGGCCCCTTTGGCGGCAGCGTCCCTGACCAGGCGCCAGACCCGCTGGAGGAAGCGATGCGCCCCCTCTACCCCTCCGGGGGTCCACTCGATGTCGCGCTCCGGCGGCGTGTCGGACAGCATGAACCAGCGCGCGGTGTCGGCCCCGAACGCCGCGATGATGGTGTCGGGATCGATCACGTTCTTCTTCGACTTCGACATCGACTCGACGGCGCCGACGACAATGGGCTCGCCCGTCCCGGCGTGCACCGGCTTGCCGTCCTTGCGGCTCACCTCTTCAGGCAACACCCATTTTCCGTGTACGTCCTTGTAGGTCTCATGCGTGACCATGCCTTGGGTGAAGAGGCCGCGGAAAGGCTCGTCGATGGCGAGGTGTCCGCATCTGTGCATGGCGCGGGTGAAGAAGCGCGCATAGAGGAGATGCAGGATCGCGTGCTCGACCCCGCCGATATACTGGTCGACGGGAAGCCAGTAGCCGACAGCGTTGGTGTCGGTCGGCTCGCTCGATTTCGGCGAGCAGAAGCGCGCGAAGTACCAAGACGAGTCGACGAAGGTGTCCATGGTGTCGGTTTCGCGCACCGCTTTGCCTCCGCATGTGGGGCAGGTGACGTGCTTCCAAGGCGGATGATGGTCGAGCGGATTGCCCGGCTTGTCGAAGCTGACGTCGTCGGGGAGTTTCACCGGCAGATCCTTCTCCGGCACCGGCACGATGCCGCAAACCTCACAATGGATCATGGGGATCGGACAGCCCCAATAGCGCTGCCGCGAGATGCCCCAGTCGCGCAAGCGATACTGGGTTTGCCGCTCGGCGCCCGGCTTTCCCTTCACTTTCTTCGTGGTGAGGTGCTCGGCGATTGCCGTCTTGGCGGCCTCGACGGCGAGCCCGTCGAGAAAGCCTGAATTGATCATCACGCCGTCGCCGGTATAGGCCTCCTCCCCGATGGTGAAGCTGCGAGGGTCGGCACCGGGCGGCAAAACCACGGGGATTACGGACAGTCCTCGCGCGCGGGCGAATTCGAGATCGCGCTGATCGTGCCCGGGGCAGCCGAAGATGGCGCCGGTGCCGTACTCCATGACGATGAAATTGGCGATGTAGACGGGAAGCTCGGCGCCCTCGATCACCGGGTGCCGCACGCGTAGCCCCGTGTCGAAGCCCTTCTTCTCCTGCGTCTCTAGCTCGGCGGCGGTCGTGCCGTGCCTCTGGCATTCGACGATGAAGGCGCTCGCGTCCGGATTGTTTTTTGCAACAGCTTTGGCGAGGGGATGGTCGGGTGCGACCGCAAGGAAGCTTGCCCCGAACAGCGTGTCGGGCCGCGTGGTGAAGACCTCGATCACGTCATGGCCTTTAGGCGTTGTGCCCTGAGCCATCGCGAAGCGGACGAGAAGCCCTTCCGAGCGCCCGATCCAGTTTGCTTGCATCAGCCTGACCTTCTCGGGCCAGCGCTCGAGGCGGTCGAGCGCCCCAAGCAAGTCCTCCGCGTAGTCGGTGATCTTGAACACCCATTCCGGCTGCTCGCGCTGCTCGATGAGCGCGCCTGAGCGCCAGCCGCGGCCGTCGATCACCTGCTCGTTGGCGAGCACGGTCTGATCGATCGGGTCCCAATTGACCTTCCGCGTCTTGCGGTCGACGAGACCGGCTTTCAGCATGTCGAGGAACAGGCGCTGCTGCTGATGGTAATAGTCGAGGTCGCAGGTGGCCAGCTCGCGCGCCCAATCGAGCGACAGCCCCATGCTTTTGAGCTGGCCGCGCATGACGGCGATGTTGTCGTAAGTCCATTGGGCGGGATGGACGCCGCGCTCGATGGCCGCGTTCTCCGCTGGCAGCCCGAAGGCGTCCCAGCCCATGGGATGCAGCACGTTGTGGCCCTTGGCGCGCATATAGCGGGCCACCACGTCGCCCATGGTGTAGTTGCGGACATGCCCCATGTGGATGCGTCCCGAAGGGTAGGGGAACATTTCGAGAACATAGTATTTCGGGCGCGGGTCGTTCTCCGACGCGCGGAAGATGCCGCGTCTCTCCCAGGCCGCCTGCCAATGCTTCTCGCGTTTCGGCGCGTCGTAGCGTTCCGCCGCCATGGTCCTCGCCCGCTTATGACCCGTGTGCTCGCGCAATGAACCCAATTGGTGAGAGCGGTCAAGTTACGCTCCACCCAGAGCCTGCTAGATAGGTGCCATGAGATCCGATCCGGCCGCCCCCATAGAGGTCCCGGCGCGACTGCGCCTGGTCCGGCAGGAGATCGTTCTAGCCGCGGAGGCGGCAGGTCGCGACCCCGACTCCGTGAAGCTCGTGGCGGTGACGAAGACCGTTCCGGCCCACGTCATCGAGGAGGCGATCGAAGCGGGACAGCGCTGCTTCGGCGAGAACCGGGTGCAAGAGGCAGATGCAAAGTGGGCGGCGCTGAAGGAGCGTCATCCCGGCATTGAGCTGCATCTGATCGGTCCGCTCCAATCGAATAAGGTGCGCGAGGCGGTCGGGCTGTTCGACGTGATCGAGACCGTCGATCGACCGAAGCTCGCCCGCGCCCTCGCCGAGGAAATGGCGCGCGCCGACAAGCGCCCGCGCCTCTTCGTGCAGGTCAACACCGGCGAGGAACCGCAAAAAGCTGGCGTGCCGCCGGCCGAAGCGGAATCCTTCGTCGCGCTTTGCCGCGATACGTTCGGGCTTACCGTCGATGGTCTGATGTGCATTCCCCCCTTCAACGAAGAGCCCGCGATGCATTTCGCTTTGCTCGCCAAGCTTGCCGAGCGGCTCGGGGTGAAGCAGCTGAGCATGGGCATGAGCGGCGATTTTGCGCGCGCCATTGCGTTCGGCGCCACCTATGTGCGCGTCGGCACGGCCATCTTCGGCGAGCGGCTGACTATCGAAGAATAACGATCTGCGTTCCGCGCCTCACCTCGGCGAGCAGCATCGTGAAATCGTGTCGGGTCAGCGCGATGCAGCCGTCGGTCGGCGTGAAGCCAGGCCGCGCAAGATGCACGAAGATGGCGCTTCCCTTTCCCTTGACCCGCGGCCGGTCGTTGTAGCCGAGCACGAGCAGGAGATCGTAGAGTTCGTCAGCGCGCTTCAACCCTTCTGCACTCCGCCGCGACGGCAATCTGATCAGCCGGTTATAATTGCGGTCGGCCGGGTCGTCGCACCAGCCGTCACGCTGGCGGATCGCCTGCACCGGGATCAGCGTGCGCGGCCGGGTGACCCGGTCGGCCCGGTAGAGCACCTGGCGGATGGCAAAACGGCCGAGCGGCGTCCCGCCGTCCCCCTCGCGCTTCAAGGCGCGGATGCCGGTGCGGCCGAGCGCGGCGGGCCTGACGCCGTGCGAGAGCGCGACCCGCGCCTGAGATGCGCTCCCCGGCGCTGGCCTGACGAGGATCGGTCGGGATCGCTTAACCCTCATGAGGATGAGCCTTTTTATGCGCCAGGCAAGTTCGCGACACCGCTTGTCCCAGGGCTTGGCCCCGCTTACAACTCGCAAGGCGCGGAAACAAGCCAGGGGCCACCGTATGAGCAATGCCCGCAAGATCCTCATCATCGACGATGACGACGAACTTCGCGAATCGTTGAGCGAGCAGCTCAGCCTGCATGAGGAGTTCGACACGCTCCTTGCGGCGACGGCATCGGAGGGCGTGAAACAGGCGCGCGGCGGTCATGTCGATCTCGTGCTTCTGGACGTCGGCCTCCCCGATCTTGACGGCCGCGAGGCCTGCAAGCTCTTGCGCCGCGGCGGCTTCAAAGGCCCCATCGTCATGCTGACGGCGCAGACCTCTGATGCCGACACCATCCTCGGGTTGGAGTCGGGCGCCAACGACTACGTGACCAAGCCCTTCAAGCTCGGCGTGCTGCTCGCCCGCATCCGCGCTCAGCTGAGGCAACACGAGCAGAGCGAGGACGCGGTCTTCACCATCGGCCCTTACACCTTCAGGCCGGCATCGAAGCTGTTGGTCGACGGCGCCGGCGGCAAGATCAGGCTCACCGAGAAGGAGACCTCGATTCTGAAATATCTCTATCGCGCGGGCGAGCGGGTCGTGACCCGCGACGTGCTCCTGCACGAGGTGTGGGGCTATAACGCCGGCGTCACCACCCACACACTCGAGACGCACATCTATCGTTTGCGCCAGAAGATCGAGAAGGACCCGTCCCAGGCCGAACTGCTCATCACCGAAACCGGCGGCTACAAGCTGGTGCCCTGACGATCCTTCCCCCGACACCGGTCATGGCCGGGCTTGTCCACGGTTACTCAACAACGAAATCGGCGATGACCGGCACATGGTCCGAGGTGCGCGGCCAGTCGCGCGTCTCGTCGAGAACCGTCATGGAGATTGCAGCGCCGTCGAGCGCCGGCGTTGTCCAGATGTGATCAAGGCGGCGCCCGCGATTCGAGGCGCGCCAGTCGCGGTTGCGATAGCTCCACCAGGTGAAGAGCTTCTCCGCCGGCGGAACATGCCGGCGCATCACGTCCACCCAATCATGCGAGGCCTGGACGCGTTCGAGCCGCTCCACTTCGGCCGGGGTATGGCTCACCACTTTGAGCAGTTGCTTGTGCGACCACACATCGGCCGGAAGCGGCGCGACGTTCAGATCGCCGGCCATGATCATGCGGTTCTTGGCCTTGCCGCGCATGCCGCCGAACCAGGCGTCCATCGCCTCGAGGAAGTCGAGCTTGTGGCGGAACTTCGGGTTGAGTGCGGGATCGGGGAGGTCGCCGCCGGCCGGCACATAGATGTTATGGAGCACCAGGGGTTGGGCCTGGCCGCTCACCCCGTCAAATGCGACGGAGAGGTGCCGCGCATGGCCGCGGCCGCAAATGTCGCGGCGCTCAGTTTGCGCGAAGGGCAGGCGGGAGAGGGTGGCGACGCCGTGATAGCCCTTCTGGCCGGCCACCGCGATATGGGGGAAACCGAGCGCGCGAAGCTCGAGCTCCGGAAACTTGCCTTCGATGCATTTGATCTCCTGCAGACAGAGCACGTCCGGCTGGTAGGCTTTGACCAAGCGGCTCACGAGATCGAGCCTGAGCCTGACCGAATTGATGTTCCAGGTGGCGAGGCGAAAGCGCATCGGAGGGCAAAGATCGGTGTGAGCGATGGGAAAAGCAAGCCGTGGCCACAGAGGTGCGCACAAAGAAGAAGCCCCAGAGACGGGGGGACTCGGGGCTTCTTCGGGTTCCTTATGGGGGGAACCTGTGATGGGGAGGGAATCCCATCACGGGAAGCGGCATATCACTTCTGCACGCCCAGGGATGGCGCATTTCGCCACAGCCTTAAGAAGAAAGCCCCGGCCGAAGATGGTTGACCGGGGCTTTCCAACCAAAGGGGTGATCGCAGGGACGATCACCGCGATCTCCATAGCATGACCCCGGCCAAGTGAGCCGAGGTTTTTCGTGGGGATCAAGACGTGTTCGTCATTGAAGGGAGGCTACTGGCGCACTCGCTGTCCACAAGGCATGCGCAAGCTCGCGAGGCTTGGACAAGGCAATACCGAAGCGAGCCATGCCCGCGTGAACGATCAGAGCCATTGGCTCCGGTGCCACGCCCTGACTCAAGCTAATCGCTGTCGGGACGATCATGGGGATGTCAGCCGGCGATACGCCGCCCCCGACAGAAGGCGTTTCACCGCTCATCTTTGCCGCGTCCATGGCGGCCGCTAGAAGCATTATCACGACGCTGGCAACTTCCTTGCCTGGCATCCCAACGCCAGCCTCGGCCTCACCGCTCTTTATGAGGAACACCGTCACGCGTCCGTTCTTGGAGGCCTTACAGCCAATTCTCGCCTTCGATTTGGCCTTTGCCTTCACTTTGGCCTTTGCCTTCGGCTTGGCCTTTGGCATCGCATCCTCCCTGGTTTCAACCGGAGTCAGGGTAGCTCACAGCATTGGGTTTGAGGATACGCAATAGCCAAAAGAAACAGGCATGAATAGCGAGTTCATTTTCGAAGCCAAAAGAAGAAGCCCCGGACGGGGGGTACGGGGCTTCTCCGGTCCTTATGGGGGGACCTGTGATGGGAGAGGGATTACCCATCACTGCAACCTACGTAGCAATCCAAACAACCGTTTCAACCCCGGCTGACTTGGGTTTGGGTAGCTCACACAGCATTGGGTTTAGGGATGCGCAACAGCCAAAAGAAAGGCGCCCAACCGCTGCGCGTGGTTGGGCGCCAGAAGCGCGTTATTTTCGCGCGCGTGCCGGGAGGGAAGCCGACACGAGCGAACCACATCTTCGGCTAGACGGGGGGCACTACCGATGAATACGACGTGGTCCGCTTCTAGGTCCCACACATAAGTAGATTTCGTACCGATTTCAACCGGCGCTCCGTGAAAAATTTAACGCCACGTAAATAGAAACCCCGGCCCTTAAGACAAGGGCTTGATTCGGCGTTATTTTCTCTCGATTCCCGAAAGGGCTGGGAATCGCCAGAGAGGGGGGCCGACCGGGGCCTGAAACGCCCGTTTCCGGCCTAGCGGAAGGGCTGGAAGCTGTCCTTCGCGGTAAAGAAATCGGCCGCGACCTTTCGTCCCGATATGACGTCGGTGACTGTAACCTGCGTCGTCAATCCTTGCGCGTCGGTAATCATCCACTGCTTCAGCTGAAGCTCGGGTGCGCTGTCGAACAAGAGCCTGATGCTGCCCGCGGCGTCCCCCGACTTGTCTTCGAGCGATATGGCGAGCGTCCCCTCCTGGCTCTCGACCCCAACAATGCGGGCATCGCGGCCAAGATCGACCGCCTCGGACAGAAGCAGGCGGAAGGGCGTCGACTGGATGGGATATTTCTCCACCGTCTTCAGCTCGGCATCCTCAATGGCGAGAGAGCTCCCGTCGGCCACGATGCGCAAGCCGCTCGGCGGCGCATAGTCGAATCTGATCTTTCCCGGCCTTTGCACATAGAAGCGCCCGGTGGAGCGCTTGTTGGTGGCATCGACCTGCTCGAAGCCACCTTGCAGATTGGTGATGCTGTTGAAATAGGCGTTGATGCGCTCAACAGCTTTGGTCTGCTCGGACCCGATCAGAGGCGTCGCCGCCTGGGCCGCCTCGACAGCGGCTTCCCAGCCCGCCCCCTCGTCAACAGCGGTCGGGACCATCTCGTCCGGCGGGGGTGGTGGTGCCCCGGTCGCCGACGTCTCGTCTCCAAGCGAGGGCCTGAGCTCGTCCTCGGGTTCCGTCAGGCCCTGCGGTGTGACCGGGCTGGTAGCAGGAGGACGCTTCACCACCGTGGTCGCGCTGTCTTGGGCAGGCGCGGGCCCTATGGAGAGCCAAAAGGCGAGCGGCAGCCCAAAGAGTAGCCCGGCGGCTCTGCGGCTTGTCATCAACCCCCCTCCGTGGTCCGGCGCGGCTCTAGCCTAAGAGGCAACCGATAGATGATTCAGGCAAATCTGGTCAATCTCTTGACGGCATCCCCGGCAGTGTTGGGGTGTCCCTGTATGCCTGGATTTCCGCCGTTTCTAAGTGTCTGACGGGGAGATTGACAACCCCTTATCACGTCTAGTTTCGGCATGTCCGGTGCCAACTCCGGTGCCAACTACTCTAGAACCCGCTGCAAGATTGCATCGGCCTGCCTTGCTGCATCGTTATCCTCGCCGCCGAGCAAATGCGTATAGGTGTCCAGCGTTATCGAGGCCTTAGCGTGCCCTGCCCTCGCCGAGACCAC
>DASWJG010000010.1:0-4844 GCA_036397315.1 Methyloceanibacter sp. | reverse complement strand
TGTCGCGCATCTCCGCTCGCTGCTGAATGCCGTCGATGAGCCT
The DNA here is from genome assembly GCA_036397315.1 of Methyloceanibacter sp. Classification (GTDB taxonomy): domain Bacteria; phylum Pseudomonadota; class Alphaproteobacteria; order Rhizobiales; family Methyloligellaceae; genus Methyloceanibacter. The sequence continues at coordinate 4,801 of DASWJG010000010.1, read as the reverse complement.
GCCTTGCATTACATCACGGGCAGCGTCATCGCCGATGCGCGGGGTCCCTTCCTGCGCAGCGCGCTCATCAATCTCGGCAGGGACAACGGCGTGCGCATTGGCTACGCCGTGATCAATGGCGACGGTCTTGTCGGGCGCACCGTTGGTGCCGGCGCCTCGGTCGCCCGCGTGCTTCTGCTCAACGACCTCAACAGCCGCATACCGGTGTTGGTCGGGCAGGCCGGGGTAAGGGCGCTCGCCTCGGGCGATAACGGTGCCGAACTTAGGCTCGATTTCCTCCCCGACGGCGCATCGCTCTATCTTGGCGACGAAGTGTACACCTCGGGCAGCGACGGCGTACTGCCGCGGGGCTTACGCGTCGGCGTCGTGACCGGATCGCCCGGCGCCTTCAAGGTTCGTCCCCACGCCGAGTTGAGTTCGCTCGACGTGGTGAGCGTGCTCTTCTTCGACACGCCGGCCTTGACGAGCACCGATCCGCCGGCCGTCCCCCCGGAGCGCGCGCTCTCGACCACCCCCGAAGGTATCCAAGAGCCCGCGCCGGTCCCAACGGCGTCAGTCGAGCCCCGCCCGGAGGGCGCACCGGTCAAGCACGCCGGAGCGGCCGACGGCGTCCCGCCAGGCGAAGGCGTAGCGCAGGCCCAGCAATGAAGGCGGCTCTGCCAGCGCTCTCTGTGCTCTTTGCGGTTCTCGCGACCGCGGTGCCGTGGGGCCTTCCCGCGGACGCGACGTTCATCCTGCCGCTCGTCGTGGTGATGATGGTATTTTGCTGGAGCGCTCTTCCCGGCACGGTGCTCCCCCCCTATCTCGCCATGCTGCTCGGCCTCCTGACCGACGTCATGAGCGGAGGGCCGCTCGGGTTTTGGGCGCTCATGACCTTGATTGCCGCCACCGCCGGCGCCCGGGCGCCGTCGCTGACCGACGGACAGGACTTGAACAGGCTCTGGCTCGTCTGGGGCGCGGTAGCCGGCGTGGTGGCGTGCTTCGGCTGGTTGCTCGCTTCGCTCTATTTCCTCCGTTGGATCGACTGGTGGCCGATCGCCTTCGGTGCCCTGGCTTCCATCGCGCTCTTTCCCGTCGTGCTGCACGGTCTGCTGTGGATCAGGCGCGGCAGGCTCAGGCCGGTACGAGCCGCGCTCTATCGGAGGTGGACGTGAAGCCACCCGACTACGGTGTGAAGTTCCGCCGCCGTTTCTCGCGGCGGGCAGCCCTGACGCGCGTAGTCAGAAACGCCTTGTTTGGGTCGGATGTGAAACCGCCCGACTACGGCCTTAAGCTGCGCCACCGCTTCTCGCGGCGGGCGGTCCTGATCGGTGGCGGGCAGGCGGGACTATTCGGATTGCTGCTCTGGCGCCTGCGCCAATTGCAGATCCTGGATAGCTCGGAATATCGGCTGCTCTCCGACGATAATCGCATGACCATGCAGCTGGTGGCGCCGGCGCGCGGGACGATTTACGACCGCTCCGGCAAGACGGTGGCCGAGGACAAGGAGAATTTCCGCATCATCGTCATACCGGCCTTCTGCCGGGATCTGGCGGCAACGCTTGCCGCCGTCTCGAGAATCGTCCCGGTCTCGGCCGCCGACAAGGACCGGGTCATGCGGGCGGCGCGGCGCCAGAGCGGTTATTTCCCCGTGCTCGTCACCGAGGGTCTCACCTGGCGCCAGTTCACTTTGCTCAGCGTACTTGCCCCGCAATTGGCGGGCGTGCGCACCGACCGAGCAACATACCGCCGCTACAGCAATGCCCTCAGCATGGCCCATGTGGTCGGCTATGTCGGCATGGCTGCGAAGGCCGAGATCGACGAGGATCCCATGATGCGGGTGCCCGGATTCCGCACCGGCAAGGCCGGGATCGAAAAGGGCCTCGATCGCGAGTTGAGGGGACAGCCGGGCACCATCAAATATGAGGTCGACGCCCATGGACGCGTGGTCCGTGAGCTCGGCGCAACGCCGAGCGTGCGCGGCAAGGAGGTGGTTCTCACCATCGATCGAGAGCTGCAAGCCATCGCGCTCAAGCGCATAGAGGGCCTGCGCGTTGCTTCTATCGTCGTGCTGGACGCCGTGACGGGCGGCATCCTCGTCATGGCCTCGTTCCCTACCTTCGATCCCAACGAGATCGCCTTCAAGGCCAATCTCCAGAGATGGATCGAGCTTGCGCGGGCGAAGGACCACCCGCTCGAAAATCGTGCGTTGCGCGGAGTCTATCCTCCCGGCTCGACCTTCAAGGTCGTCACCGCGCTCGCCGGTCTCGAAGCCGGCGTGATCACGCCCGAAGAGCGCATGACCTGCCGCGGCAGCTATCTCTTCGGACGCCATCGCTTCCGCTGCTGGAAGAGCCACGGCGGCGGCATCGACGTGCACCAGGCGATCAAGCAGTCCTGCGATGTCTATTTCTACGAGACAGTGAAGCGAGTAGGCGTCGATCGCCTTGCTATCACGGCGCGCGAGCTCGGCCTCGGCCAGATTCATGACATTGGCTTCGCGGGGCAGAAGCAAGGCATCATTCCGGATGTCGCGTGGAAGCGCGCAACGCTTGGTCAACCCTGGTATCCCGGCGAGACCATCAGTTGTGGGATTGGCCAGGGCTATGTTGCGACGACGCCCCTCCAGCTCGCCGTCGCGACGGCAAGGATCGCCACCGGCTTTGCCGTAGTGCCGCGCCTGGTGGCGTCAGGCGAGCGTGAGCCCGAGCCTGCTCGGCTCCTGAAGATCAACCCAGCCAACCTCGAGCTGGTGCGCGCCGGCATGATTGCCGTGGTCAATGAGAAGGGCGGCACCGCTGGGCGCTCAGCGCTGACGATCCCCGGCGTGCAAATGGCCGGAAAGACCGGCACCTCGCAAGTGATCAGCGCGAAGAACCGTGGGTTTCTTAAAGGCTGGGAGGGCGAAACGCATGCCCTCTTCATCGCCTACGCGCCGGCGGACGTTCCCCGCTACGCTGCCGCCTGTGTCGTCGAGCATGGCGGGGGCGGCTCTCGCGCGGCAGCTCCCGTGGTGCGCGATCTGATGACCGAGGTCCTGCTGCGCGATCCAGCGGCCAAGCCGGTTTTCGTCGCCAGCAATCAGGCGAGCGCGTCGTCAACCGTCGCCGCTGTGGAGCAGCCCCAGTGAAGACGCTGTTCGCCGAGGGTTTTGAGCGACCCCAGCTCAAACTCAAAAAAAAGCTTCTCTTGCTCAACTGGCCCTTTCTGCTCCTCATTACCGCCATCACGCTGGTCGGGGTTGCCGCGCTCTATTCGGTAGCGGGAGGCGCGCTCGAGCCTTGGGCGAGCCGTCATGTCGTGCGCTATTGCATTGGGCTTGCGCTCCTCTTCGCCGTCGCTCTCATCGATATTCGCTGGTGGCTGCGCGCAGCCTATCCGCTCTACCTCGTGGCGTTGCTCATGCTGGCGGCGGTGATCGTCTTTGGAGTTGAAAGCGGCGGGGCCAAGCGCTGGCTCGGCTATGGCGAGTTCAGCTTCCAGCCCTCGGAAATGATGAAGATCGCGCTCGTTCTGGCGCTCGCGCGCTACTACCAGTGGCTTTCCCCCAAGCAGGTGTCGTGGCCGTATGCCGTGCTGCCGCCGCTGCTCATGATCGGCGGGCCGGTGCTTTTGGCGCTCGATCAGCCTGATCTCGGCACCGCGGCGCTGTTCGGCATCGTCGGCTGCGGGCTTCTCTTCCTTGCTGGCGTGAGCTGGCTCTATTTCCTCGCCGGATTCGTGGGTGTCATTGTGGTTCTGCCTCATGTCTGGGAGCGGCTGCACGATTACCAGCAGGAACGAATATTGACTTTCATCGACCCCGAGCGCGACCCGAGCGGCTCCGGCTACCACATTCTGCAGTCGAAGATCGCTATCGGCTCGGGCGGGTTCACCGGCAAGGGCTTCATGCAGGGCACGCAAGCCCAGCTCAATTTTCTCCCCGAGAAACACACCGACTTCATCTTCACCATGTTCTCCGAGGAGATGGGCTTCATCGGCGCCGCCGTGCTGCTGGCGCTGTACCTTCTCGCGCTCCTGTTCATTACCTATATGGCTCTGCGATGCCGGAGCACCTTCGCGCGGCTGGTCGCCGCCGGCATGGGGCTCTGCCTCTTCGCCTATGTCTTTATCAATGTGGCGATGGTGACGGGGCTGGTCCCGGTCGTGGGCCTGCCGCTGCCGCTCGTGTCTTATGGCGGCACCTCGATGCTGACCATGATGGTCGGCCTGGGCTTCGTGCTCAACGCCCACGTCAACCGGGAGGCCCGCATTAGGCGGGAGGAGCTTGGCCCCTTCTGGTGATCCCTGGTCCGACCCTGGACAGGCGAAGCAGCGCGGTGGTAAGGGGAGCACCCTTGAGGGTGGAACACCCTTGACGGTGCGCCCTGCCAAGGCAGAGCGGACTTAGGGCGCATAGCTCAGGTGGTAGAGCAGCTGACTCTTAATCAGCGGGTCGTAGGTTCGAGTCCTACTGCGCCCACCAATAAATCAATGACCTAGCGGGTTTTGTGACAGTCATTCTGACTGGCCAACCTGCCTTCATTCTGACTTTTCGCCTCGTTTTGTTCCTGCTCGACCCAAGCGCGCCTCTTGCGCGCGGCGGCCAGCCGCTGCCGCTCCGTTTTCTTCACATAGCCGCGCGCCGCCTGCGGTGTCGTGTGCGACGACAGCGCCATGATGCCCTGCTCGGTGAGCTCGGCGTCGCCGAGTTCAGTCATGCCGCCATGACGACAAGCGGTCAGGGTGACGTACTCTGCAAGCCCTGCGCGCTCACGCGCCTCTCTTACGATCCGCCGCGCGTAGCTGTAGGAGTAGGGCCTGTTCTCGCCTCGGGTCCCGG
>DASWJG010000009.1:0-2687 GCA_036397315.1 Methyloceanibacter sp. | reverse complement strand
CGCGGAAGCCGCCGGCGGAGAACTTGATCACCTCGGACTGCGTGACCTCCTCGACATCGGCGGCGGTGCCGACAATGTTGTAGGCGATCAAATGCGGAATGTGGCTGGTGATGGCGAGCACGATGTCATGATGCTCGGGCGACATGGTCTCGACCTTGGCGCCGAGCAGACGCCAGAACGCGGCGAGCCTGTCCACCGCCTGGGTGTTGGTCCCTTCGGGCGGTGTCAGGATGCACCAGCGGTTCTCGAACAATTCGGCAAAGCCTGCATCGGGACCGGAATGTTCAGTGCCGGCGACCGGATGGGCCGGCACGAAATGAATGTTCTTCGGCAAATGCGGGCCCATGTCGCGCACGATTGAGCCCTTCACCGAACCCACGTCCGAAACGGTCACGCCGACCTTAAGATGCGGTCCGATTTCCTTGGCCACCACGCCGCAAACGCCGACCGGAACGCAGACGATAACGAGATCGGCACCTTCGACCGCCTCTTCATTGGTCTCCACCACCTTGTCGGCGAGGCCGAGCTCGACCACGCGCTTCCGCGTCTTGGGCGAACGCGCGGTGGCCACGATCTCGCGCACCGCGCCCTGCGCGCGCGCGGCACGGGCGATGGAGGAGCCGATCAGCCCAAGCCCGACGATCGCGACTTTGTCGAACAGAGGCGCGCTCATCGGCGGGTCGCGCCGTTGGCGCCCATGAACGAGGAGAGTGCGTCGAGCACGACGCGGTTTTCCTCCTCGGTGCCGATGGTCATGCGGAGAGCGTGTGGCAGGCCATATTCCTCGACTCGCCGCAGGATGATGCGCCGCTCATGCAGGAATTTGTCGGCCTCGGGCGCCGATCGGCCGTTCCCTTTGGGGAAATGCAACAGCAGAAAGTTCGCCGCGCTCGGCGTCACGCCAAGACCGAGGCGGGACAGCACCTCGGCCATGCGCCCGCGCCAGACCTCGTTATGCTCCACGGCGCGCTGCGTCCACGCGGGGTCTGCGAGCGCCGCCACGCCGGCGGCAATGGCCGGGCCCGAGACGTTGAACGGGCCCCTGATGCGGTTCAGCGCATCGGCGACTTCGGTCGGGCAATAGGCCCAGCCGAGCCTGAGATAAGCGAGGCCGTAGATCTTGGAGAAGGTGCGCGTCATCACCGTGTTGCCCGTTGTGGCAACGAGCTCGATGCCGGCCTCGTAGTCGTTCTTCCGCACATATTCGGCGTAGGCCGCGTCGAGCACGAGCAGCACCTCGTCGGGCAAGTTCTCGCGCAGGCGCTTCACCTCGTCGAAGGGGATGTACGTCCCCGTCGGATTATTGGGATTGGCGATAAACACCATGCGCGTGGCCGGCGTGATCCGGGCGAGGATGGCGTCCACGCCCGTGGTGAGGTTGGTTTCGGGCGCAGCGACAGGAGTCGCGCCCCGCGCCAGGATCGCGATTTTGTAAACGAGGAAGCCGTGCTCGCTGTAGATCGCGTCGTCGCCGGGGCCGAGATAGGCGCTTGCCAGGAGGTTCAAGAGCTCGTCGGAGCCCGCGCCGCACACGATATGGGCGGGATCGAGCCCGTACAGCTTGGCGAGTGCTTCCCTTAAAGGCCGCGCCGAGCCGTCGGGGTAGCGCGACAGCGTGCCGGCGGCTGCGAGATAGGCCTCGATGGCGCGAGGGCTCGGCCCGAACGGGGTCTCGTTCGAGGAGAGCTTGATCACCGGGTGCGCGCCAGGGAGCGCGCTCGTGCCAGGCACGTAGGGCGCGATGTCGAGAACGCCTGGACGGGCGCGCGGGCCACGCTTGGCGGCCATCTGATGTTGCTCCTCGGCGGGGTGTTGCGAAGGGCCTCTCATAGGGCCATTCCTTATGCCAAAGCAAAGAAAAGATTGACTTTCAACGCTAAGCTCCTAGCTAACGCCGAATTGTAGAATTTTGGATTACGGTCCCGGGCGAGGGGCGATAGATGAGCGAGACCCCGACGGCGCAAGCCTTCACCGACCATTCTTTGCGGCTGGCGCAGATCGCCAACCCGCAAAGCGAGATCGTGCACTTCCCGGCGCACGAGAAGCTTCCGCTCGACTGCGGGGCGGAGCTCTCGCCCTTCTCCATCGCCTATCAGACCTACGGCACACTCAACGCCGCGAAATCGAATCTCGTGCTCGTCTGCCATGCGCTGACCGGCGACCAGCACGTGGCCAACATCCATCCTGTCACCGGCAAACCCGGATGGTGGGAGACCATGGTCGGTCCCGGCAAGCCGATCGACACCAACCGCTATTTCGTGCTGTGCGCCAACGTCATTGGCGGGTGCATGGGCTCGACCGGACCAAGCTCGATCAACCCCGCCACCGGGCGGCCCTACGGACTCGATTTTCCCGTCATCACGGTGCGCGACATGGTGCGCGCGCAGGCGCGGCTGCTCGACCATCTCGGCATAGCGGAGGTGCTGTGCGTGCTCGGCGGCTCGATGGGCGGCATGCTGGTGCTGGAATGGGCCGCCACCTACAAGGACCGCGTGTTCTCGGCGGTGCCGATCGCGTGCGCCGCGCGCCATTCCTCCCAGAACATTGCCTTCCACGAGGTCGGCCGCCAGGCGGTGATGGCCGATCCCGACTGGTGCGAGGGCCGCTATCTCGAGGAGGGCAGGAGCCCGCGCAAGGGGCTTGCCGTGGCGCGCATGGCCGCGCACATCACCTATATGTCGGACGAG
>DASWJG010000008.1:0-4081 GCA_036397315.1 Methyloceanibacter sp. | reverse complement strand
GTCCGCGCCATTTCGACATGACAATAACACAATCTTAGTGAATCCGGAAGCCGTCCCGTGCCGCAGCAAGGTCCTTTTTGCGCCGCAACATGCGACATTTTGACCATAGGGTTAACGCTTAACCCTTTGAACGGCCTAGTCCCCTTCGCCCGGGTCGGGCGTGAAGTATTTGGCGAATTTGTCGGGTTCGGCCACAAAGGCGTCGGCATCTGGCGGGGCAGCCCTTTTGATCGTGATGTTCGGCCAGGTTTCCGAATATTGCCGGTTGACCTCGAGCCAGCGCTCAAGCCCGGGCTCGGTATCGGGCTTGATGGCGTCGACCGGGCATTCCGGCTCGCACACGCCGCAATCGATGCATTCGTCGGGGTGAATCACCAGCATGTTGGCGCCCTCGTAGAAGCAGTCCACGGGGCAGACCTCAACGCAATCCATGTACTTGCACTTGATGCAAACTTCGGTGACGACGTAAGTCATCGGTCCCACACGCTTTCGGGGCCTGGTCTGGCCTGCATTCTAGCCCCTTGGGGCCGCCAAAGTCGCCCGAGGAAGAGTTCTGCCTATAACAATCGCGTCACCGGCACAAGGCAACGCATGCGGCGGCGCCAGAAGGGGGCTGGCCCCAAGAAACGCCCTTATCCCGGCCCCTTTGGGTCCGGTTAAGAAACGCCGTGAGGCCCGAGGACTTGGTCTCGCGGTTCGGCGGCGATGAATTCGCCATTCTGCTGTTGGATGTGACCGACCCGGCCACGGCCGGGGATCTTGCCGCCAGGATCGGCAAGGTGCTCGCCGCGCCCTTCAGCATCAAGGGCCACAAGGTCCGCATCACCTCGAGCATCGGCATAGCCCTCTATTCGCCCGACCTCGCCGGTCCTGAGGCGATGATGGTGCAGGCCGATCTTGCCCTCTACGGCGCCAAGGACGAGGGCCGCAACTGCTACCGTTTCCATAGCCACGACCTCGACCTTGAGGTGCATGAGCGGGTGCGCGTCGCCGACGAGCTCAGAGTCGCGGTCGAGCAGGGCGAGCTTGAGCTCTATTACCAGCCGCAGGTCGAGCTCTCCACGGGACGCATTATTGGGCTCGAGGCGCTGATCAGGTGGAACCACAAGACGCGCGGCCTGCTCGCTCCCGCGTCCTTCATCCCGATCGCGGAACGGACCGGCGCCATACTGCCGCTCGGTCATTGGGTGTTCGAGGAAGCATGCCGGCAGCTCAAACTCTGGCGTGACGAGGGCATCGCGCCGCCTGTGCTGTCGGTCAACGTGTCGGGCGTCCAGTTCAAGGGCTCCTCCGATCTCGACCGCGAGATTGAGGCCAGCCTGACGCGATGGGGCGTCACCCCTCCGATCTCGAGCTCGAGCTGACCGAATCGGTGCTGATGGAAGCGACGCAAAGGCACTCAAATACGCTGGAGAATCTCCGTCAGCTTGGGACCAAGATCGCCATCGACGATTTCGGCACGGGCTACTCGTCCCTCAAATATCTCACCCAATACCCGGTCAATCGGTTGAAGCTCGCGCAGGAATTCGTGTTCCGCGTCACCGTCGACTACCGCAACGCCGCCGTGGTGAGGGCTGCTATACGGCTCGCCAACGAGCTTGGCCTCGAGGTCATCGCCGAAGGGGTCGAGACCGAGGCGCAAGTGCGGTTCCTGATGGGCGCCGGCTGCGAGCAGGCGCAAGGCTACTATTTCAGCCGGCCGGTGACGGTGCTCAAAGCCACGGAATTGCTGCGCGCGGGGCGGGTCGAGCCCAGAGCAGATCCCTTGCGCCGGCTCGCCTCGTCGGCGGCGTGAGCGCGCGCACGCAGAAATCGGCAATCAGAAATCGGAATTGCGCAGCGCGTCGAGGCGGCGGCGATCCCGCTTGGTTGGACGCGGTCCGCTCTGGCGCCCCGCGCCGTTGAGCGCCTGGCCCGGCGCGGTTGGCGCTTTCGGGGTCAGGTCCTGATAGAGGGTGCGCGCAAGTCCCGCCGGCCCTCGCCGGTCCAGAGATCCCAGGACGCGCACGACGGTAAGCTTTCCCAGGGACGTAGCCGTCAGCACGTCGCCCGCCTTGACCAGGCGACTCGGCTTCAGCGCGCGGGTGCCGTTGATGCGGACCTTGCCGGCTTCGATCAACCGCGCCGCTCCCGATCGCGTCTTGACCAGCCTTGCGCACCAGAGCCACTTGTCGAGGCGTTGCCCTGGCATGGCCTGGAGCCTCAGCTTCCTTCCGGCTGGCGCGTTGCGAGGCGGCCTCTCAGCGCTTCTAGCGCGGCGAAGGGCGAGTGCTTGACGGCAGTCTTCCGCTCCTGCTTCGCCTGGTGGGCTACGGGCCTTTGCCGTTCATGCCTTGGCGCTCTCGTCCGCTCCTCGTGCCGAGGCTTGTGGCTCGCGCGCTTGTCATGGCGCGCCTCTTTGCGCTTCCCTGGACGCCAAACCTCGTCGAAGGCCTCGCTTTGCGCTTCGGCAGCTTGGTCCGGCGCTTGCGGCTCGGCGCCAGGCGAAGGCGCGAACCGCCGCCTCTCCAGCCTGAAGCCGAGCGCCTTCAAGATCGAGGCGAATTCCTCGCCGGAGCAGCCGACGACCGACATGAGTTCGGGCACCACCCGGAAGCCGCCGTCGCCGGTCGCTCCCGTAGGCGCCGTGGCACTCCCTTCAGCTACCCGGAAGGAGATGCGCGCGCGGATGAGATCGGACAGCCGTTCCAGCATGTCGATGCGAACCGCGCGGGAGCCTGCGACATGGAAGCCAGCGGCGCGCCAATAGGGTTCGGGGATAAGCGTTCCCGCCTCGACAGAGGTTAGGCCCTGTTGCGGCCGCGCCGGCAGCGCCTCGGCGTCGAGGCCGTGATCTCGGCCGGAATGGAGCGACCACAACAGCAGCAGCAAATCGGCCGCCGCCGGCTTGAGCAGCGCGGGGATGTAGACGTTGAAGGCGCCGAAGCGGACGCCGTATTTGCGGAGCTGGGCGCGGGCCGCCTGATCGAGCGCCTTGATTTGCTCCGAGGCCGCGTCGCGGCGGAGCACGCCGAGATTCTCCGTCAATTGATAAGCCAGCCCGCGGGCAAGGCCTGACAGGTCGGAGGCCTCGCTCAGGAGGATGAGCGGCTTGAGCTTGCCGTGAAGCTCGGCCTGAAGCCACGCGTCGAGACGCTCCACCAGGCGCTCGCGGTCGGAAGCGGCGAGATGCTCGTCGGTCAAGAGCTGAATGCGGGGCTTGAGGGCCGTCTCGCCCCGCTCAAGACGCGCGATCTCCGATCCGGCCCACACGATCCGGCCATTGGCTTTCAGCGCGATAGCCTCGTCGGGCGCTCCGTGAAGCGCATCGGCGCGGGTGGAAAGCTCGCCGGCCAGCACCTTGGCCGCCGCGTGGCGCGTCGCCCGCCCATGAATGCCCTCGCCCGACGCGTCAGGCGTGAAGCGGAAGCCGTCGAGGCGTCCGACATAATGGTTCTCCACCAGGATGTTTCCGTCAGGGCCGATTTCGGTTGCGATCTCCTCCTTGTCGCGCAAGCGGCGCATCAGAACGCTCGTCCGCCGGTCGACGAAACGCTGCGTCAGCCGCTCGTGCAGGGCGTCGGACAGCGTATCCTCGATGGCCCTGGTGCGGCCCTGCCAATGCCCGGGATCGTCGAGCCATTGGGCGTGGTGCGACACGAAGGTCCAGGTACGGATCTGAGCCAGCCGGTTGGAAAGCGTATCGAGGTCGCCGTCCGTGCGATCGGCCAGCGACACCTGGTGGGCGAACCAGTCGGCCGGGATCTTGCCCTCATCGCTCATGACGAAGCGGTAGAGGGTGGCGACGAGCTCGGCATGGCTCGCGGCAGAAATCTTCCGGTAGTCGGGGATCTGGCACATCTCCCACAACAGCGCAACCGCCGCCGGCCCTTGCGCCATGTCGCGTGCGCCGGCATCGTGGCTCACATTCTCGAGCGCGATCACGTCGTCCACCATGCGCGCGCGGGCAAGCCGCCGATGGTCTGGCGTCTCGCGCAAGCTGTCTTTCAGCCTTTCAATCGAGCTGAAATCGAGCTTGCGGTTGCGCCATTGCAGCACGCCGACCTGGTCGAAGGAATGGTTCTCCAGCCGGTCGACCAAA
>DASWJG010000007.1:0-26377 GCA_036397315.1 Methyloceanibacter sp. | reverse complement strand
GGCGGCTTGACTGGAGCCGTAATGTCCATAATTCGAACCCGTCCCAACCCCGGTTTTAGAAGCGCGGGGTACCCGACGCAACCCTACCGAAGATTATGGCAACAAAACGCTGCCGTCGCCGGAAATTGTCGATTTGCGGCGCGTTCGCTGGGATTGGTGAAGATCAGAACGGGTTGCGGGCCAGACGCTTGGCGAAATAGACGTCGATTGATTCCGCAACCGCGTCTGCGGTCCGCTCGCGCCAAGTCTCGGAGGTGAGGCGCTTCTCATCGTCGGGATTGCTCAAGAACCCAAGCTCGAGCAGCACCGAGGGGACGTCCGGAGCCTTCAACACCCGAAAGCCGGCCGATCTCAGTTTCTTCGTATGCAGTGTGCCCTTACTAGCAAGCTCGCCAACGATGGAACGGGCAAAGACCGCTGAGCGGTTCTGGGTCTCGCGCTGCGCAAGATCGATGAGGATGTTCGCCAGGACCTCGTCGGAATCGCTCGGCAGCTCGATGCCGGCAAGCGCATCGGAGAAGTTTTCCTTGGCGGCGAGGGCCCTCGCCTCTTCGTCGGAGGCTTCCTCCGACAAGGTATAGACGGTGGCGCCGGTCGCCTTGTCGATCTCCTTCGGAAAGTAGTCGGCATGAATGGAGAGGAAGAGGCCCGCCCCCTTCTTCTGGGCAAACTCCACGCGCTCGCGCAAGGGCACGAAGGTATCGTCCTCGCGGGTGAGATAGACCTCGTAGCGTCCGGCAGCGGCGAGCTTCGCCTTCAGGGTCTTGGCAAACGCCAACACCACTTCCTTCTCCGGGACGCCGTTTGGGTTTGTCCCCGGATCGATGCCACCATGGCCTGGATCCAACACCACCACCGGCTTGGCGTCAGGGGGCCGCGAAGGAGCTTGCGGCAGAGCCGCCAGCCTCTCGCTTGCCGCCTCTTGCGGTTTTGCTTCTTTCAGTTTGACGAGAAAGGTCTTCTCGTCGGTCGGCACGAGGTCGACGACGAGGCGGGCGGGCTGCTCGTCGCGCGGCTCAAGAACGAAGGCCTTGTCGATGAGAAAAGGACCGTTCACGTCGATGACGATGCGCGCTTTTCCCGGCGCGAACAGCCCATAGCGATAGGCGGTGACGAGGCCCCTCTTCTCCTTGCCGATTCCGTCGGGCATCTGGAAATTCACATCGGGCGCATCGACGATCACGCGATAGGGATTGCCGAGGGCAAAGACATGCACGTCGACCTTTTTCGACAGATCGGCGATGAAGCGCGTGCGCTCCCGGTCGCCGGCAACGCGCGCGTCGTTAGCGATGGCGGGCTTGGACTCGGCGTTAGCCGCCAAGGCCGAGGAGCCGGTCATAGCCAGCAGGAGGCCGAGGACAAGGCCCCGCGCCGGGACGGCCGCAGTCAAGACACGCTGAACTCGCATCATCCCCCACGTGACTTAAGTCAGGCGGTTTTTTTCGTCGCCCGGCCGGACAGGCGGCAATCGCGTCGAGCGCAATGCGCCAAATAGGCTCGATTTCGGCCAAATCTTAACCACGCACTCGTTAAGCGACTCTTGTGACCCTTTGCGGGCCTCGGCACCGGAACACTTGCCAAATCTCCCGCCAAGCCCGTAATAAGGGTCAGGCTCGCTTCCGAGCCCTAGCCCTTGGACGCCAAACGGCGATACGGGCGGAATTGTTTCGCGCGTCGGGCCTCGTTCGAACGGCCAGGACGCAGAAAGAAGCGGCGGCCAGGTGACAGACGGCCGTCAGATGGAACTTCTCAAGCCGCGGCTAAACGCGGCGGTGAGGACTGCGATGCAAGATCAGACCATTGGACTAAGCCTCGGAAATCGCGAGGCTTTGCGGATGGCGCTGATCACCTGCCGGCCAGCGATGGCCGCGCCTTTGGGCCCTATTACTAGGCCGCTCATGGGTCGTCGCAGCGAATCATGGTCTATTGGTCATTGGCGCGCGCGGGCCCTGGGCCCGGTGCGGCGGTTTAACGTCCCGCCCTTCCCGTCCCGCGCGGCGGAGAACACTCAACATGCAAAGCAAAATGCTAGTCGATGCGGCGCATCCGGAGGAAACCCGGGTCGTCGTGGTAAAGGGTCATCGTGTCGAGGAATTTGATTACGAATCAGCGAACAAGAAGCAGCTTCGGGGTAATATCTACCTCGCCAAAGTCACCCGCGTAGAGCCGTCACTACAGGCGGCCTTTGTCGATTACGGTGGCAACCGGCACGGCTTCTTAGCCTTTACCGAAATTCATCCCGACTATTACCAGATCCCGGTCGCCGACCGGCAGGCCCTGATTGAGGCGGAGGCCGAGGAGCAAAGCCGCGCCTCTGCCGAAGAGGCTGCCGAGGACGACGACGCTGCGGCCGGACGGCGCCGCCGGCGCGGCCGGCGCGGTCGCGGACGCCACGAGGGACAAGGGCGCAGAGAGGTCGAGCGCCCAGGCGTCGCCGCGACTGAAACCGTTTCGGTGGCACGGCTCGAGGTCGAGCCCGAAGACGAGATCGACACGACACCCCGCGACCCGGGGCCAAGCGTTGCCATGGAGGCAAGCGATCTCGTCCATGAAGTGTCCGAGCCGGCCGAGGCCGAAGACCCGGAGGAAGCGGCAGAGTTCAGCGTGCGCAACGCTCCCGATCCCGAGGACGACGACGACGCCGAGCATGGCGAGATCGTCGGCCAGCCCGTGGCGCTGAAAGAAGGAAACGGCGACGCCGCGGCAGAGACCGTCGAATCGGTCGGCTCCGAGGACGCTCTCGAAGAACTCCCCGAGCGGACCCGCCGGCGCCGTGGGCGCCCCTACAAGATCCAGGAGGTTATCCGGCGTCGCCAGATCATCCTGGTGCAGGTGGTAAAGGAGGAACGCGGCAACAAAGGCGCGGCGCTCACCACCTATCTCTCGCTCGCCGGCCGCTACACCGTGCTCATGCCGAACACCGCGCGCGGCGGCGGCATCTCGCGCAAGATCACCCAGCCCACCGACCGCAAGCGCCTACGCGAGATCGCAGGCGAGTTGGAAGTGCCGGAAGGCATGGGGCTCATCATCCGCACCGCCGGCGCGCAGCGCACCAAGACCGAGATCAAACGCGACTACGATTATCTCTTGCGGCTGTGGGAGAACGTCCGCGACCTCACGCTGAAATCGACGGCCCCTGCCCTCGTTTACGAGGAAGGCAGCCTGATCAAGCGTTCGATCCGCGACCTCTACAATAAAGACATCGACGAGGTGCTGGTCGCCGGCGACGACGCCTATCGCGAGGCCAAGGACTTCATGCGCATGCTGATGCCGAGCCATGCCAAGAACGTGAAGCCCTACAAGGAGCCCGAGCCCGTTTTTATCCGCTTTCAGGTCGAGCGCCAGCTCGCCGCAATGTTCTCGCCGCAGGTGGTGCTGAAGTCGGGCGGATATATCGTCATCAATCAGACCGAGGCGCTCGTTTCGATCGACGTCAACTCAGGCAAGGCGACGCGCGAGCACAATATCGAGGACACCGCGCTCAAGACCAATCTCGAGGCGGCCGAGGAGATCGCCCGGCAGCTTCGCCTGCGCGACCTCGCGGGATTGATCGTGATCGACTTCATCGACATGGACGAGCGCCGCAACAATCGGCTGGTGGAGCGGCGCCTGAAGGAATCCTTGCGCAACGACCGTGCGCGCATTCAGGTCGGGCGCATCAGCCATTTCGGCCTGCTCGAAATGTCGCGCCAGCGCTTGCGGACGGGCATGCTCGAAGGCTCGACCAAGCCTTGCCCCATGTGTCAGGGGACCGGCATGGTGCGCTCCGTTGAGTCGGTCGCGCTCGACATTCTCCGCTCGATCGAGGACCGGCTCATCACCGACGGCGTGGTCCCGCTGGTCGCCACCACGGCGGTTGATGTCGCACTCTACATTCTCAATCAGAAGCGCGCCCATCTGAACGATATCCAGCAGCGCTACCGCATCCCCCTCACGATCACCGCCGATGAGGACATGCATATCTCGCAGTTCGTGATCGAGCGGGCGGCCGAGGGCGAGATCGCCAATGGCGCGGGTGCGGTGGTGCAAATGGACTGGGCCCATCATCACGAGGCTCCTCCTGCTCCTTCCCCTGCCCCTGCGGCGGCCGAAGGGGAGAGCGAACCGAGCCGCCACCGCTCGCGGCGCAGGCGCCGGCGGCGTCCTGAAGGCGGCATCGAGGCTCAGCGGCCAGACCGCTCAGAGACGCCTCTGCCCGAGGAGGACGAAGAGGAGGAACGTCTCGTCGAGAGCACCGTAGAGGGGGCCAAAGGCGCCGAAGCCAAAGAGGAAGGCGGCGCGCAGGCCCGCAAGGGACCGCGCCGGAGAGGACGCCGTGGCGGTCGCCGGGGCCGGTCGGGCCAGAGACCCCCGCGTGCAGCCGGCGAAGAGGCACCGGGCGAGGTGCGCGCGGAACCGCACGCGCGCGGCGAGGTTGCCCCGCATACTGTGAGCGAAGGCCGGCAAAATGGGGCGGGACGCAAGCCGCGCCCGGAAGGGGCCCCCAAGAAAGAGGCCGCCAAACATCCGCACCACGAGGATGAGCGTATCTTCGAAACGGTCGCCACGGTCAGCGAGCAGCCGGCCCCACCCAGCGAGGCGCGAGTCGAAGATCAAAGCGAGCCGGAAGCGCCGCGCCGCAGGGGGTGGTGGCAGCGCTAGACGCTCATGCACAGCCATGGCCTCGCTGTTTCGTGATGGTTTCGCGCGAGGTGCTGTCACGTTCTCGCCGCATTCAAACGCCAATCAAACGAAGATTGGCAAAGACGTAGCTTCAGACGGTTTGCAACGTATCGCCAGCGCCGGATGGCGGCGCGAAAAACCGGCACCTTTGCCCGGCGCTCGTTAAGCTTATACGATCAAGCCGACCCATGCCCCTTCTGGCTCAAGCCCGAACCAACTCTGCGCCACGGCGGCTCCGCGCGGGTTTCGTCGGCGGGCTTGCCGCCGCCCTCATCACCTCAACCTCGGCGGACGCCGCTGGGCTTATCCGCGACGCCGAAACGGAATCGCTGATCCGCCTTTACGCCAAGTCCATCTTCAACGCCGCCGGCCTCGGCTCGCAAGCAATCCGCATCCACATCGTCAACGACCGCGCCTTCAATGCCTTCGTCGTCGACGGACACAACATGTTCATGCATGCCGGCACACTGATGAACGCCAAGACGCCCAATCAGGTGATCGGCGTCATCGCCCATGAGAGCGGTCATATCGCCGGTGGCCATCTCGCCCGGCTGCGCACGCAAATGTCGAGGGCGAAATCGGCGGCGCTCATGTTGCAGCTGCTCGGCGTGGCCGCCATGGTGGGAGGCGCGTTCGCAGGCGCCCCCGGGGTTGGTCAGGCCGGCATGGGAGCGGCCTTCGGCGGGACCGATGCCGCGATGCGCACCCTGCTCGCCTACCGCCAGAACGAGGAATCGTCTGCCGATCAGGCCGCTGTGACCTTCCTCAATGCCACCAAGCAGTCCGGCCGCGGCATGATCGAGACGTTCGACTTCATGGCGAGCAAGCTCGTCGGCGTCCAGGGTATCAATCCTTACCTGCAGAGCCATCCCATGCCGCAGCAGCGCCTGGTGCAGCTCAGGGAACTCGTCACGTCGAGCCCCTACTATGACAATGTCGACGCGCCTGAGCTGCAGGCCCGGCACGACTTGATGAAGGCGAAGCTGTTCGGCTTCCTCGATGAGCCGCAGACCGTATTCAATCGCTATCAGCAGACCGATCAAAGTCTGCCTGCGCTGTACGCCAGAGCGATTGCCACCTACCGCCAATCCGGCGTGAAGGTCGCCATGCCCCAACTCGACGCGCTGATCGCCGCCAAGCCCGATTGGCCCTATTTCTACGAGATCAAGGGCCAATTCCTGTTTGAAAGCGGCAGCCCGGCCGCCGCGGTTCCCCCTCTCCGCGAGGCGGTGAGGTTGAGCCCCAACGAGCCGCTCCTCCGCATCATGCTGGGCCAGGTGCTGCTCGGCACCAACGATAAAAAGCTCGTCGACGAGGCGGTCACCAATCTGCGCACGGCGCTTGCGCGCGAGGACACTTCGGCAATGGGTTACCGCCAGCTCGCCGCGGCCTATGCACGCAAGGCCGAAGCGGCGCAAGCTGTCGGCGCCAAGAAGCAATTTATGGCGCAAGCCGAGCTTGCATCGGCCGAAGCCTATTTCTATGAAGGGCAGCTGAAGCTTGCCAAGCAGCAGGCCAAACGCGCTAAAGCCGGGTTCATCGACGGCACGCCGAACTGGATCAGGGCCGACGACATTCTGGCTTTCCAAGTCCCGAAAACCAACTGACCTTAGCCCCCCGGAGATCTCGCATGACCCTCAAGACAGGCTTCGCCACCGCCCTGGTGGCCGCCGTCGTGGCCGCCCTTGTGACTGCTGCCACCATCATCGTCATATGGCGCACGGCACCGGGAGTGGTCGATGCTCCCTCCGCGGGTCTCGATGAGAAGGCGATCACCGACGTGGTCCACAATTACCTCACCAAGAATCCCGAAATCCTGGTCGAGATGACCACCGAGCTCGACAAGCGTCAGCAGGCCGAGCAGGCAGCGCAGCAGCAAAAGGTCATAAGCGACAACGCTGAAGCTATCTTCCGCTCGCCGCTCGCCTATACCGCCGGCAACCCCAATGGCGACGTGAACGTGGTCGAGTTCTTCGACTACAATTGCGGTTTCTGCCGCCGCGCGCTGCCCGATCTGGTCAAGCTGATGGACAGCGACGACAAGGTGCGCGTGGTGTTCAAGGAGCTGCCCATTTTCGGCGACGAGTCGGAGGGCGCTGCGAAGGCCGCGCTCGCCGCCGGCAAGCAGGGCAAATATTTCGAAATGCATCAGAAGCTGTTCTCTGAGCCCGGCAAGGCCGACAAGGACAAGGCCTTGCGTATTGCGAGCGAGCTTGGCCTCGATGTGCCACAGCTCGAAAAGGACATGGAGGACCCCTCCATTCAGCAGGCGCTCGATGAGACAAAGGAGCTTGCCCAGAAGCTCGCGCTGCAAGGCACCCCGCTCTATTTGATCGGCGACCGGATCGTGCCGGGTGCCCCCGACGACCTCTACGACCAGTTGACCGCAAAGGTCGCCGAGGTGCGCGAGAAGGGCTGCAAGGCCACGTGCTGAGGCGCCCCCGCAAGGGAAGAACCGCCTCCCGACCCTGCAGCTCATTTTGCCGAACGGCAGAAAAGCTGATAAAGGGGCCCGTTCCTCCGCCGGGGGCCAGCGCGCGGCAACCCGCACGCACCCGGCATCATCAGGCGTTCTCTAGCCGCCATGGCCAAACCGATCTACGTCTTGAACGGCCCCAATCTCAACCTGCTTGGGGCCCGGGAGCCGGAGGTCTATGGCCGGGAGACGCTCGATGATCTGCGGGCACGATGCGAGCGGAAGGCCGCCGCGCTAGGATTTTCGTTAGAGTTTCGCCAGAGCAACCATGAGGGCGAGTTGGTAGCATGGATCCAGGAAGCGAGGACAAAGGCGGCCGGGCTGATCGTCAATGCCGGGGCCTTCACCCATACCTCGATCGCCATGCTGGATGCGCTTCTGGCTTGCCCGGTCCCTTCGGTCGAGGTGCATCTGTCGAACATTTTCACCCGCGAGCCGTTTCGCCATCATTCTTATATCTCCAAGGCCGTGAGGGGTGTGATCTGCGGTTTCGGGGCGATAGGCTACGAGCTTGCGATCGAGGCGCTGGCCGCCACGATTGCGGCCGGCAAGTCGAAGTGATGGCGGAAGGGAGAGGACGCCGCCCATGACGCAACAAGGGGGCAGCTTCGACAAGGACTTGATCCGCGAACTCGCGGCGCTTCTCGAGGAGACCGGTCTCACCGAGATCGAGGTCGAACACGAGGGGAAACGGATCAGGGTCGCGCGTGGGGTGAACCTTACGACCACACTCACCACCGACGTCCCCCAGTCCGAACCTCGAGAGAACACGCGGACCGCAACGCGGACCGAGGAGTTCATCGTCCATCCCGGCACGGTGACCTCGCCTATGGTGGGCACCGCCTATCGTTCGCCCGAGCCGGGCTCGCCGCCGTTCGTCGAGATCGGCGCGAAGGTGACAGCCGGGCAGACGTTGCTCATCATTGAAGCCATGAAGACCATGAACCAGATCCCCTCCCCCCGCGCCGGCACCGTCATCGCCATTCTCTTCGAGGACGGCCAGCCGGTCGAATATGGCGAGCCGCTGGCGGTGATCGAGCAACGCTAGCCGGGGCGCGATGTTCGACAAGATCCTGATCGCCAACCGGGGAGAAATCGCCCTTCGCATCGAGCGCGCCTGCAAGGAACTTGGCGTCGCCACGGTTGCCGTGCACTCCACCGCCGACGCCGACGCCATGCATGTGCGCCTTGCCGACGAAAGCGTGTGCATCGGTGCGGCCCCGGCCAAGGACAGCTATCTCAATATCCCGGCGATCGTCGCCGCCTGCGAGATCACCGGCGCGGATGCGGTGCATCCGGGCTACGGCTTCCTCGCCGAGAATGCCAGGTTCGCGGAGATCCTCGAGGAGCACGAGCTCACCTTTATCGGGCCTTCCGCCGAGCATGTCAGGCTCATGGGGGACAAGATCAAGGCGAAGGAGACCGCGCGTGCGCTCGGCATCCCCATCGTGCCCGGCTCAGGCCCGGTCGGCGATTTCGAGGAGGCCAAGGCGTTCGCGCGCGACATCGGCTATCCGGTGCTGGTCAAAGCGGCGGCCGGCGGCGGCGGGCGCGGCATGAAGCTGGCGCTGTTCCAGAACGAGCTTGAGCCGGCGCTCCTGACCGCGCGCAACGAGGCCAAAGCCGCTTTCGGCGACGATACCGTTTATCTCGAGAAATACCTCGCCCATCCCCGCCATATCGAGGTTCAGGTGCTGGCCGACGGCCAGGGCAACGCCCTTCATCTCGGCGAGCGCGACTGCTCGTTACAACGCCGCCACCAGAAGCTCTGGGAAGAGGCCCCTTCGCCCGCCCTCAACGAGAACGAGCGGATCCGCATTGGGGAGACGGTGGCCCAGGCGATGCGAGAGTTAAACTATCGCGGCGTCGGCACCGTGGAGTTCCTCTACGAGGGGGGCGAGTTCTACTTCATCGAGATGAATACCCGGCTCCAAGTCGAGCACACCGTCACCGAGATGATCACCGGGCTCGACCTCGTCATCGAGCAAATCAGGATTGCGGCGGGTGCGCCGCTGTCGCTCCGCCAGGAGGACATCCGCTTCAACGGCCATGCCATCGAATGCCGCATCAACGCGGAGAACCCGCACACCTTCAGGCCGTCGCCGGGGACCATCACGCATTTTCACACGCCGGGAGGCCTCGGCGTCAGGGTCGATTCCGGCGCCTACGCGGGCTACACCATTCCCCCCTATTATGACAGTCTGATTGGCAAGCTCATCGTGCATGCCCGCACCCGCAACGAGTGTTTGATGCGGCTCAAGCGGGCGCTTGGAGAGTTCGTGGTCGATGGCATCGAGACCACCATTCCCCTCTTCATATCGCTCATCTCGGAGCCCGATATCGTCGACGGCAATTACGATATCCATTGGCTCGAGAACCATCTCGCCAAGCTAGGCGCACGCGGATAGCTCCCCATGACCTCCATCGACGACGTCATGATCGAGATCACGCCGCAGGTGCTGCTCAAAGCCTATGCCTGCGGCATCTTTCCCATGGCCGAGAGCGCAGAGGACAACGCGCTCTATTGGATCGAGCCTGAGCGCCGCGGGATCCTGCCGCTCGACCGCGTGCATATTCCGAAGCGTCTGGCGCGCACCATCCGCGGCGGTGGCTTCGAGGTGAAGATCGACCGCAACTTTGAGGCGGTTATCGACGGTTGCGCGGCGCCCCGTTCAGGCCGGCGCTCGACCTGGATCAACGGGCGCATCAGGGGCCTCTATCGCGAGCTGTTCGCGCTCGGCCATTGCCACACGGTCGAGGTCTGGCAGGACGGCGCGCTAATCGGTGGGCTTTACGGCGTGCATCTCGGCCGCGCCTTTTTCGGCGAGAGCATGTTCTCCAGAGCCCGCGACGCGAGCAAGATCGCGCTCGTCTATCTCGTCGCGAGATTGAAATATGGGGGATTCACCCTGCTCGACACCCAGTTCGTTACGGGGCATCTGGCGCGTTTCGGCGCGATCGAAGTGAGCCGCGACGAGTTTCAGCGATTCCTCGAGGCCGCGTTAGGTGGCGGTATGGCCCACGGAAGCGGCTCAGGCGGAGCTGCGGCGGCCGCGGGCGGCTTGGGCGGCTTGGGCGGAGGTGCCGCGGCGGCGGCTGGAGGCTCGGGCGGCGCGGGCGGAGCCTCAGGTGCCGGCGTGTTCTCGCTGCTCTCCGAAGGCGCCGGCGCCGAGACCGTCTTGCAGTTGGTGAGCCAGACATCGAAGACCGGGTGCTCGACCGCGTGAAGGCCGGGGCTTTCGGCGAACATCCAGCCGGTGAAGATGCGCTGCACCTCGCCCGTGAGCTTCACCTCGTCGACCTCGACGAAGGATGAGGTGTGGGGCGTCTCGGTGGGTGGACGGGTATCGCAAACCCTAGGCGTCACCTTGAGCGCGCCGAACTCCACCGTCTTGTTGATAGGGATCTCCAGATGGGAGATGCGCCCGGTGACCTTGTCGAGGGCGGCAAACACCGCGATCGGGTTTTTGACGACTTCGGCATGGAGGAGGCTCGACCAGAGTCCTGAAGCCAGCCCGAAGGCTGCCAGGAATAGGGCAATCACGCCGACCGAATAGCCCGCGCCCGCATTACTTCGTTGCATCATGCCGCACACCTCGTGAACGGGCCTCTCGACTACCACTCCGGTGCGCTCCTTGAACATCAAAACGCCTCGTCCATGATTTGGGCATTGGTGTGGCGGCTTGGGTCAGGCGCCGCGCTCGGCATAGAAGCGGAGCCTGACATGGTCGGCGGTCCAAACGCCATGCGTATCGCAGAGAGAGGGCCGCAACAGCTCGACGACCTCGCTCACCACCGCGGTCCTGTCCGGCTCGGGGAACTGATCGAAAAAGGACCTGCCGAAGGTCCTGAGCCAGCCCTCCATGCCGGTCTTGAGCGGGGTCGGGCGCGGCACGAGCGCGATCTCTCGCACCGTGAAACCGCCCTCGGCGAGGAGGCGGCCATATTCGTCCACAGTGGGAAAGAACCACGGCGCGACCAGCGCCGGATCGCCCTTGCGCAGCGCGCCGACCGCGCGCATCGCGGTGGCGAGGGCCGCCACATTGCCGTGGCCGCCGAGCTCGCCCACGAAGCGGCCGCGCGGCCTAAGCGCGCGCACTACGCCCGCGATCACCAATTTGGGCTTCCGCATCCAGTGCAGCGCGGCATTGGAGAACACCGCATGGAATTCTGAGACGAAATCCAAGGCATGGCCGTCGAGCTTGCGAACTCTGAGGCCCTTCATCCGCGCTACCGCAAGCAGCTCATCGCTCAAGTCGACGCCGAGAACGTCGGCGCCGGCCGCCCTGATCTCCGCCGTGAGCGCGCCGTCGCCGCAGCCAAGATCGAGGATGCGCTCGCCGGGCTTGGCGCCAAGCATGCCGAATACCGGCCCGGCCAGCTCTTGCACGAAGCGGCCGTTCTTCGCGTAGTCCGACGCCGACCAGCGTTGAACCGACTTGGGTGGCGCGGTGTCCAACAGCGTCTCGCGCGTCATTTGGGCTGCCACGGCTCGTAATCCAAAGGCGGCTTCACGGAACCCGGACGGAGCGTCGAGCCGGGCGGACGATAGGCCTCGTAGGTCCCGGTGAGGTTGGGACGATGCGCCTTCTCCCAGGCCTGCGGCGTATAGCTCTCCTCGGTCGGCGGCACGTCGACAGTGTGATGCAGCCAGGCATGCCATGCAGGCGGGACCTGGGACGGCTCGGCGAGGGTGCGGTAGATCACCCAGCGACGCTCGCCGCCGCGTTCCCGATAATAGATATTGCCGAGCCCGTCCTCGCCGACGCGCTCCCCTTTGCGCCAGGTGAAGAGGCGCGTGCCGATGGTGTTGCCCGTCCACCAGGCAAAGAGCTCGGTGAAGATTCCCATGTCCGTGATGCGGCTTTTTTTTGCTTGCGCCGGGACTATGGCCTCAAGGGGGGTCCCCTGTCCAGGCCGCTGCCCTAGTTCGGCGCGACCCGCGCCTTCTTGGCGATGTCGAGGGTGGGAGCGGACTCCTCGTCCGGCGTCACGGCAGAAAACGGAAGGTCTGGTTCGGCCGGGGCGTAGACCGGCCGCTGAAAGCTGAGTGACAGCCGCTCCTCCATGCCGGCGACGACATAGTGCTCACCCTTGAGCTCGTAGGGGCGGTCGTCGTTGATCAGCCAATCGAGCCTGCGAAAGAGCGTGCTCGCAGTGGTCGGCAGCACCAGCACCTGATGGGCCCCGGCTTTAAGCGCCTCCTCGACAAGGGCGGGCTTGGCGCGGGTGCTCATGATCATGGCGGGCACGAGAGAGAGCGGGCCCGAGCTTGAGCGGCGCATGATCCTGACGAGCGCAGGCCCGGTCAAAGGCTGCATGGAGGCGGCGGCAATGACGAGGTCGGGCACGGTTCGAGCCATCGCGTCGATGGCTTCGGTTGGGCTCTCATAGGTCTCGATGCGGCCGGTACCGATGGCGGCGAGCATGGCCCGCATCAGCGAAAGCAGCGGCCGGCGATTGTCGATGACGGCGACGACGAGCGTGTCGAGATCACGGCCAAAGGCGCGATGGTGGAGCATTGGTCTTTAACCCCGGACCCCCGTGTCGCCGAGCCTTCGGTGACGGCGCCAACCTAGTGAAAGGCTCGTAAACAGACCGTCAAAGTCCCCCGCGACGAGGGCGTCGACGGGCTTCCGCTTGCGTTTCGTCAACAGGGTTTCCACATGCCATCCCCTGACTTCTGCACCGCCACTTATTGTAGTCCCCCACAGGGTTTAGTGGTACGTTAGGAAGTCAGTGCATATATGTTGATGGTTGGAACGAATCGCCTCAGTTTCGACCGTTGCGCGTCAGACAGACGTGAGCGGCAAAAATAGCGGGGGTGGGAGCAGATGCGGATTGAACGGAAATTCACCGAGGCGGGCAAATCGCCCTATGACGCTATTCCCTTCAGGGAGAGCGCAAGCGAGATCCGTAATCCCGACGGCTCGGTGGTGTTTTCGCTCGAGCGCTTGCAGGTGCCCGCCCATTGGAGCCAGGTCGCGGCCGACATCCTCGCCCAGAAATACTTCCGCAAAGCCGGCGTTCCCTTAAAGGCCAAGCGGATCGAGGAGAACACCGTCCCCGCCTGGCTGTGGCGGTCGGTCCCTGACGCGGAGACGTTAGCCGCGCTTCCGGAAGCTGAGCGCTTCGGCAGCGAGAGCGACGCCCGCCAGGTGTTCGACCGGCTGGCCGGAACCTGGACCTATTGGGGCTGGAAGGGTGGCTATTTCTCGAGCGAGGAGGATGCCCGCGCCTTCTATGACGAGCTCCGCTACATGCTCGCCATGCAGATGGGCGCCCCTAACAGCCCGCAATGGTTCAATACCGGCCTTTATTGGGCCTATGGCATCGATGGGCCCAGCCAAGGTCATTATTATGTCGACCTCGCCACCGGAGAGGTTAAAGCCTCAACCTCGGCCTACGAGCATCCCCAGCCGCATGCCTGCTTCATCCAGTCGATCGACGACGATCTCGTCAACGAGGGCGGGATCATGGACCTTTGGGTGCGCGAGGCGCGGCTGTTCAAATATGGCTCGGGCACCGGCACCAATTTCTCCAGGCTCCGGGGCGAGAACGAGCCCCTGTCGGGTGGCGGCAAGTCCTCAGGCCTGATGAGCTTCCTCAAGATCGGCGACCGGGCGGCGGGCGCCATCAAGTCGGGCGGCACCACGCGGCGCGCGGCCAAGATGGTCGTGGTCGACATCGACCACCCCGACATCGAGGACTACATCAATTGGAAGGTCAACGAGGAGCAGAAGGTGGCGGCGCTCGTCACCGGCTCGAAGGTGCTGGCCGAGCGGCTCAACGCCATCCTCAAGGCTTGCGTCAATTGCGAGGGCGAGGGCGCCGATTGCTTCGATCCCAAGCGCAACCCGGCGCTGAAGCGCGAGGTGAGAGCCGCGCGCAAGGCCAAGGTGCCGGACAATTCTATCCGCCGGGTGATCCAGTACGCCCGCCAAGGCTACACGTCGATCCAGTTCCGGACCTACGACACGGATTGGGATTCGGAGGCCTATCGCACCGTCTCGGGTCAGAACTCCAACAATTCGGTGCGCGTCACCGATGATTTCCTGCGCGCGGTCGAAGCCGACGGCGCGTGGAACCTGACGTTTCGGAAGAACGGCGCGGTCGCCAAGACGGTGAAGGCGCGCGCGCTGTGGGATCAGGTCGGCTATGCCGCCTGGGCCTGCGCCGATCCCGGCATCCAGTTCCACAGCACCATCAACGACTGGCATACCTGCCCGGCGGCCGGCGAGATCAAGGCGTCGAACCCTTGCTCCGAATACATGTTCCTCGACGATACGGCCTGCAATCTTGCCTCGGTCAACCTGATGGCGTTCCGCAAGGAGGACGGCAGCTTCGACATCGAGGCCTATGAGCACGCGATCAAGCTCTGGACCATCGTGCTCGAGATCGCCGTCACCATGGCGCAGTTTCCCTCGCGCCGCATCGCCCAGCTCTCTTACGAGTACCGGACGCTCGGGCTTGGCTACGCCAATATCGGCGGCCTGCTCATGGCGTCAGGCATTCCATACGACTCGGCGCAAGGCCGGGCGCTGTGCGGGGCGCTCACCGCCATCATGACGGGCGTCTCCTATGCCACGAGCGCGGAGATGGCGCGCGAGCTTCGCCCCTTCCCCGGTTATGAAAAGAACCGCGAGGCCATGCTCAGGGTCATGCGCAACCATGCGCGCGCGGCCCGCGGCGAAAAAGACGGTTATGAGGGCCTTGCTACGGCGCCGGTGCCGCTTGACCATGCCTCCTGCCCCGACCCCAAGCTGCTCGCTCATGCCGTCCATGCCTTCGAGCGGGCGCTAGAACTTGGCAAGACCCATGGTTACCGCAATGCGCAAGCCACGGTGATCGCGCCGACGGGCACCATCGGCTTGGTGATGGATTGCGACACCACCGGCATCGAGCCCGATTTCGCGCTGGTCAAGTTCAAGAAGCTCGCCGGCGGCGGCTATTTCAAGATCATCAACCGCATGGTGCCTGAGGCGCTGAGGGGGCTCGGCTACCCCGAGGAGGCGATCAAGCGCATCATCGAATATGCCGTCGGCCACGGCACTCTGGTGGGGGCCCCTGGCGTCAATCACGAGACGCTGGCAGCCAAGGCCTTTACCCCGGAGAAAATCGCGGCCGTAGAAAAGGCCGTCGCGGCCGCCTTCGACATCAAGTTCGTCTTCAACAAGTGGACGCTTGGCGAGGACTTCCTGACCGGCACGCTCGGACTTTCGCCCGAGCGGATCGACCAGCCCGATTTCGACCTCCTGGCAGAGATCGGCTTCGGTAAACGGGAGATCGAGACGGCCAACGAATATGCCTGTGGCGCCATGACGCTTGAAGGCGCGCCGGGGCTTAACCCCGAGCATCTGCCGGTGTTCGACTGCGCCTCGCCGTGCGGGCGCAAGGGCAAGCGTTTCCTCTCGGTCGAGAGCCATATCCGCATGATGGCGGCGGCGCAGCCCTTCATCTCCGGCGCCATCTCCAAGACCATCAATATGCCGAACGACGCGAGCATTGAAGATTGCAAGGAGGCCTATCAGCTCTCCTGGCGGCTCGCGCTCAAGGCCAACGCGCTCTATCGCGACGGCTCCAAGCTGTCGCAGCCGCTCAATGCGCAGCTCCTCGCCGATGAGGAGGAGGAGCAGGACGAAGTGCTCGCTGCGGTCGCCTCAGACCAGCCGCAGGCGCAGCGCGCTGCCGTCGTCGCCGAGCGTATCGTCGAGCGCGTGATCGAGCGGATGCGGGCGCGCGCCGATCGTGAGCGCTTGCCTGATCGGCGCAAGGGATATACGCAGAAAGCTGTAGTCGGCGGTCATAAGGTCTATTTAAGGACTGGCGAGTATGCAGATGGACGTCTGGGCGAGATTTTTATCGACATGCACAAGGAGGGCGCCGCCTTCCGCTCGCTCATGAACAACTTTGCGATCGCGGTGTCCGTCGGTTTGCAGTATGGCGTTCCGTTGGAAGAGTTCGTCGATGCCTTCACCTTCACGCGCTTCGAGCCGGCAGGCCCGGTGCGCGGCAACGAGGCGATCAAGAACGCCACCTCGATCCTTGACTATTTATTCAGAGAGCTTGCAGTTTCTTATCTTGGGCGCTACGAGCTTGCTCATGTTGATCCAAGTGAGATCGGCAGCACTACACTCGGCTCTGGTGACGCGGGCGAAGGCAAGCGTTCCACCGAAGCTCTCGTCTCGCCAGGCTTCACCCGTGGTCGCCTCAGCGAGCGAAAGTTTTTGGCGCCGAGCAAAGCGCAGAGCACTGGTGGTCATGCGCGTGCGTTGCAGGCGAGAGCCGATGACGACGCGCAGCCGGGCACCACAAGCTTTGCCACCGCGACCACTCAAGTTCCTTCACCCGAGACGGCCGAGCACGTCGCCCGCGCCGTCGAAGCGTTCGCTGAACGAGGCGCATCAGATCTTGTGGCCGAAGCGCGCGTTAAGGGTTATGAAGGAGAAGCGTGTGGAGAATGCGGAAACTTTACCCTCGTCCGTAACGGCACGTGTCTCAAGTGCGATACGTGTGGAGCGACGAGCGGATGTAGCTAGAGTGAATTAACAGCCAGCCAGCCCGAAGGAGGGACATCATGGCAGTAGCGAAGAGGAAGAAACCAGCGAAGCGCAAGACCGCCGCCGCGAAGAAGTCGACGGCGAAGAAGACGGGAACCGCCCGTCGCAAAACTGCGAAGAAGAAGAGATAGCATTACAAGGCGCGGGGCTTGTCCCCGCGCCTCCTTTTTTCCCTTTCCAAAACAACTAGTTACTTGGGCGCGCGGGACCTTATCGGGTCTCGGCGTTTTCGCGCGTCCCGCATCCACGCCAGTCGTCCTCGCGCTTCGCGCCGAACGTTCCGTGCTTCGTCAACTCCACGTAAAACAGTTCCGTCGATGACCGATGGAAGCGGGAGACAACTCTCTTGCGCTGACGGTGTTGACGCTGGTCCGACCTGCCTGGATCGGCATCTCGCGTCTTGCCGATCACCCGCGCGAGCGGCAAGCGATCGCCGGCATCAGCCTCGCCGGGCGTCGCAACAAAGCGGGGTGATTCGCATTTTTTGGTAAAATTTGTTCATTCGTCCTCGCCGGCCACGGCGTGAAAGCCCGCCCTGTGGATAAACTCCCACAGTGCCTCGAGCGCCGCGGCGAGTTTCGTCCCGTCGGTCGACCGCAGCACAACATAGGTGCCGAGACGCTTGTCCTCGAAGAACGGATAGCTGCCGATCTGGACTTCGGGGTGCGCCGACTGGATCTCAGCAAGGCCCGGCGCAGCATCGCCTTCGGGCACATCGATGCGGACCGAGCGGGAAAGCATTGGCCGCCCCTTGGCGAGACGCGGGCTGACCGCGTCGAGCATGACCTGCATGATGCGCGGGACCCCGGCCATGACGATGACGTTCCCGAGCATGAAGCCCGGCGCCCGGGATATGGCGTTGTCGATCAGCCCGGCGCCTTGGGGGATGCGGGCCATGCGCAGACGGGCGGGCGTGAGCTCCGCCCCGCTGAACCGCTGGCGCATGGCCGCGACCGCCTCGGGATCGACCACGACTTCGACGCCAAAGGCTTTGGCGATGGCATCGGTGGTCACGTCGTCATGGGTGGGACCGATGCCGCCGGTGGTGAAGACATAGGTGAAGCGCGCGCGGAGCTCGTTCACCGCCGCGACGATCTCGGCCTCAATGTCGGCCACGACTCTCACCTCGCGCAGTGAAATGCCGATACGGGTAAGATAGGCCGCGATATAGGCAATGTTCTCGTCGCTGGTGCGTCCCGACAGGATTTCCTCGCCAATCACGACAAGCGCGGCGGTGACGGTCCGGGAGCCTTCCTGATCGGTCATGACGGCAGGTAGAAACCGTTGCGGGTGTGAAAGTCTAGCGCGTTGCCGCCGTTCCGCCAGCTTCTTAGGGTCCCCTTTGCTCAGAAGCGGGGAAACTTCACCGGCTCCCGTTGCACGTCGCCATATTTCCTCCTAAGTGAACGCCAGTCCCCTATAATCACTTGCCATGTCCAACCTCGAATTTGCCCGCGCCCAGGCGCGCGATACCAAGATCAAACTCCACGGAGCGGACGCCTTCGCCGGCATGGCGAAGGCTGGCCGGCTCGTGGCCGAGGTGCTCGATCTCCTCGCCGACGAGGTGAGTCCGGGCGTGACCACCGAGGCGCTCGATCAGTTCGTGTTCGAGTTCGCCATGGACCAGAACGCCGTCCCCGCCCCGCTCAATTATCGAGGCTTTCCCAAATCGATCTGCACCTCGCTCAACCACGTGGTCTGCCACGGCATCCCGGGCCCGCGGGCCTTGAAGGAGGGCGACATCCTCAATATCGATGTGACGCTCATCGTCGATGGCTGGCACGGCGATTCGAGCCGCATGTTTGCGGTGGGGAAAATCCCCCGCGCCGCGGAGCGCCTGCTTGAAGTCACCTATCACGCGCTGATGCGGGGCGTGGCCGCGGTCAGGCCCGGCGCTACCACCGGCGATATCGGCGCCGCCATCCAGACCTATGCCGAGGGCGAGCGCTGCAGCGTGGTGCGCGATTTCTGCGGCCATGGCTTGGGCCGCGTGTTCCACGACCGACCGAATATCCTGCACTACGGCGAACCCGGCGAGGGGCTGGCACTCAAGCCCGGCATGCTGTTCACCATCGAGCCGATGATCAATCTCGGCAAGCCGCATGTGAAGATCCTGTCGGATGGCTGGACGGCGGTCACCCGCGACCGTTCGCTGTCGGCCCAGTTCGAGCACACTGTCGGCGTTACCGAGACGGGGTGCGAGGTGTTCACGGTCTCGCCGCGCGGGCTGGATCGGCCTCCTTACGGGCGTCAACCGAGCGACGGCTGAATGGGCTTCAAGGATGCGGGCAAGCCACATTATCTCGGCCATCGCGAGAGGCTTAGGCGACGCTTCCGCGGGGCGGGTTCGGACGCCCTCCCCGACTATGAGGTGCTTGAGCTGATCCTGTTTCGCGCCGCCCCCAGGCGCGACACCAAGCCCCTGGCCAAGGCGCTCATCGCGCGCTTCGGCACCTTCGCCGAAGCCTTGAACGCACCCGAAGAGCTGTTGCGCGAGGTTCCCGGCATCGGCGAGGCCGCTATCACCGAACTCAAGCTCGTGCGCGCGGCAGCGCTCAGGCTGATGCGCGGCGAGGTGCTGGAGCGGCCGGTGCTGTCGTCCTGGGCCCAGGTGCTCGACTATTGCCGCGCCTCAATGGGGTTCGCGAGCAAGGAGCAGTTTCGCATACTGTTCCTCGACAAGCGCAACCAGATCATTGCCGACGAGGTACAGCAGACCGGCACCGTCGACCATACCCCGGTCTATGTGCGCGAGGTGGTCAAGCGCGCGCTCGAGCTGTCGGCGACGGCCATCGTGCTCGTGCATAATCACCCCTCGGGCGATCCCACGCCCTCGCGCGCCGATATAGAGATGACTAGGCAGATCGTGGCCGCGGCCAAGCCGCTCGGGGTTCTGGTCCATGACCACATCATCGTCGGCAAGCAGGGGCACGCGAGCCTGCGCGGGCTCGGCCTGATCTAGCGCCACAAGAAAGGCAACCCTGCCCCGGTATGGCCAAGGCCAGGCCGAACGAATGCCGATTTCATGCGGTCTCTCCTGGGCAACATTTCACTCATGGAGGGATTCCGCATGACCCGTCTTTTCACGGCCTGTTTGTCGTTGCTCGCGTTTGCCACGGCGGCTCAAGCCGATGCACGCGTTACAGCCACTTGGTACGGCAATGAGCTTAGAGGACACCGCACAGCGTCCGGAGCGCCTTTCAATCCCAACGGGATGACCGCCGCGCATCGTTCCCTGCCCTTCGGCACCTGCCTCGTTGTTGGCAATCCGCGGACCGGGAAAAGCGTCAGGGTCACCGTTAATGATCGCGGCCCATTCACGGCAGGGCTCACGCTCGATCTGTCTCATGGCGCGGCACGGGTGATCGGCATGAAATCGACGCAGGCCGTGACCATGCGGCGCTGCTAGGGGGGCTTTGGCCTCCCCCTCCCCGCCCCGCTTACCGCGCGTTGGCCATATTTTCGGCGCCGCGGATTCGGGGGAAGCGTCTACCGTGAAGTGTGTATTTGCGTACCTGGCGGTGGCCGTGCTGGCCGCCGGCGCCATGGGCTGCACCATGACCCAGAAGGTCGCCAGCGGGGCTGGCGTGGGCGCCGTCACCGGCTTTGCGGTGGGCGGCCCCATCGGGGCGGGCATAGGCGCGGTTGCCGGCGGCGTTGCAGTGCCGGTCGCGATGTCCGACTGAGCCTGGCCGACCTTCTCTAGCGCCCTTTAGCAGACGTGTGGCGGCCCTGCTGCCTGACATCAGCCATGCCCGCGGCGCGAGCCCGGTAAAGTCGAAGCCTACGATAGAGCGGAGAGACCACCCGAAGGGGAGCAGCCGAAGCGGGCTTACGCCGGCGGCGGGCCGAACACGAGAACGGCGTTGAGGCCACCAAAGGCGAAGGAATTCGACATGGCGTAGTTGATCTCGCGTTGGCGCCCGACATTCGGCGTGTAGTCGAGGTCGCACTCGGGATCCGGTTCGTCGAGGCCGACCGTCGGCGGCACGTACCCTTCTCCGATCGCCTTGATGGCGGCAACGGCCTCGATGCCGCCGCCGGCGCCGAGGCAATGGCCGTGCATCGACTTGGTCGAGGAGATGGAGAGCTTGTTCGCCACGTTGCCGAACACGCGCTTGATGGCGCGGGTCTCGTTGATGTCGTTGACGGCGGTTGCCGTGCCGTGGGCGTTCACATAGTCGATGTCCGACGCCCCAAGGCCGCTATCGTCAAGGGCGATCTGCATCGCGTATGACGCCCCGTCGATGGAGGGGTTGACCATATCGGCAGCATCGGCGGTCATGCCGTAG
Source organism: Methyloceanibacter sp. (assembly GCA_036397315.1). Lineage (GTDB taxonomy): Bacteria > Pseudomonadota > Alphaproteobacteria > Rhizobiales > Methyloligellaceae > Methyloceanibacter. Next base: position 5,387 of record DASWJG010000007.1, on the reverse strand, counting down.
CCCATCAGCTCGGCAAGGATCGGCGCACCGCGGGCCTTGGCATGCTCAAACTCCTCGAGCATGAGAATGCCGGCGCCTTCGGCGAGAACGGTACCGTTGCGCTTCTTGGCGAAGGGCCACAGTCCATCAGGGCTGAGCACGCGCATGGCCTGCCAGGCGCGGGTTGCGCCCCAGTTGAGCGAGGCCTCCGCCGCGCCGGCAAGGCCCAGATCGACCAGGCCTTCGCGGATCATGCGATAAGTCAGTCCGATGGCATGGGTGGCCGTCGAGCAGGCGCTTACCACGCCGAAGGTCGGGCCCTTGATTCCATACTCGATGCTGACATGGGCCGAGGCCGAGCTGCCGATAGCCTTCAGAAGGGTCAGCGGGTGGGTCGCGCGCTTGTTCTCCTTGAAGAGCATCTTGTAGGAGAACTCAAGCGTCGTCAGCCCGCCGACACCGGAGCCGATGATGCAGGCCGCGCGATAGGCCGCATGATCCTTGAGGGGCGCATCGAGCTTCGACATGGCGACGGCTTCCTGCGCCGCGCAACCGGCATATTGGGAAAATTTGTCGGCGAGCAAGAGAGGCTTGCTTTTCAGCCGCTCCCTGGGGTCGAAGTCCGGCACCTCGCCGGCGATGGTGATGTAAAGATCCTCGGTGGAGAAACTTTGGACCTGGCGAATGCCGCACTCGCCCTTTTTGAGCGCCGCCCAAAATTTCTCTACGCCTGTGCCCAAAGGAGTGACGACGCCGTGGCCAGTGACCACGACGCGCCTGCGTCCGTTAGTGTGTGTCATGTAATGTTAAGCCGTAACTCCAAGCCTGGTCGACGTCCCGGGAAGGCCCCGAGCGGATGGCTGGTTCAAGCTGCTGCGCCGGAAGCCTTCGTCTCTGAGATGATGCTCTTCACGCGATCAACGACGGACCCCACCGTCGCAAACGCCTCCACCTCTTCGTTCGCATTATACGGGATTTCGATACCGAAGGTATCCTCAATATCGAACACGATCACCGCGAGATCGAGCGATTCGATCTCAAGCTCGCTAAGGGGGGTTTCGAGCGCGACGGGCTTCGATGGGTCCTTCATGTTCTTACGCAAAATCTCGATGATCTTGGTCGCCACCTCGTCCATATCGCTCTCCCTGCCCCGTTAAGGGGTCCGTGTGTCATGGTCCCTGGCTAAATCATAGCTAATCCGAGGGCAAGTCGGGCATTGGAATAGACTTAAAAACCTGTCGAGTCTACCCGCGACCGTGCCCAATTATTCCCTGCCGGATGCTCTAATCGCCAAGAAAATTGGCGTTTTTGCGCCTGGCTGCGCCACGGTTTCAGCATATTCCCCCGGCCGAGGTATGGGGCAGGTTCCGATGCTCCTTAACCGGTCCCGTGCTATTATATAATGATCGACTGGGCCTGCGGCCAATCGCCTCCAGATGGAAGAATCGCGGCCCGTCAAGTGGCGGCAAAGTAAAGCGAAAAAGCAAGAATCATGGCGAGGAAGCCCAATCCCTCCTCCTTGAGGACGACGCCTTGCGACGCCCGAACCCCTGAGCGTCCGTGGCTTAAGTCCTACCCGCAAGGCGTCGCGTGGGACGCGCGGTTCAGGCCGGCGCTGGTAGGGAGTCTGCTCGACCAGGCCGTTCAGGCTTACGGCACGCGCCCTTGCACCTATTTCATGGGAAAGCGGTTGAGCTTCGCCGAGATCGGGGAGCTCTCGGACCGGGCGGCCAAAGGCCTACGGGCGATCGGCGTGGGCGAGGGTGTCAAGGTCGGGCTGTTACTCCCCAACTCCCCTACTTTCGTGATCTTCTATTACGGGGTGCTGAAGGCCGGCGGCACGATCGTCAATTTCAACCCGCTCTACAGTCTCGACGAGATTGAGTTTCAGATTCGCGACAGCGGTACCAAGATCATGGTGACGCTCGATCTTGCGCTTACCTTCGAGAAGGTCGAGGCGATGCTTGAGCGCGGGGCTCTCGACAAAGCCGTGGTCGCGAGTTTCCCCTCGCTCCTACCTCCCCTGAAGTCGGTCGGCTTCAAGCTCCTGCAGCGCACCAAGCTCGCCAATACGAGCGCCTCTGCCGCAACGGAAAGAATCGTGCCCGAGCGGGCGCTCCTTGCCAATGACGGCCGCTATGACCGGCCGGCGATCACGCCCGACGCCATCGCCGTGCTGCAATATACCGGCGGCACCACCGGGACACCGAAAGGGGCGATGCTCACCCACGCCAATATCTCGACCAATGTCAGCCAGGTGAAGCTTTGGCGGAACTTGGACGTCAGGGAGGGCGACAGCATCCTCGGCATCCTTCCGCTGTTCCACGTCTTCGCCATGACCACGGTGATGAATTTCGGCATCGCCAGCGGCATGCAGATGATACTCGTGCCGAAATTCGAGCTGATCGAGACCTTGAAGCTGATCGGGAGGCTGCGTCCCCGGATGATGCCGGGCGTGCCGACTCTGTTCAACGCCATGCTGCGGCATCCGCATATCGGGAATTTCGATCTCACCTCGCTCGAATATTGCATCTCAGGAGGGGCGGCACTGCCGCTCGAGGTGAAACGCGGCTTCGAGGCCTTGTGCGGCTGTAGCGTTGTGGAGGGCTACGGCTTGAGCGAGACCTCTCCCGTGGTGACCTGCAACCTTCCCGAGATCGAGCGCGAGGGCTCGATCGGTCTCCCCCTCCCCGCCACCGAGATTTCCATCCGCTCGCTCGACGATCCTGCCGTCGAGATGGAGCGCGGCGAACCGGGCGAGATCTGCATCGCCGGGCCCCAGGTGATGACCGGCTATTGGAACAAGCCGCAAGAGACCGAAGGGAGCTTCGTGGGACGCCACTTCCGCACCGGCGACGTGGGCTACATGGACGAGGACGGTTACATTTTCATCGTCGATCGCATCAAGGACATGATCAACGCCTCGGGCTTTAAGATCTATCCGCGGCGGATCGAGGATGCGCTCTACGAGCACGGCGCCGTCGCCGAGGTGACCGTGGTGGGCATTCCCGACGAATATCGGGGCGAAGCGCCGAAGGCCTTCGTGAAGCTGAAGGAAGGCAAACAGGCAACGACGGCGGAATTGCTCCAATTCCTGAGAGGGAAACTCTCCAAGCTCGAGCTGCCGGCCGAGATCGAGTTCCGCGATCAGCTGCCTAAGACCATGGTGGGCAAGCTGTCGAAAAAGGAACTCCGCGCGGAAGCGAAGCGCTGATCCGCTCGGCGGGGTCAATCAGCGCACGCGATTCCTAGACGATCGCGCGACGTTGTGATGCTCGAAGCTTCTGACGGTCCTACCGCAACCACGGCAAGAACTCTTGTTCCTGCTGCTGCCGCCGCATGGCGCGCTTTTGTCTCCGCGTTAGCGGCGGGGACTCGACCATGGAAGCTTCGGCCGTCGCTGCCTCCGAGGCCTCTGCGCCGTCCGCATCAGCTTGCGCTGTGTCGGCGTCCTGCGGCGCGGGCGCTCCTTGCTCGGCGGGCTTGGCCGGCGTCGCAATCTTCGGCGCCGGTTTGGCGGCCGCGGTGGCGATCGGTTTCGGCTTCGCCTTAGGTTTCGGTTCCGGGAGCGGAACGGCGTGGGCAGCGGGCTCGCCCGAAATGGGCGCGACGGCTTCGGCGGCGATCGGCTCGGTCATGATGATCATGCTCGGGACGCTCTCGCCCGAAAGGCGCGCGGCCGTTTCGGGGCCGACAGAGACGTTGAGAAAGCCGTAGCCACTGCGTCCATTATATTCGGCGGGTGCCGCGGCGGGCGCGGCAAGCTCCTGAACTGGCATGGCGGCCGACAGCGGCAATGTCGCAGTCGATTGTGGCTCGGCCGGCGCTTCCGGATCGGCCATGGCCTGCACATTGTCTTGCGGCAGCGGCGCATCGCTCGGCGTTGCAGCTGCAAGCTCCGCGCTCGGCGCGGGCGCCGCTTCCGCCGCCGCTACGGCGTCGGCCTTTGGCGGTGCGGCCGGCGGAGTTTGGGGCGTGACCGACGCCTCGATCTGCTGCGTTCCTTCGGCAGGCACAACAGGCGTCAGCTCTTCAGGCGCCGAGGTCCTGAGCCATTGCTTCTCGCCGCAGAGCAGCCAGGCCTTGCAGCCTCTGAGCTTGATCTCCTTCCGCGAGAGCACAGTCAGCGTGGCGGTATAGGTATTGCCGTCCTCGGGATTGTAGATCTTTCCAGACCAGGTCGCAGGCGCGCTCGGGGTCAGCCCGGTGAAAATCGCCAGGCCCACGATCGGACGGTCGCGCATCGAGGGAGCCTCGTTGCGAATGTCATGCAAAGGCCGCCCCTTGCTGTCTTTGGGGTTTTTGAGCCACGCAATCTTGGCGCAGAGCAGACTCTTGGCCTTGCCGCATTTGAAGACCAGGATCTTGGACTCGCGCTCCGCGTCCGGCTTGTACCAATAGCCGGTGGGATCGGCCGACGCCGCTTGGGACTGGCTGCTAGGAGCAAGGAGAGCAGCGGTCACAAGCCCCACCGCCGCAGCGAACGCATGATGCCTCATAAGCACCTCCGTAAGAGTCGCGCCGTTGGCGCACATGACGCCATGGCAACCACTTTATCTTGCCCCCTGTCCCCAGTTAGGCCTCTTAACGAGGTCCTTGTTGCGCCCGATGGCGCGCTGATTCGTCTCTATGGCCGATGATTCGGCCTTCTACTTACGCCCGTGTCCCGACCCTTCCAGAATGGCGGCGACACCCATGCCGCCGGCCGTGCAGATCGAAATCAGACCCCTTTGGCCCCCTCCACTATGCAGGAGTTTGGCCAAAACCGCCAGGATACGTGCTCCTGTCGCTGCAAAAGGATGCCCGAAAGCTATTGACGAGCCCTTGACGTTCAGCTTCGCCCGATCGATCGATCCTAGGGCTTGGCTCCGTCCTAGCCGCCGGCGGCAATATTCCTCTGATTCCCACGCCTTCAAAGTTGCCAGCACCTGCGCAGCAAAGGCTTCATGAATCTCATAATAATCAAAGTCCTGTAGCGCCAGGCCGGTCTGCTTGAGAAGATCGCTCACGGCAATGGTCGGCGCCATCAGAAGTCCTTCTCCTTGCACGAAATCTACGGCAGAAGTGCGGCCCAGGCTCAGATAGGCCTGAACCGGAATCCCGCGCTTTTCCGCCCAGTCCTCGGAGGCGAGCAGGATCGTGGCAGCGCCGTCGGTGAGTGGCGAGGAATTGGCCGCGGTGATCGTGCCCGAGCCTGAGCGGTCGAAAGCAGGCTTCAACTCGGCCATTTTCTCCAGCGAGATGTCTGCGCGTATATTGTTGTCGCGGAAGACGCCGGCGCAGGGGATGACGAGGTCGTCCATGAAGCCCTCGTCATAGGCGGCGGCAGCTTTCTTATGGCTTTCAAAGGCCAAAAGGTCCTGGGCCTCGCGGGTAATGCCCCATTCCTTGGCCATCAGCTCGCAATG
>DASWJG010000006.1:0-2846 GCA_036397315.1 Methyloceanibacter sp. | reverse complement strand
GCTTCTTCTCGAGATCGGCTTTGGCCTCTTCAAAGGTCGGGGTCTTGCCGGGCTCGATTGCCGTGACGCGCAGCAAGACGACGCTTCCCAGTTTGCCGGTGACCGGCTCGCTCACCTTGTTCACTTCGAGGCTGAAGGCTGTATCCGCGATGATCGGATCGGCAAGCTCGGCGCGGCTCACGTTGCCAAGGTCGATGTCGGACTCGCTCACGCCCTGCTCCTTCGCGAGCGCCACGAAGTCGGTGCCGGACTGAATCTTTTGATAGGCGGCGTTGGCTGCGGCCAGATCGGGGAAGGGAATCTGCTGCAGCTGCCTGCGCTCCGGCTTGCCGAGCTGCTCCTTGGTCGCCTCGTAGGCGGCCCTGAGGTCGGCCTCGGTGATCTCAACCTGGTCTTTGACCGTCTCGGGCGTGACGGCAAGAACTCCGACCTTGCGGAATTCGGGCTGGGTAAACTTGCTCTGGTGATCGTCGTAATAGCGCTTGAGGTCCTCCTCGGTCGGATCGGGAATCGTTCCGGCTACGCTTGACGGCACAAGCACGTAACGGAGCGTGCGGGTCTCGCCGTTGAAGCTGTTGAGCGCGTCGACCAGCATCGCGGGGCTGTTCACCACTTGGCCGACGGTACTGAGAATCTGCCGGCGCAAATTCCGCTCGCGCAGCGAGATCAAATAGCCCTGCTCGGTCATGCCGATGGAGTGCAGCGCCTGCTGGAAGGCGAGGGGACTGAAATTGCCGGTCGTGTCCTTGAAGGCGGGATCCTTCATGATGTCCTCAAGAAGGGCCGCGTCGCCGATGCCGAGATGCAGAGCCCGCGCATGGTTGTCGACGGCCGCGCCGCCGATCAGCCTTTCCAGCACCCGGCTGTCGAGCCCGAGCGCGCGCGCCTCTTGCAGGCTGAGGCTCCGGCCGGCTTGCGCGCTCATCGCCCTGAGCACATCCTGTTGTGCGCGCAAATAATCTTGGGGGGTGATCTCGGTGTCGCCGACACGGATCAGGGTCTGTTTGCCATAGCCCGTGAAAATGTCGGCGATTCCCCAGATCGCAAAGCTGATGACCAGCATGCCGATGAGGATCAAGCCGGCCAGCCGGCCAGCCCCTTTGCGCAAAGTGTCGAGTGCCACGCGTCGAACCTTCCATTCGCTATTTGCCAAAGCCGCGCTGGCGTCCGATGCTTGGACATCCTCGCGCGGCGGCGGCATCATAGGTAGCAGGCGCAAGCCCGGCAAGGCAGGGTATTTTGGCCAAGGTCTTGGAAAAGTTCGAAAAGCGCTCCCGGCCGGAGCGCGGGTAGAGAGGGGACGTGGCAGGGAGTAGATCTCTCGTCGCGGGCAATTGGAAGATGAACGGCCTTGGCGCCTCCTTGGCCGAGCTGAAGGCGCTCAAGGACCGCCTGGCGCAAAACCCTGTGTCCGAGGCTGATATCATGGTGTGCCCGCCGGCGACCTTGCTGGCCCAGGCGCGCTACGCGCTCACCGGAAGTAAGGTCATACTCGGAGCCCAGGACTGCCATCCGATGCCCTCCGGTCCCCATACCGGCGATATCTCAGCCGAGATGCTGGCCGACGCGGGCGCCCACGCCGTGATCGTCGGCCATTCGGAGCGGCGCACCGATCACGGCGAGACCGACGCCCTGGTAAACGCCAAGGCCAGAGCCGCCTTCCGGGCCGGCCTGACCGCCATCATCTGCATCGGCGAGACCGAGCAAGAGAGGCGCGACGGCGCGACCCTGGAGATTGTCAGGCGCCAGCTCCAAGGATCGCTGCCGCAAGAAGCACGCGCTTCCGACACCGTGATCGCCTACGAGCCGGTCTGGGCGATCGGTTCAGGTCTCACGCCGACGCCTGCCGATGTCGCGGAAGTGCACGGCTTCATTCGCAGCGAGCTCGGCCGCTTGCTGGGGCACGCGGAAGCGGGGGCCTTACGCATCCTTTATGGCGGCTCGGTCAAACCGGCCAATGCCAGCGAGCTTCTCTTCGTGCCTGACGTGGATGGGGCCCTGGTCGGTGGAGCGAGCCTTAAGGCGAGCGATTTCTATGCAATTCTGTCGGCCTATGCCGGCCGGGGCACCGGCTGACACCGGCGAAACCATTGCGAGCAGGGTTGGCAAACAGGGTAATCTTCGCCATTCTGAGGGGGCTGATTTGCGGCAGGGGGGACGATCTTTCCCGCGGGGCGTCATGATGCCGGTGCTGCGCTTCATTGCCGTGGCGCTTCTCACCTCGAGCTCAGCGGTGACGCTCGGCACGCGCGCCATTGCCGAGCCGCTGGAGAAGGCGGCTTGCCTGAATTTGCAGGTTGAGCGCAAGAAACTGCTCACCCGCGAGATGCAGGCAGCCCTCGACCACGGCCCTGACTGGGTCAAAAACCACCTGGATAGCGGAGAGATCGAGAAGGTCCGGCAGTTTTTGGCCATCGAGGAGATGATCGAATTCCGCTGCCGCGGCGGCGGGGTGGCAAAAGTCCCGATAACGCCGCCGGGAGCGGGGTTGAGTGCCGATGCGGTTTCGCTGCCCGATCGCAACCCTAACCGCGAGGCCGCGGCGCCGGCTGATGCCAAGCCTAGCCAAACGGTAGCGGATTCGGATAAGACAGCGCCTTCCAAGACGAAGGCGACACGATGAACACTGTTCTCCTGCTTATTCATGTCATGGTCAGCGTGGCGCTTGTGGGCCTCGTGCTGTTGCAGCGTTCCGAAGGGGGCGCGCTCGGCATCGGCGGCGGCGGCGGCGGGTTTATGACCGGGCGCAGCGCCGGCAATGCCCTGACCAAAACCACGGCGGTTCTTGCCGCTTGCTTCTTCGCAACCAGCCTGGCGCTGTCGATCCTGGCAAGCCAGCACGGCCC
>DASWJG010000005.1:0-12000 GCA_036397315.1 Methyloceanibacter sp. | reverse complement strand
CTCGCCGCCTATCTCGGCGATCGCCTTGGGACCAAGCTTCTGGCTTCCGAGGTGGCGCTCGGCGAGCTCACCATCGAGGTCGAGCGCGACCATGTCCCCGAAATCATCCAGCTCTTGCGCGACGACCAGCTCTGCCGCTTCCGCTGCTTGATCGACATTTGCGGCGTCGATTACCCCGAGCGGGAGGAGAGGTTCGACGTCGTCTATCATTTGCTCAGCCCGTGGCTGAACCACCGCATCCGCGTGCGCACCAAGACCGATGCGGCGAACCCTGTGCCGAGCATTGTCGGGCTGTTTCCGGCGGCCGACTGGTTCGAGCGCGAGGCATACGACCTTTACGGCATCCTGTTCGCAGGCCATCCCGATCTCCGGCGCCTCCTCACCGATTACGGCTTTCAGGGACATCCCTTGCGCAAGGACTTCCCGCTCACCGGCTTCGTCGAGCTCCGCTACGACGATGAGCTGAAGCGCGTGGTCTATGAACCGGTAAAGCTGATGCAGGAATACCGCAGCTTCGATTTCCTCAGTCCCTGGGAAGGCATGGACACCGCCATCCCCGGCGATGAAAAGGCGGGCGAAGCACCCGACAGGAACGGCGAGCCATGAAGCCATCGCTGAGGGCCGGGCTGAAGCACAGCTTCTCCTATCAGGTGTCCGAGACCAAGACTGTCCCGCACCTCTACCGCGAGTCTCCGCAGCTCCAGGCGATGCCGGAGGTGTTCGCCACCGGCTTCATGGTCGGGCTTATGGAATGGACCTGCGTGCAATTGCTCGAGCCGCATCTCGACCAAGGGGAGGGGAGCCTCGGCACCCATATCGATATTTCCCACAAGGCGGCGACGCCGCCTGGCTTCACCGTCACCGTCGAGGCGGAATGTGTCGAGGTGAGGGGGCCGCGCGCCCGTTTCAAGATCGTCGCCCATGACGGCATGGACGAAATCGGCTCAGGCACCCATGAGCGCTTCATCGTCAGTTGGGACCGTTTCAATCGCGGCCTCGCCGCCAAACTCGCCAAAGCCGGCAGCAAGGTGGACGCCTGATGGCAGAGACCGAGACACGAGCGCCCGCGACCGAGAGCGGCAAGCAGGAGGGCGACGAGCGCAAGTTCACCATCAATTTCGGGCCGCAGCATCCCGCCGCCCACGGCGTGCTGCGCCTCGTGCTCGAGCTCGACGGCGAGGTGGTGGAGCGCGTCGATCCTCATATCGGATTGCTCCATCGCGGCACCGAGAAGCTCATCGAGTACAAGACCTATCTCCAGGCGCTGCCTTATTTCGACCGGCTCGACTACGTGGCGCCGATGAACCAGGAGCACGCCTACTCGCTCGCGGTCGAGAAGCTCGTCGGCGTCACCGTGCCCAAACGCGCGCAGCTCATCCGCGTGCTCTATTCCGAGATCGGGCGCCTGCTCTCCCACCTCCTCAACGTCACCACCCAAGCCATGGATGTCGGTGCGCTCACGCCGCCGCTGTGGGGCTTCGAGGAGCGCGAGAAGCTGATGGTGTTTTACGAAAGGGCGTCAGGCGCCCGCATGCATGCATCCTACTTTCGCCCCGGCGGCGTGCATCAGGATCTTCCGCCCGCGCTTGTTGCCGACATCTACGCCTTCTGCGATCCGTTCCTCAAAGTCTGCGACGACATCGAGGTGCTGCTCACCGGCAACCGCATCTTCATGCAGCGCAATGTCGATATCGCTGTCGTGTCACAGGCGGACGCTTGGGCGCATGGCTTCTCCGGCGTCATGGTGCGCGGCTCGGGCGCGGCTTGGGACTTGCGCAAGTCGCAGCCTTACGAATGCTACGACGAGCTCGAATTCGACATCCCCATCGGCAAGCACGGCGATTGCTACGACCGCTACCTCGTGCGCATGGAGGAGATGCGTCAATCCGTGCGCATCATGAAACAATGTTGCGAGCGGCTCACCACTGAGCTTGGCCCGATCAACGTCGAGAATCACAAGATGGTGCCGCCCAAGCGCGCCGAGATGAAAGGCTCCATGGAAGCCCTCATCCACCACTTCAAGCTCTATACCGAGGGCTATCACGTGCCCAAGGGCGAGGTGTACGCCGCGGTCGAGGCGCCCAAGGGCGAGTTCGGCGTCTATCTCGTTTCGGACGGCACCAACCGGCCTTACCGCTGCAAGATCAGAGCGCCGAGCTTCGTCCACCTCGCCGCCATGGACTTCCTGTGCCGCGGCCATATGCTCGCCGACGTGTCGGCCGTGCTTGGCTCGATCGATATCGTGTTTGGAGAGATTGACCGGTAGAACACATGCTTGATCCCTTTCTTGCTTGGTGGCACCGGCTGCCGACATGGGGAACGTGGGCAGCGGTTATTCTCTGTCTCCTATCGGTTGACGCCATCCGGATGGCGTGGGGAGACAGGAGACCAGTTGGCGCCTTCTTCGAAGCGCTCGTCGCGCTTTTGATCTACTGGGGAGCAGCGATTGGGCTTTTCGTTGGTGGTATTTGGGGCGGTGTTAAGGTTGCCGAGCGTTCGAGTTTTCTCGGTTGGGTCGCGGGTTTCGCAATCTACGTCGCTGTGGCAGCGGTAGTCTTTTCGGTCTCAGCGCACATTCCCGGGGTTGGTTGGCGCGTCGACCGACTGATGCAGAGCCGCGATGATGACTACTGACGTATTCTTGGAGATTGACCGGTGAGGGAGGGCGGTATGACGAAGCTGGTCCTGACCTTGGCCTGCGCTGTCGCGCTCCTCTTTGCTTGTGCCGAGGCGCCCGCCGCCGCGCAAGGCGGGGCCGCGCCAAGTGCTCCAGATGCCAAGCCGGCGCCGCCGGCGAGCCCGAAACCTGCCGAGGGCGAAGGGACCAAGGCCGACGAGGGTGAGGCGGCCAAGCCCGAGGATGGCGCACCAAGCGCCGGAGCCGAGAGTGCCGCAGCGCCGCCGGAGGGCGAGAGCGGGCCCCTGACCCTTGCCGAGCTGACACGGGACGGGTTTGAGATCCGCACCACGAATTTCATTCCGGCCGAGGCGGTGACGCGCCAATCGGGCAAAGTCTCCTCCGACGCCTTCGTCGTCACCTTGCAGAAGGCGACCTCGACCGCAATTTGCTTTTACACGCTGAAAGCCTATGTGGGTAAGAAGCTGACCACGATTCCCGCCTGTACCGTTCACCGCTAGGAGAGCCTCGCGTCGGCTGGGCCAGACCTAACGCGAGCCAAGAAGAAGCGAGCCCATGAGCGTCCGCCGCCTCGCCGCCGAGCAACCTGAGGGCTTCGCCTTGACGCCGGAGAACCTTGAATGGGCCAAGGCCCAGATCAAGAAATATCCGGAAGGACGGCAAGCCTCGGCCGTGCTTCCCATCCTGTGGCGCGCGCAGGAGCAGATGGGAGGCTGGCTGCCCGAGCCTGCGCTGCGTTATGTCGCCGACATGCTGGGCCTCGCCTATATTCGCGTCTACGAGATCGCGACCTTCTACACCATGTTCAACCTGGCGCCCGTCGGCCGCTATTACGTGCAGGTGTGCGGCACGACGCCGTGCTGGCTCCGCGGCGCTGACGAGATCAAGGACACTTGCCGCAAGCTGATCGGCGCACCGGGCCATGTGACCCCCGACGGACTTTTCTCCTGGACCGAGGTCGAGTGCCTCGGGGCCTGCGTCAACGCACCCATGGCTCAGATCAACAAGGACTATTACGAGGACCTGACGCCTGAGAGCATGACCCGCATCCTGAAGGACATGAAGGCCGGACGTCATGTCGAGCCCGGCCCTCAGGACGGACGGCAAGCCTCGGCACCCTTGGGCGGCCCGATCACGCTCATCGATCCCGCGCTCTACCGCAACGAGACGCCCGAGGACACGGTCGAGCCGCCAGAGGCGCGCGCGCCAATGAGATCGCCGGGCAAGAGTCGGAAACCGAAACCACGTTGATGCTGCAAGACAAGGACCGCATCTTCAAGAATCTCTACGGCCTGCACTCTTGGCGGCTCAAAGCGGCGCGCGCGCGCGGCGCCTGGGACGGCACCAAACTGATGATCGAGAAGGGTCACGAAGCCATCATCGAGGAGGTGAAGGCCTCAGGCTTGCGCGGACGCGGCGGCGCAGGGTTCCCCACCGGCCTCAAATGGTCGTTCATGCCCACCAAGTCCGACGGGCGCCCGTCCTATCTCGTGGTCAACGCCGATGAGTCGGAGCCCGGCACCTGCAAGGACCGCGACATCATGCGCCATGATCCGCAGCTCTTGATCGAAGGCGCGTTCCTGGCCTCCTTCGCCATGCGGGCGCATGTTTGCTACATCTATATTCGCGGTGAATTCATCCGCGAGCGCGAGATCCTGCAAGGGGCGATCGATGAGGCCTATGACGCCAAGCTGATCGGCCAGAACAATGTCAACGGCTGGGACTTCGAGCTCTATCTGCATCACGGGGCGGGCGCCTATATCTGCGGCGAGGAGACGGCGCTGCTCGAGAGCCTCGAAGGCAAGAAAGGTATGCCGCGCCTCAAACCTCCATTCCCCGCCAATGTCGGGCTCTATGGCGCACCGACCACGGTCAACAATGTCGAGACCATCGCCGTCGTCCCCGACATTTTGCGCCGCGGCGCCACCTGGTTCGCCTCGCTCGGCCGCCCCAACAACACCGGCACCAAGCTCTTCTGCCTCTCGGGCCATTTGAACACGCCGTGCAATGTCGAAGAGGAAATGGGCATACCCTTGCGCGAGCTGATCGACCATTACGGCGGGGGCGTGCGCGGGGGTTGGGACAATCTGCTTGCCGTCATCCCCGGCGGCTCGTCGGTGCCCTGCATCCCGGCCAGCGAGTGCGAGGACCTGCCGATGGACTTCGACAGCCTAAAAGCGCTGAAGACCGGGCTCGGCACTGCGGCGGTGATCGTCATGGACAAGTCGACCGACATCATCCGCGCCATCGCCCGGCTCTCTTATTTCTACAAGCATGAGTCATGCGGCCAGTGCACGCCCTGCCGCGAGGGCACCGGCTGGATGTGGCGGGTGCTGGAGCGCATGGCCAAAGGCCAGGCGGAGAAGGGCGAGATCGATATGCTGCTCGATGTCAGCTACCAGGTCGAGGGCCACACGATCTGCGCACTGGGCGACGCCGCGGCCTGGCCGGTGCAGGGTCTCATCCGCCATTTCCGCCACGTCATCGAGGCACGCATCGACGCGCAAGCGACCAAGCCGATCGCGCCGTCGGTTCCCGTCGCGGCGGAGTAGAGACGGCGCATGGCCTGGCTGTGGGACAACGCCGTAACAATCGGGACCCTGGTGATGGCGGCCGCGGCAATCGCTGCCTTGATCTATGCGCATTTGCAAATCTCGGAGAACCGCAGGGCCGAGCGCCGCGGCAACGCCAACGAGCTGTGGCGGGAATATCTGAGACTTGCCTTCGAGAACCCGAAGCTGTCGGACCCGACCCTGCACCTCGCCGATTTCAACTACGAGGCCCTGACCATCGACGGCAGTTCGGAGATGTTTCAGAAATACGAGCTGTTCGTGGACACGATCCTCAACGCCAGCGAGGAGATTCTGGAGGTGTCGCCGACTCGGGAATGGGACGCGGCGGTCCGCATTCAGCTCGGACTGCATCGCTCCTATTTGCTCTCGCCGCACTTTCTCAATTCCGGCTACCTTAAGCAATACACGCCCAAGTTCCGGGCTTTCCTGCACGAAGCCCTGAGCGAGAAATCGAAACGAGATGCCTAAGCTCATCATCGACGGCAAAGAGCACGAGATGCCCGCAGGCATCACTCTGATCCAGGCGTGCGAGCTGGCCGGCATCGAGATTCCGCGCTTCTGCTATCACGAGCGCCTGTCGATCGCCGGCAATTGCCGCATGTGTCTGGTCGAGGTGGTCGGCATGCCGAAGCCGGTCGCCTCCTGCGCCATGGGCGTTCACGATCTGAGGCCCGCGCGCGACGGCACGCCGCCGACAATCATCACGAATTCCGAGACGGTGAAGAAGGCGCGCGAGGGCGTGCTTGAATTCCTGCTCATCAACCATCCGCTCGATTGCCCGATCTGCGACCAGGGCGGCGAATGCGATCTCCAGGACCAGACCATGGCCTACGGCTTCGACGCCAGCCGCTTCCAGGACAACAAGCGCGCGGTCGAGGAGAAATATCTCGGGCCCCTGATCGACACCTTCATGAATCGCTGCATCCACTGCACGCGCTGTGTGCGCTTCATGACCGAGGTGGCTGGCGTCGAGGAGCTCGGCGCCATCGGCCGCGGCGAGGACATGGAGATCACCACCTATCTCGAGCGCGGCATGATGTCGAACCTGTCGGGGAACGTAGTCGATCTCTGCCCCGTGGGCGCGCTCACCTCCAAGCCTTACGCCTTCGTGGCGCGGCCCTGGGAGCTCACCAAGACGCTCTCGATCGACGTCATGGATGCGCTCGGCAGCGCCATCAGAGTCGATGCCCGTGGCCGCGAGGTCATGCGCATCCTGCCGCGCATCAACGACGCCATCAACGAGGAGTGGATCTCCGACAAGACCCGCCATATCTGGGACGGATTGCGCACCCAGCGGCTCGACCGGCCTTATGTCAGGCGGAACGGCAAGCTTGTCCCTGCGACCTGGGACGAGGCCTTTGGCGTTATTGCCGAGAGACTGAAGGGCATGGATGGCTCGCGCTTTGCCGCGATCGCCGGCAACCTTGCCGCGGCGGAGGAGATGTTCGCGCTCAAGCTTCTTACCGAGCAGCTCGGCTCGCCCAACATCGATTGCCGCCAGGACGGCGCCAAGCTTGATCCGGCTCTCGGCCGCGCCACCTACCTTTTCAATTCCACCATCGCAGGCATCGATCAGGCCGACGCGATTCTTCTGGTCGGCACCAATCCGCGTCACGAATCCCCGGTGCTCAATGCCCGCATTCTGAAGCGCTCCCGCCATTGCCAGGGCCGGCTTCCCATCGGCCTGATCGGCGAAAATGAAGACCTCACCTATGCTTACGACTATCTCGGTGCCGGCCCCGAGACGTTGGCCAAGATCGCCGACGGCTCCCATCCCTTCCTGAAGACGCTCGACGACGCCGAGCGGCCGATGCTGATCTTAGGCGCGGGGGCGCTGGCCAGGGCCGACGGCGCGGCGGTGCTGGCACTCGCCGCCAAGGCCGCCATCGCCATGGGCGCGCTCAAGCCTGCCCTCTCCTGGAACGGCTTCAATGTGCTGCACACTTCCGCCGCGCGCGTCGGCGGTCTCGACCTCGGTCTCGTTCCCGCCAAAGGCGGCCTCGATGTCGAGTCCATGATCGAGGCGGCTGGCGAGGGGAAGGTCGAAGTCGTCTATCTCCTCGGCGCCGACGAGATCGAAATGGAGAGGCTGGGCAACGCCTTTGTTATCTATCAAGGCAGCCACGGCGATCGCGGCGCCCATCGTGCCGACGTCATCCTTCCCGGCGCCGCTTATACCGAGAAGGCCGCGACTTACGTGAACACCGAAGGCCGGCCGCAGATGACCGCGCGCGCCGTCTTTCCGCCGGGCGAGGGGCGCGAGGATTGGACGATCCTCCGGGCGTTGTCGGGCGTTCTCGGCGAGCCCCTCCCGTTCGACACGGCGCAGCAGCTTCGCGCCAAGATGTTCGCCGCGCACCCGCATTTGGCGCTGCTCGATCTGATCGATCCTGCCGACAGCGCGGCAATCGAGCGCCTTGCCGACCGGCCGGCCAAACCCGGCAAGGACCGCTTCGGCCACGCGGTCGAGGATTTCTACCTCACCAATCCGATCGCGCGCGCCTCCGCCATCATGGCGAATCTGAGCGCTCTCCACGACGGCGCGAAGGACAAGGCAACCGGCACCGATGGCTGAGTTCTGGTCGAGCTATGGCGTGCCGTTCGCGCTCATCGTGGCGCAAAGCGTCACGATGCTCGTTACCCTTCTCATCATCGTCGCGTTCCTGCTTTACGCCGACCGCAAGGTCTGGGCCGCGGTGCAGATGCGGCGCGGGCCTAACGTGGTCGGCCCCTGGGGGCTGCTTCAGTCGTTCGCCGACCTGCTCAAATTCGTGTTCAAGGAGCCGATCATTCCGGCCGGCGCCAACAAAGGCATCTTCCTGCTGGCGCCCCTTGTCACCGCCGGGTTGGCGCTGTCGGCCTGGGCCGTCATGCCGGTCGCCAAAGGTTGGGCGGTCGTCGACATCAATGTCGGCATTCTCTACATCTTCGCCATCTCCAGCTTGCAGGTCTACGGCGTGATCATGGCCGGTTGGGCGTCGAACTCCAAATACGCCTTCCTCGCCGCGCTAAGATCGGCCGCGCAGATGGTTTCCTACGAAGTCTCGATCGGCTTCGTCATCATCACCGTGCTGCTCTGCGCGGGCTCGCTCAATCTTTCCGCCATCGTCGAGGCTCAAGACAGCGCCTTCGGGCTGTTCGGCTGGTATTGGCTGCCGCTTCTCCCGATGTTCGTGGTGTTCTTCATCTCCGCCCTGGCCGAGACCAACCGGCCCCCCTTCGATCTGCTTGAGGCCGAGTCCGAGCTCGTTGCCGGCTTCATGGTCGAATACTCCTCGACCCCCTATATGCTGTTCATGCTGGGCGAATATGTCGCCGTCGTTCTGATGTGCGGGCTCGGCACGGTGCTGTTCCTGGGCGGCTGGCTGCCGCTCTTTCCGGTGCCGCCCTTCACCTGGATTCCGGGCGTGCTATGGTTCATTTTGAAGGTCTGCTTCTTGTTCTTCCTGATCGCCATGGTCAAGGCCATGGTGCCGCGGTACCGCTACGATCAGCTGATGCGGCTCGGCTGGAAGGTCTTCCTGCCCTTGTCGCTGGCCATGGTGGTGATCGTGGCGGCGATCTTGCAACTCTGGCAGCATGCATCCTGAGAGGAGCGCGCGCGTGAAGCGTCTCGCCGAAGCCGCCAAGTCCTTGTTGCTGATAGAATTTCTGTCAGCCTTCTGGCTTGCCCTGAAATATTTCGTGGGGCCCAAGGCGACGCTCAACTACCCCTTCGAGAAGGGGCCGCTCTCCCCGCGCTTCCGCGGCGAGCATGCACTTAGACGCTATCCCAACGGCGAGGAGCGATGCATCGCCTGCAAGCTGTGCGAGGCGATTTGCCCGGCCCAGGCCATCACCATCGAGGCCGGTCCCCGCAATAACGACGGCACCCGCCGCACCACGCGTTACGACATCGACATGGTGAAGTGCATCTATTGCGGCTTCTGCCAGGAGGCCTGCCCGGTCGACGCAATTGTGGAGGGACCGAATTTCGAGTTCGCCACCGAGACCCGCGAGGAGCTTTATTACGACAAGGAGCGGCTGCTGGCCAATGGCGACCGCTGGGAGCGCGAGATCGCCAAGAACCTGGCGCTCGATGCGCCGTACCGGTGAGGGACTAGTTGGGTTACCTTTACAATCCATCCGCCTGTCATGCCCGGCCTTGTGCCGGGCATCCACGTTTTGCAGCCAACCGCAAATCAAGACATGGATGGCCGGGCCTTCGCCCGCCGAAGCAACGGCTGGTGCGCCCCGGCCATAAGGCTTCGGCCCGCGTAGGCGAGACAAGCCCGGCCATCACGAAATCATCCTGTGTTAAGACCTCCGCATGCTGAGCGCGCTGTTCTTCTATCTGTTCGCCGCCATGTGCGTGGGCGCGGGCTTCATGGTCATTGCCGTGAAGAACCCCGTGCACGCCGTGCTGTTCCTGATCCTCGCCTTCTTCAATGCCGCCGGGCTGTTCGTGCTGCTCGGCGCCGAGTTCCTGGCCATGATCCTAGTCGTGGTCTATGTCGGCGCGGTGCTCGTGCTGTTCCTCTTCGTGGTGATGATGCTCGATGTCGACTTCGCCGTGCTCAAGGCGGGCTTCCTCAAATATCTGCCGGTCGGCGCCACCATCGGTCTCCTACTTCTCGTCGAGCTGATCTTGATCGTCGGCGCCTGGGTCACGGCGCCACAGATCGCCGCCCAAGCACCGACGCCTCCCGCCGCCGACATCAGCAACACCGAAGCCATCGGCCTCATCCTCTATACGCGCTACGTCTATCTGTTCGAGGCGGCCGGCCTCATCCTGCTCGTCGCCATGATCGGCGCCATCGTGCTCACGCTTCAGCATAAGCGGGATGTGCGGCGGCAGAAGGTCTCGGCTCAAGTCGGGCGCTCGCGCGAGGAGGCTGTGCAGCTCGTCGACGTCGAATCGGGGAGGGGCCTGTCATGACCATCGGCCTGTCCCACTACCTCACCGTCGCCGCAATCCTCTTCACGCTCGGCATTTTCGGCATCTTCCTCAATCGCAAGAACGTGATCGTCATTTTGATGTCGATCGAGCTGATGCTGCTGGCGGTGAACATCAATCTCGTCGCCTTTTCCGCCTTTCACGGCGATCTCGTCGGGCAAATCTTCGCCATGATCGTGCTCACTGTGGCAGCTGCCGAGGCGGCGATTGGCTTGGCAATCGTCGTCGTCACGTTCCGCAACCGTGGCACCATCGACGTGGCCGAAATCGATCTTCTCAAGGGCTGACCGACAACGCGCATGTATCAAGCGATTCTGTTCCTTCCTCTCGTCGGTGCGCTCTTTGCAGGTCTTTTCGGCCGCCTCGTCGGCGCGCGCTCTTCCGAGGTCGTCACCACCACGCTGGTGTTGATCACCGCGCTCCTGTCCTGGCTCGCCTTCTACCAGGTTGCCATCCAAGGCCAAGAAGAGCGGATCGAGCTGCTGCGCTTCATCGACTCCGGCGATCTGAAAGCCGTGTGGTCGCTCCGCATCGACACGCTGACCGCCGTGATGCTCGTGGTGGTGACCATGGTCTCCGGCCTCGTGCATCTCTATTCCATCGGCTACATGGAGGAGGATACCGGCCGGCCGCGCTTCTTCGCCTATCTCTCGCTGTTCACCTTCGCCATGCTGGCGCTCGTCACCGCCGACGATTTCGTCCAGCTCTTCTTCGGCTGGGAGGGCGTGGGGCTCGCCTCTTATCTCCTGATCGGCTTCTGGTATCACAAGCCCTCCGCCAACGCCGCCGCCATCAAGGCGTTCATCGTCAACCGCGTCGGCGATTTCGGCTTCGCCCTCGGCATCTTCGCCGTCTTCACCCTGTTCAACTCGGTCCAGTACGACACGGTGTTCGCCTCGGCCCCCGACCATGTGGGCGAGACCATGAATTTCCTAGGGTATCAGGTCGACGCGCTGACCTTGATCTGCCTGCTGCTGTTCATGGGGGCCATGGGCAAGTCTGCGCAATTCCTGCTGCACACCTGGCTTCCCGACGCCATGGAGGGCCCGACGCCGGTCTCCGCCCTGATCCATGCTGCCACCATGGTCACAGCCGGCGTATTCATGGTGGCGCGGCTGTCGCCGCTCTACGAGCTGGCACCGATCGCGCTCGGCTTCGTCGCCATCATCGGCGCCACCACCGCCTTCTTCGCTGCGACCGTGGGCCTGGTGCAGACCGACATCAAGCGCGTGGTGGCCTACTCGACCTGCTCGCAGCTCGGCTACATGTTCGCCGCCGAGGGGGTCGGCGCGTACGGCGCCGGCATGTTCCACCTCTTCACCCATGCCTCCTTCAAGGCGCTCCTGTTCTTAGGCGCGGGCGCGGTGATCCATGCGCTCCATCACGAGCAAGATCTCCGCCGCATGGGGGGCTTGCGCAAGGTGCTGCCCTTCACCTGGGCGATGATGCTGGTCGGCACGCTCTCGCTCACCGGCTTCCCCTTCACCGCCGGCTTCGTCTCCAAGGACGCCATCATCGAGGCGACCTACGCAGCGCAGTCCTGGGTCGGCAACTACGCCTTCGTGCTCACCCTCTTCGCAGCCATGCTCACCTCGTTCTATTCCTGGCGGCTGATGTTCCTCGCCTTCGAGGGGAAGCCGCGCGAGCCGAAAGAGGTGCTCGAGCACGCCCATGAGCCGCCCTGGACCATGGGCGTGCCTCTCGTCATCCTCGCGCTGGGGGCGCTGCTCACCGGCGGGCTGTTTTTCCATTTGTTCATCGGCGCAGGCCAGGCCGAGTTCTGGCGCGGGTCGCTCATCACGCACACAAGCGAGCATCACGACGTGCCGGTCTGGGTGATGCTGGCGCCGACC
>DASWJG010000004.1:0-12706 GCA_036397315.1 Methyloceanibacter sp. | reverse complement strand
GTCTCCTTGACCGAAACGTCTAGTCCAGCAAAATGGTCCATGCTGCGCTTCTCCTTCTGATGCTTGAGGCCGCAAACGCGGACCTCGTTTCACCATCAGCCTGAAGCGCAGCACCCCAAATCTTCAGCTATCCACAAGTCGGCCGGCCGATTACCCCATCTTTGCGCCACTTGACCGACATTCTGAGCTATCCGCGTCGACGTCCGCTAAGTGCCATGTGTGGACGGCTCCAGGTTGGCAAGTCAAAACGCCACGTCGCATTGCTGGTCGGTGCAGCCATGTGTTCGGCCTGTTAGCGCGGTTCGCATGACCGCTGGCCATAATGCCCTGCGCGGATCGGGTCCCGGTCAAAAGCCCGCATTCAAGGGATGCACTGGCACATGTGGGTTGTCCCGATCGCCGGATCGACCGGCTCTGCATTACGTGCTGTTCGCCCTCCCAACCTTCACATCACGCCGGATCCGGCGCGATCTTTTCGCACCGCAAGCTTCACCTTGGCTACGGCTTCGTGTCCATAGGCTTTTTGCTCGGCGCCATGTCCACCCTTTTGCCTGGGAGCTTGGCCGGGACGGCCAGCCTTACATGCCTGGATCGCCGCCTTCGCTCTATTCATTGTCGAATATGCGCCCATGCTGCTTAGGCCGCGGCTGGAGCGCAATTGAACCGATCGACCGCCTGTGCGGCGATTTCGCACAACTCAAATTGATCTGAGTCAATAACGGCACGCCGCTGCCGCCCTAACCAGGGACGATCCCGGCAGAAAGGGGGGATAACCGATGCCGACCGAAATGTCCTCATGGCCAATGTTCAGACAGGTGCTCCGTCGGCGAGAGCTAATGGACAGCATGATGCAGAAAACCGAGTGGACGTTCTTGCGGCCATTCGCATGGATGGAGGCCAATCGTTTGTGGAGGCGCGCGCTAGATGTCGCGGCTGCCTCCAGGAAGCCGCTTGCCGGACTTGGTGGCTCGAGTCGACCGAGGCATTGCTGTCGCCGCCTGACTTTTGTCCCAACGCCGCTTTCTTCCGAGCCTTTAGGCCTGTAGAGTTACACACGCCAGCAGCGGGACATGGGAGTGGGCTGTGGCCGCTTTGTTAGAGCGCGAGGAGTGGAAGGCTTTTTCCGACTTCATGGCGCTGGTCGCCTCCGGCCTTTTGGCCCTTGTAGGCTTGATCTTGGCCTTGGCGGGCAAGGAACCCGTCATGAAATTCCACGGATGTTTGTTGCTCGGCGCCGCGGGCCTCGCTTTCCTCTATATTTTGACCCAGATGATAAAGTGGAGCGAGCCTCGAACCGAGGCTGGCTATGCCGACGGGGTGATCCGCGCGGGCGTAATCGCAACCGTATTCTGGGGGCTCGCCGGGTTCCTTGTGGGCGACATCATCGCCTGGCAGCTTGCCTTCCCGGCCCTCAATCTCGATCTGCCGTGGACGAGCTTCGGGCGGCTCCGTCCGCTGCATACTTCCGCAGTCATCTTCGCTTTTGGTGGCAATGCGCTCATAGCGACATCGCTCTATGTCGTGCAGCGCACGAGCCGCGCGCGGCTGGCCGGTCGCTGGTCGCCCTGGTTTGTGTTCTGGGGCTACCAGCTGTTCATCGTGCTGGCGGCCACCGGCTACCTCCTCGGCGTCACCCAGTCGAAAGAATATGCCGAGCCTGAATGGTATGTGGACCTGTGGCTCACCGCCGTTTGGGTCGTTTATTTCCTCGTATTCATCGGCACGCTCGCCCGCCGGCGCGAGCCGCATATCTACGTGGCGAACTGGTTCTACCTCGCATTCATCGTCACTGTCGCCATGCTGCACATCGTCAACAATCTGGCGGTGCCGATCTCGCTGCTCGGCTCGAAGAGCTACGTGATCTATTCCGGCGTCCAGGACGCCATGACCCAGTGGTGGTACGGCCACAACGCAGTCGGCTTCTTCCTCACCGCGGGCTTTCTCGGCATGATGTATTACTTCGTGCCGAAGCGCGCCGAGCGGCCGATCTACTCCTATCGCCTGTCGATCGTTCATTTCTGGTCGCTGATCTTTCTCTATATCTGGGCCGGTCCCCACCATCTGCACTACACCGCCCTGCCTGACTGGGCGCAGACCCTCGGCATGACCTTCTCGATCATGCTGTGGATGCCGTCCTGGGGCGGCATGATCAACGGCTTGATGACGCTGTCGGGCGCCTGGGACAAGCTCAGGACCGACCCGGTCATTCGCCTCCTTGTCGTCGCCGTCGCCTTCTACGGCATGTCGACTTTCGAGGGGCCGCTGATGAGCATCAAGTCGGTCAATGCGCTGTCGCATTACACCGACTGGACCATCGGCCATGTCCATTCCGGCGCGCTCGGCTGGGTCGCCTTCATCACCTTCGGCGCCGTCTATTGCCTCGTGCCGTGGCTGTGGCACCGCAAGGCGCTCTACTCGCAGCGCTTGGTCGAATGGCATTTCTGGATCTCGACCCTCGGCATCCTGCTCTACATCACCGCGATGTGGGTGTCGGGCATCCTGCAAGGCCTGATGTGGCGCGCCTACGACTCACTCGGCTTCCTCGAATATTCCTTCGTCGAGACCGTCGAGGCGATGCATCCCTTCTATGTCATCAGGGCCATCGGCGGGCTGCTGTTCCTGATCGGCGCGCTGCTCATGGCCTACAATGTGTGGCGGACTATTCGCGGCGATGAGCCGGTCGACGCGGCCGAGCAGCCGCGCATCGCTGCGGCGCCGGAGTTCCGCCCCGTGCCGGCCGAGTAGGCGAGGGCGCGGGATGGACTGGTCCAAACATAAAATCCTGGAAAAGAGCTCGATCCTCCTGCTGATCGGCATTCTCATCACCGTCGCCATCGGCGGCCTGGTCGAGATCGCGCCCTTGTTCTGGCTCTCCTCGACCATCGAGCAGGTCAAAGGCATGCGGCCCTACACGCCGCTCGAGCTTGCCGGCCGCGACATCTATGTGCGCGAGGGTTGCTACCTCTGTCATAGCCAGATGGTCCGCTCGCTCCGCGACGAGGTCGAGCGCTACGGCCATTACAGCCTCGCCGCCGAGAGCATGTACGACCATCCCTTCCAATGGGGGTCGAAACGCACGGGACCCGACCTCGCCCGGGTCGGCGGCAAATATTCCGACGAGTGGCATGTCGCTCACATGACCGATCCGCGCGCGGTCGTGCCGGAATCGGTGATGCCGGGCTATCCCTTCCTCGGCAAGCGTGCGCTCGACTATTCCGACATCGCCGAGCGGCTGAGAGTGCTTCGCTTCGAGGGCGTTCCCTACACCGACGGCATGATCGCCGACGCCAAGGCCGATCTGGAGCGCCAGGTCGACCCTAATGCCGAGGCCATCAAGGAGTTCCTCGCGCGCTACCCGAAGGCGCAAGCGAGACAATTCGACGGCGATCCGAGCTTCGTGTCCGAACTCGATGCGCTCGTCGCCTATCTGCAAATGCTGGGCACGCTGGTCGACTTCGCGACGTTCGATGCCGCCGGTCCCAATCTGAGGTGAAGAGGCCATGACCTACGAGCAAGTGGCCTCGATCACGCAAGTCGCAGCGCTTCTGTTGTTCGTCTCTCTTTTCGTCGGAGTGCTGATCTACGCGTTCTGGCCCGGCAACAAGAAGCGATTTGAGGAAGCCGCAAGGCTTCCCTTGGAGAAGGACCCGGACCCCGATCAAGAGAAAGACGGTTGAGCGCCATGGCCAGCAGGAAGCGCGACGCGGCAACGGAAGTCGAGACGACCGGCCATGAATGGGACGGCATCCGCGAGCTGAACAAGCCGCTGCCCAAATGGTGGCTCTACGTCCTCTACGCCACTATCGTTTGGGCGATCGGCTATTGGCTGCTCATGCCCGCCTGGCCGCTGGTGTCGAGCTACACTCGAGGATATCTCGGCTACAGCCAACGTGAGATCGTCGCTGAGCAGTTGACCAAGGCCAAGGCCGCCAAGGCTGCGTTCCGGCAGAAGATCGCGATGAGCGATCTTGCCGCGATCAATGCGGACCCCGAGCTTCTGAACTTCGCACTGGCCGGCGGCGAGGCCGCTTTTGGCGACAATTGCGCGCCTTGTCATGGCCGCGGCGCGCAAGGCGCTTTCGGCTATCCGAACTTGCGGGACGATTCCTGGCTCTGGGGCGGCTCGCTCGGCGCCATCCATCAGACCATCGAGCACGGCATTCGCGCCGACGATCCCAAGACGCGGACCAGTCAGATGCCGGCCTTCGGCCGCATGGGTCTGCTCGACGCCACCCGAGTCAACGACGTCGCCGAATATGTGCTGTCGCTGTCGGGCCGCGCCGGCGACGAGGCGGCGGCGCAACAGGGCGCGAAAATCTTCGCCGACAACTGCTCACCCTGTCACGGCAAGGACGGCAAGGGCACCCAGGCGGTCGGCGCGCCCGACCTTACCGACGAGCTTTGGCTGTATGGTGGAGACAAGGCGACCATCGTCGAGACGATCATCAGCAGCCGCAACGGGGTGATGCCCGCCTGGGCGGGACGCCTCGATCCGGAGACGATCAAGGAGCTTGCCATTTACGTCCATTCGCTGGGCGGCGGTCAGTAGTCGAGGTCAAGGACATGTTGAGGGTGGAAGCCGGCGAGTATAGGATCACCCAAAGCAGGCTACCTATGAGGCCGCGGGTGTGATGGAGGCAGCCCCCGGGATCGAGCAGATCAACGTCAGGGCGGTTAACGCTGAGGCGAACCGCGCGCTCTACGCGGAGCGCGTGAAAATTTACCCCAAGCGCGCGGAGGGGCAGTTTCGGACCATCAAGTGGGTCGTCATGGCGGTGACGCTCGGCATCTACTATGTCGTGCCGTGGCTGCGCTGGGATCGCGGACCTCATCTCCCCGACCAGGCCGTGCTGCTCGACCTTCCCTCGCGGCGCTTCTATTTCTTTTTCATCGAGATCTGGCCGCAGGAGTTCTACTACATCACCGGCCTGCTCGTGATCGCCGCGCTCGCGCTGTTTCTCGTCACCGCGATCGCGGGGCGCGTGTGGTGTGGGTACACCTGTCCGCAAACGGTGTGGACCGATCTGATGATCGCGGTCGAGCGTTTCTTCCAAGGCGACCGCAATGCCCGGATGCGTCTCGACAAGGGGCCGTGGACGGCCGAAAAGATTTGGCGGAAAGGTGCCACGCATGCGACTTGGCTTCTGATCGCGATCGCCACGGGCGGCGCCTTCGTCTTCTATTTCGCCGACGCCCCGACGCTTGCCCGGCAGCTTGCGAGTTTTGAAGCGCCGCTGGTCGCCTATGTTTTCCTCGGCACCTTCACCGCCACCACCTATGTGCTGGGCGGCATCGCCCGCGAGCAGGTCTGCACCTATATGTGCCCCTGGCCGCGCATACAGGGCGCGATGTTCGATCGCGATTCGCTGCTTATCTCTTATCGCGCCTGGCGCGGCGAGCCGCGGGGGCCGCACAAAGCCGGACAGGCCTGGGAAGGTAGAGGCGACTGCATTGATTGCATGCAATGCGTGGCCGTCTGTCCGGCCGGTATCGACATCCGCGACGGGGCGCAGCTCGAATGCATCCAATGCGCGCTCTGTATCGATGCCTGCAACGAGATCATGGACAAGGTCGGCAGGCCGCGGGGGCTGATCGCCTACGACACCTTGCACAGTTTGGCGGCGGCGGAACACGAAACGGTTCCAATAAGGCTGATGCGGCCTCGCGTGGTGCTTTACGCCACCGCCTTGGTGATTGTGGCAGTGGTCATGCTGACGGCCTTGTTGCTTCGCCCCGATCTTGAGGTCAGCGTGCTCCATGATCGTAACCCGATCTATGTTCGTCTCTCCGACGGCGGCTTGCGCAACGGCTATACCATCAAACTTCTCAACAAGCTCTACGAGCCCCGCTCCTTCCGCCTCGCGCCGGCCGGGTTGCCCCGCGCCACAATCAGCATTGTCGGGCAGGAGCACCAGAGCGACCCGGTGGTGACCGTTCCGCCCGACGATCTCCAATCGCTGAGGCTTTACGTCACCCTCGACAAGAAGGCTGTTGCCAAACTTCCCAGCGAGGCGACGGAGTTCTCTCTAGTCGTTACCGATGTGGCCGGCGACGGCAGCGCCCAGCACAAGGCAACCTTCCGGGGGCCCGAACGATGAGCAAAAGAGTCTGGCTCGCTAACGGCATCGAAGGCCGCCATGTGCTGATGGGCCTCATCGCCTTTTTCGGCGTGATGCTTCTCGCCAATGGGATCTTCGTCTACTTCGCCGTGGCGACCTTCAGCGGCGGCGACACGGCGGACCCCTACCGCAAAGGCCTCCATTACAACGAGACGTTACAGGCGGCGGAGCGCCAGGAGGAGCGAGGCTGGCGGACCGGCGTCGAATACGACGACAAGACGGGACAGCTGACGCTGAGCTTCCTGGACAAGGAAGCCCATCCCATAGCAGGCCTGCATATCGACGCCATGATGAGCAGACCCGCAACGGACAGGCAGGACCGCTCGATAGGCTTTAGGCAAGCGGGGGAGGGACTCTATGCGGCCGATGTCGAGCTCGATGCGGGGCTTTGGGTGATATCCGTCGAGGCGAACGAGCCAGGCGAAGTGCGTGAGCCGCCTTATCGGATCAAGCGGCGCCTCTTCGTCGCCGATCAGCCATGACCGCACACGCCCCGGCGGGGCGCCTCGCCAACGAGGCGGAAGGCGCAAGCCGCGTCGGAGCCTCAAATACTCTCACGCTTGCCATCGAGAACATGCGTTGCGGCGGGTGCTTGCGCTCGGTCGAGCATGCCGCGCTGGGCGTTGCGGGCGTTGAGACCGCGCGCGCCTCGCTGGCGGCGAAGCGGGTCAGCATCGCCTACGATTCTCGGCAAGCCGGCGCGGTCGAATTGATTGCCGCGCTCAAGCGCGCGGGCTTCGCGGCGGCGCCGATGGAAACGGCAAAAGAGGATCGCGGCGACGCATGGCACAAATATTTGTTGCGGCGCGTGGCGGTGTCCGGCTTTGCCGCCATGAACATCATGCTCCTGTCCGTCGCGGTGTGGTCGGGGACGGCGAGCGATATGGACGATGCGCTCGCGGCGCTCTTCCGTTGTCTCTCGGCCCTGATCGCCTTGCCAACGGTCGCTTATGCTGGACAACCCTTCTTCGCTTCGGCGCTCGGGGCGCTCAAGGGGCGGCGCCTCAATATGGACGTGCCGATCTCGCTCGCCATTCTGCTCGCTACGGCCATGAGCCTCTACCAGACCATGCGGGGCAGCGAGCAGGTCTATTTCGACGCCGCCGTCTCACTGCTGTTCTTCCTCCTCGTCGGTCGCTTCCTCGACGAGACCTTGCGCGTCCGTGCGCGGGGCGAGGCCCAGAACCTGCTCAGCCTGCAAAGCGGGATCGCCACAATCATCGAGCCCGAGGGGTCGCACCGCATGGTGCCGACCCACGCACTTCGTCCTGGCGATCAATTGCTGGTGGCGACAGGCGAGCGGGTTGCCGCCGACGGTGTAGTGCTGGCCGGGACGGGACAGATCGATCAAAGCCTGATCACCGGAGAGACGGCGCCTCTCACCGTGAGGGCGGGTCAGGAGGTCTATGCCGGCACGCTCAACCTGACCAAGCCCTTGCAGATCCAGGTGCGTGCCGCCGACACCGCGACGCTGCTCGCCGAGATCAGCCGGCTGATGCTCGCGGCGGAGCAGGGCAAGGCGCGCTATCGCAGGCTCGCGGACCGGGCGGCACAGATATACGCCCCGGCCGTGCACGGCTTGGGGCTCGCCACGTTCTTGGGCTGGCTCCTGGCCGGAGCGACCTGGCAAACGGCCCTGACCTACGCTATCGCCGTGCTCATCATCACCTGCCCTTGCGCGCTCGCCCTTGCCGTACCGGCGGTCCAGATCGCCGCGGCAAGCCAGCTGTTCCGACGCCGGATCATCATCAAGGCCGCCGACGGACTTGAGCGCATCGCCGAAACCGACATGGTGGTGTTCGACAAGACCGGCACGCTGACCCTTGGGCGCCCCGAACTTCTCGACGACGAGACGATTTCCGACAAGGTGTTGGCGGCAGCCTCTAGCCTTGCGGCGGCGAGCCGCCATCCTTACGCCCGCGCCATCGTCGAGGCAGCCCAGAAGCGGCTTGGAAGCGTGTTGCCAGCATCTGGCATCGAGGAGACGCCTGGCCTCGGTCTTGCCCGGTCATCGCCCGAGGGTGAGGAGCGACTTGGCTCGGCCGAGTGGTGTGGGATCGACAGCGGCGGAGAGGAGAGCGAGGTCTGGTACCGGAGAGGCTCGGAAGCGCCGGTCCGCCTCCGCTTCGCCGACAGCGTGAGAAGCGACGCGGCCGATGTCGTGGCCTCGCTGAAGCGCCAAGGCTATCGGCTTGCCCTTCTCTCAGGAGACCGTACGGCTGTGGTGAATAGAGTGGCGCGCGACGTCGGCATCGAGACCTGGCGCGCCGAGCTCAAGCCCGCCGGCAAGATTGCTTGGCTCGACGCGTGCGCAAGCGCCGGCCGCAAGATGTTGATGGTCGGCGACGGGCTCAACGACGCGCCGGCACTCGCCGCGGCACATGCCTGCATGTCACCGGCGAGCGCCGCCGATATCAGCCAGCGCGCCGCCGACTTCGTGTTCCAAGGGGAGAAGCTTACGCCGGTCCTTGAGGCCATCGCCATAGGCAAGCGGGCGCGGTCCATGGCCTTGCAGAACTTCGCCGTCGCCTTCCTCTATAATGTCGCCTGCGTGCCACTCGCCATGGCAGGCCTGGTCACGCCGCTGATCGCCGCCATAGTCATGTCGTCCTCTTCGATCCTCGTCACGGCCAACGCCGCACGCCTGGCGGGAAGGGGTCGCCCATGACGGCGCTCGCGTGGCTGATCCCCGTGGCGCTCCTGCTCGGCGGCCTCGGCCTCGCAGCCTTTCTCTGGGCGCTCCGCTCAGGCCAGTTCGAGGACCTTGACGGTGCCGCCTATCGCGCGCTCGAGGACGATCCTCCGGACCGTTAGTCGCCCGGCGCCTTAGGCACGACGTTCGACGGACATTGCAGGCGGCTTTAGCGAAGGTCCGCTGCGGGTTAGAGGCTGACGTTTTGATCGTCGAGTTGGTCCGCTTCTCGAATCTCTCCTTTCAATCACTGGGGGTTCGACACCACCGCCGCGGTGACCTGGCTTGACCCCAAAATCGGCTTCGAGGTCTCCGCCGCGCCGGGCTTCACCTTCAACTGGAAGAACCCAGACACAGTCTACAAGACCGGCACCGAACTTCACGTCAGGTTTGCAGCCGGCGTCGCCGGCTTCCATTACCAGCAAGTCACAGGCGACAGCGGCGCCGGCGCCAGGCTCGGTGACTTCAAGGGCCGCGTGACGGCCTTGGCACCAGTCGTGACCTACAGCTTCAATCTCGGAAAGATCCCGGTCAGCACGCAGTGGACGGACGCTCACCACAAAATCTTAGTGTCATATATCAATCCACGTTATGACCGCCATGGGTCAGCTGCTGACCTCACAGCGGCCCATGAGGTCGGTCCGCTTCGTGCTGCTTCCTGAAATCACGATTTCTATGGGCATACAGAGTTGGGTATTGAGCACGGTAGTGTTTGCGGGCAGTCATTTCACCACCTGTGTGTACCGAAAATTCGATTCGACGTAGACGCAAGGAACGGACGGGGTAAGCTCGCGGCCTGATGACTGATCTGCTCAAGCTGATTCTTGGCGTCTTGGCTTCGCTCTTTAGGTCGAGAGCAAGGCTGGAGGCGGAAAATCTGGTCCTGCGGCAACAGATCAACGTGCTTCGCCGGCGGATGCCGAAGCGCCCAGATCTGAACAATACCGATCGCGTTCTGTTCGTTTGGCTCTATCGCTGGTTTCCCTCCGTCCTGGGCGCGGTTGCGATTGTCAGGCCGGAGACAGTCATTCGCTGGCACCGTGCTGGGTTTCGGGCGTATTGGCGCTGGCGATCGCGCAACCGTGTTGGCAGACCGAAGGTCTCGGCTGAGCTGCGCACGCTCATTGGCGAGATGAGCCGTGCGAACGCGCTTTGGGGCGCGCCGCGTATTCATGGTGAGTTGCTCAAGCTCGGCTTCGAGGTCGCTCAGTCGACGGTCGCTCGATATATGTGCCGCCACTCGCGGCCACCGTCTCAGGGCTGGCGGACGTTTCTCAGCAACCATACCGACGGTATCGCGGCGGTCGACCTTTTTGTCCTGCCGACGATCGCGTTCCAGATTCTCTATTGTCTTGTTATCATACGACACGGACGACGACTTTGGGTGTCGTTTGGCGTGACGGCAAACCCAACCGCGGAGTGGATCTCGCGCCAGATCACCGAGGCGTTCCCGTGGGGCCATGCGCCGCGATATCTCATTCGGGATCGGGACACCGCGTATGGTCCGGTCTTCTTGCAGCGGATCCGAGCGATGGGTATTCGGGACCATCCGATCGCACCCCGATCACCATGGCAAAATGCCTATGTCGAGAGGCTCATCGGCTCGATCCGGCGGGAATGTCTGGACCACATGATCGTGTTCGGTGAAGCGCACCTGCGCCGGATCCTACGCGGATATGCCGCCTACTATAATGTGTCGAGGACCCATCGATCTCTGAATAAGGACGCCCCGTTCCATCGGGCGATTCAGCGTCTCGGCACCGTAATCTCACGACCTGTCCTTGGCGGCCTTCACCATCAATATTG
The DNA here is from genome assembly GCA_036397315.1 of Methyloceanibacter sp. Taxonomy (GTDB): domain Bacteria; phylum Pseudomonadota; class Alphaproteobacteria; order Rhizobiales; family Methyloligellaceae; genus Methyloceanibacter. Next base: position 2,089 of record DASWJG010000004.1, on the reverse strand, counting down.
CAGAATCTAAATTTCGGCACACACAGCCAGCGCAGTCCGGCAAGTTCTTCAATTACGACGGTTGCGAATACGCCTGGTAGGAGCGCAGCAACCTTCAGCTTTGGAGTATTGCGGACGAGCTGACTGAGGCTGAGCATGTCGCAGATGTGAAGCGGGTCATTAGAAACACAAGCAGCCGGTTGGGCTAATGGCGTCTCTCAAGGAGAGCATTTGGCACACGGGCTAAACGGAAGCGCTCCACAGAGAAATAAGGCGGCCAGGCCGAAGCCGACGCGGAGCGACAACGGAGGTTCGAATGTCTGTGTTGGAGCGCTTTATCGTCGACTATGAAGACAGAAGAAAATACCTTTTGAAACAGATCGAACTTATGGAGGCCCGCAAATTGCACACCGGGGAAAAAACGGAGCAGGGGCAATGGGCCAACACAACCGAGCAGTCGCTCGCGCACGCCAAAAAGGACCTTGCGGAGATTGAGCGCCTCCTAGACGAGGCGAAAACGCAACTCGGATCTCAAGACTAAACATAATGTCTTCGCCCTCATTCTCCTACGGGGAGTCGGTGCTCTCGCACCTGGAGAAGGTTCAGCGGCTCCCCGCTGAAGTCCAGGCGGATATTGCTAGACGTGTCGGTATCTACATCAAACTAGGTAAGGCCGCGAAGGATGAGGCTCTCCTGGTAAGGCTCGCTTCAAGCGCCATGGAAGAGCAGGCCAAGGCAGTCGGGCACGGGGTCAACACGATGGACCCGCGATGGGCCGCGCCGGCAATTGCCGAGGCTTGGTGCTATGCCACGATAAGCCTGTCCAAGGGCTACCTAGATCGATTGCACGCGGAAGCGATCATCGGAGCTATTGAGGCATTCGCGTCACGCCGTTCTTAAGGCACACGTGATGGCAGCGAAGCGCATGAGCGGCTTAAGGGGTGTGGTTGGATAGAGCTTTCGTCCAGTCTAAGCCGGTCCGTGTGTAAGCGCGTGCCTGTTGGCAGCTGCGCAGGTCAAGAAGGTAGACTCTCGCCTACGCGGATCGCTACATCGGAGAGACTGGAGAAATCATGCCAGAGAAATATGGCTTTAGCGGATGGGTCTGGATTTTGGCAGCGGTGGTCTTGGTCGGTTTCCTGGCCGTAGGCTCCTACCTAGTTCAGACACAACAGCGACTAAAGGCAGTGGGAATCGAACTTGGCAGAGCCGAGGAGGAGACAGTTCGAGCGAAGGCCGGGGCCGCGGAACTCGCGAAGGTAGCCGAGAATCTACGACTGGAACTCAAAGTGGCGAACACGGCACGTAACGAATATCAGGGCAATTTGGACAAGGCGAATGCTGCAATCGCGGAATTGAGCAAGAAGCTGGACACGGCTCAATCGGAGATTGGAAAGAGGCATTCTCAGCTGCAAGCCATGGAGGCCGAGCTTAGGGATGCCAAGCAGGCAGTAGATCAGGCCAAAACAGAAGCGGCGGAAAACGAGAAGCAGATCGTCAGGTTGAAAGAGGAAGTCGCTTTGGAGCGGCATGCACTACAAAGCCAATTGGAAAGCCTGAAGCAGGCTGCAAATCAAGCGAAAGTGGAAGCGGCCGAACGTGAGAAGCAGATCGGTAAGCTCCGGCAGGGGATCGCGAGTTGTGAGGAATTCTTCAACGAATGGGAGGTGCGAGGCGCACCGGCCAGCATCTCGGCAATCGCAGCCCTTGGCCGTGAGGCTGCGGCAGCAAAGGATTGCATTGACAAGGGCGATGTCGCCACGGCTTGCAAGCACTGGCAAGGCCTGCTCGTCGAAATCGAAAAGATGGGAACGCCCCTCAGTGAAAGCCGTGGCGACATCGAAGAGTTGATGCGCCAGAACCGGTGCGAGGCAGAGGGCAATTCCACATCAAACAGCGACCATTGATTAAGCAAAGGCTGGATCAGCACCGCAGGCGGAAATCATCCTGGCGGCCCGACCGTCAGCACGAGGGCGGTAATGGACGGTGTGCAACGATCCAATCTGCGGCCGCGGACAGGCTTTCAACCGTCACGGTTGGCGGTGGGTCGAACCGTTCCTCATCGCCGTGGCAGTACTTGCCTGTGCGGACAAGCACGGCGCCGCCGAGC
>DASWJG010000003.1:0-34467 GCA_036397315.1 Methyloceanibacter sp. | reverse complement strand
GATGGGAAGCTTCTTGCGTAAGCGCCCGATAAACACCTCGACAGTGTTGGAGTCGCGGTCGAAATCCTGCTCGTAGAGATGCTCGACCAGCTCGGTGCGGGAGACGACGCGGCCCCTGTGCAGCATGAGATAAGCGAGCACCCGATATTCGTGCGAGGTGAGCTTGACCGCCTGGCCGTCGACCGTGACGCGCGTCGTCTTGGTGTCGACGCGGAGCGGCCCGCATTCGATTTCGTTGCGGGCATGCCCCGCCGAACGCCTCAGCAGAGCGCGAAGCCGCGCCAGCACCTCCTCCATATGGAAGGGCTTGGCGACATAGTCGTCGGCGCCGGCATCCATGCCCGCCACCTTATCGCTCCACCGCTCCCGCGCGGTGAGGATGAGCACCGGCATCATGCGCTCGTCGCGCCGCCATTGCTCGAGCACGCTCAAGCCGTCCTTCTTGGGAAGCCCGAGATCGAGCACCACGGCGTCGTATGGCTCGTTATCGCCGAGATAATGTCCCTCCTCGCCGTCGAACGCGGCGTCGACGGCGTAGCCCGCATCGCTGAGAGCGGTGACAAGCTGACGGTTGAGGTCCGGATCGTCCTCGACGACGAGAAGCCGCAAAGTCGCTATCCCTCCCGATCCGACATGGGGTCGTTCCTCCTAAAACTGCCCGGTCCGAGCGTCAACGGTGACGTTGGTGACCTCACCCGTCGGCCCGAGCACGACGAGCTTATAGACGAAGTGTCCGCCCGCATTGCACAGCGCCTGGCTGACCACTTTACCGCCCGTGCGCTTCTGCACCATTTGGTAAATGACGTTGGCGGGAAGCAGCGAGTTCTGCGCGATGATCGGGCCCGCCTTGCTCCATTCGACGCAGCCGGGCTCGGCGGCCTGCCCCGCAGCCATGAACACCGCGGCGGCAAAGCAGATGATGGTTATTGGTTTGAGCAAACGCCACATGGTCCGGCCCCGATAAACCTTGTTGGGCGGGACCCTAAGGGAGGGCGCATGAACGACGCATGAACGCTTAAGCCTCTGACGTCACTTAGCCTTTGCGGGCTTGGTTCCTGCGGTCTTGGTCGCCTTGGCGTCGTCGACCTTGACGCCGAGCGCGGCGAGACCGAGGCCGCGAAGATGACCGGGGCCTTGGTGACGAGGTCGGCGAGGGTTGCGTCGCCGACCGCCCAGCTCGCCACCGCCGAGAGCGCCGTGATCAGTGCGGTCCTTTGGCGAAGCCACCGGTGAAAAGCCAAGCAACGCTGTTCATAGACGATCTCCTTCTGAACATGGTGGGTTACGAAGATGAATTGGATGCCGTCTCAGCGCTAGCCCTGCGGCACGATCAGGCGTGAGCGTCGAAGCAACCCGCGTCAAATCGCGCCTCCTGGCCTGGTGGTGATAGGGTGTGCCAAGCCAGCCGCGCGCCGCTTCAATGATGGCCTCGCGTGTAACCATGTCGCGTAGTTGTCATAGTTCTTGGGTTGACCCGCGCCTCGGGCTGTGGCGACACTCTCGCCCGCCAAGAATCGGCCCCTGCCGCACGCGTGGAGGACGGAAACCATCGCTGAGCGCCCGCCAGAACGGAACCTCATTGGCCGCCGCAACTTTATCCAGCAGGCGACGCTCGCCGGCGCGGCGACGCTCGCGCCGTCGCTTGCCAATGCCGGGTCGTCGGACCCCGCGTCGGACGCGCAACTGCCCCTAATCAACCCAGCTAAGACAATGCCAGAGACCGTGACGGCCGACGAGATCAGGACCCTGCTCAAGCTCGAGCCGAACGCCACCTGCGGCTTCGTGCGCGAAACCTATAAGAGCGACCTCAAGATCGCGCCGGGAGGTCTGCCCGCACCGTTCGCGGACGGGCGCCCGCTCGGCTCGGCGCTCTATTTCATGGTGACGCCGGAAGCGCCCGTGAAGCTTCACCGCATCAAGAACGACCAGCTCTATCACTATTATCTCGGCGACCCGATCGAGGTGCTCCTGATGCGCGAGAACGGGGTCAGCGAGCTTGTCGTGGTCGGCCCGAACCTCATCGGCGGACATTTGGTCCAGCTCTTCATCCCCGGCAACACCTTCCACACCGCGCGCGTCACCGGCAAGCACCGCTGGTTCCTGGGCGCGAGCACCGAATGGCCGGGCGTGGTGCCTGAAGAAGATGTCGAGCTCGGCAACGCCGATGAGCTTGCCGCCAAATATCCGGAAGCCGCCGCCGATATCCGCGCCTTCCCCGTGCCGGCCGAGAAGTGAGGACGGTGTGCTTTCGATGAGCCGGGCGCCCTCGCTTCCTAAGCCGCGACCATCCGGCCATGCTACCGGGACCAAATCGCTAAAGAGACGTTCAACTCTCAGTGGTGTTGGCGCAGTCCCTCCTCCCCCCAGTACCGCGCCCACGCCCAGGGAGGTTTGAGTTACGCGTAAGAGAAGCCCGGTGGCGCAGCTGGGCTTCTTCCTTTTTGAGCCAATGCGCGAACGATGCTTCTAGGCGCGAGTTAGGCTACCGACGGGGCTCGTGTAGGAGCCCGAACGATGGAACGCTGGACCTATCGCGGATATCAGATTGAACCTAGGCGTGAGTGGTCGAATTGGTGCGTCCTTGTCTATCCCACGCGCCCGGACCTACCCATGTTGCCGCAATTAACTTTGCACAGTAGCTCACCCACTTCACACACTTAGCTTTGGTGCCTTTCATAACTGATCCTCATGTTGAAAAGCACACAAACAAAAAGGGCGGCCGAAGCCGCCCTTAAAACGTGGATGCCCGGCACAAGGCCGGGCATGACGATGTTTCTATTTTTTGAAAGCTTATCGACTTAAGCCGCCACGGCCTGCGCGGGCTCGGTCACGGCGCGATAGCGCACGATGCCGTGGAAGGTGTCGCCGTCCGGATCGAGCCTGGCCTCGGAAAATTCGTGGCGCAAATTGACGAGATGATGATCGGCAAGCGCAAGCGGCTGGTCGTGCAGCACGGCCCTGATCGCCTCGAGGATCTCCTGCACCTGCTTCTTGCCGCCCGAACGCGACCAGACATGCAGCGTAAGATTATGCTCGGCGCCGTCCTCGGTGCCCGTGCTCCAGTCGCGGATCACGCTTTGGCCGAGGGTGATGAAGGGATAAGGCGCTGCCTGCGGCGCGTCGTCATAGACGCGGACGCCGCCCAGCAGCGTGGTCAGATCTAACGAGCCGGCGAGCGCCTGATAGACGCCGCGCTGAAGGGCCCAACTCGCAACTGCCGCCATAGCAGGTCTCCGACAAGCGATTGTTAACCAAACATATGGGGTGCCGCTTCACGCCATGCAAATAGCGGCCAAATCACCAATCCGCGATCAGAACGCGGCGCGCGGAATCTTTAAAGCCGCGGCGACTACTTTTTGAGCCTATGGTTAATTCCTCGTGAACGGGCGCGGAAGCCAATTTGTCCAGGCGCCGCCCCCAATTCAAACTGAGACGTCAAGGACTAACCTTTTTCCTACCGTACACGGTCAAAGACTGGCGTCGAACGGGAACCTTTGCGCCGAGCCAAGCTTACTAAGCGAAAGGTCCAAGGAGATCCCGCCATGAAGACCGGCGTGTTCGAGCGCTTGAAACATGCGCAGATCGGAGAGCCGATTCATCAGCCCCTGATCTTAGCCATCCTCATCATCCTGATTTCGATCACCCTCTATTTCATCCTCCAGGCGTGACGAAAGATCAGTCGAAGCTCCGAGCGAGCGGCTCTGCTCACATCCCGCCCGGTTCTACCGTGCACGCCGGGCCGTAGCTCCACTGTCCCCTCACGTCTTCCGGCTTGCAGGGCGACGCGGCCTCCAGCGGCAGCGGCTCGACGGGTGCGCCGAGCGGGTCGATGCACAAGACGTGACCCGTGACCGGGTTGATCTCCGCCTTCAGGCATTTCGGCGGCGCCGCCGGCTCGGAATTTTCCGCTGCCGCCGCACCGGCAATCAATGCCATCCCGAGCAGAACGCCAATCACGACTCGCCGCATATTGTTCTCCATCTGAAAACTCGCTCCTGCCTTTGAGCATACACCGCCAAACGCACCGGAAACTATCGCTCGACGCAGCGGAGGAAAGAGCGCACGGTCCCTAAGTGCGTGGGCGACCCTCCGGCGAGTATGGCTGTCCTCTTGACGGCGTTCCCTGTGACGCGGAGCTCACGCACACTTAATCCAAGTCAACCCGTCATGCCCGGACTTGATCCGGGCATCCACGCCGTTCTGTCTCAGCGAGCGGAGCGCCAGTGGAATGGATTGCCGGAGCCTGTCCCCGGACTTGATCCGGGGGTCAAGCCCGGCAATGACGAAGACCAAGACGGGAAAGGCGCGAGCCTCACTCAGGCTTGGGGCGGCAGGGAAAGCCCGTGGCGAAGCACTTGCTGTAGAGACCCTGCTTGACGCACTGCATAAGTGGATCTTTGGCCGCGTTCCAATCCGCGTCGGGATAGATGGCTTTCGCCTTTTCCAGCCAATCCACCTTCGCCGCTTCCTCCGACTCTTCCTGAGAGCTTTTGAACCCGGGGCCGCTGCCGGTGAGCGCCTTGTCGTGACACTCGAACCCCTTTTGTGGCGCGGACGAGGCGGCCAGCGCGGGCGCACCCATCGCCGCCACGGCGGCTACGCCGAGCATGACGTGAAACATCGCAGCGATTTTCGGCATTGGTCCTCCACCCAAGGCTGGCAACACATGACCCCGCTTGCGGCGGGAACATTAGCATAGAGAATGGTGAGCGCCCCATACGCCAAGGGCCCGCTTAACGCGGGCCCTTGTGATGCCATCCCTTGGGGCGTCCCAGCGGGACCCCCAAACTTTCGGAACGCCAAGTCTCGTGGCGTTCCGATTTGCGCGTGACGGCCTAGCCGGCCTTCTGCTTCTTGTAGGCCTCCTGAGCCTTGGCGAGATTGCCTTGTGGATCTTTCATGAACGCGGCCTTAGCCTCCTCATTGCCGAAGCAATAGGTCTTGCCGCCGATCTGCGCATTGACGGAGCAGTCCGTCTTTATTTGCTGGCCCGTTGCGAGGCCCTGCGCGCACAAATTGTCGAACTCGCCGGTTGCGGCGAGGCCGGCGGTGACGAGGCCGAGCGCAAACGCGCCGGCAAGCGCCGATGTGACATAAGCCCTTCTCATGGTGCATCTCCTGGTGTTGTCGTTCGAGGTTCGCGCCCATTGCTGGGCAATGGGATAGAAACGCCCCGCCTGAGGGCATGTTCCCCGCTTAGTTTGCCGCCTCAACGATTATTGCTGGTCACAATCCGGGCAATCCGGGCCTGCTTGCCGCTCGCGCTTCACCATGTCGCGGCAATAAGCCTCTCCTCCCCTGGGGGTGCGGGGACGAAAACGCCTGGAGCGGGACTACTGATAGGGCCTGCGGATCATCCAGGCCTGCGCCGGGGTTTTGGTGCAGGAGGTGGCGTAGACGTCAGTCAGCTGCGGGGTATTGGGGCCGGGGTTCTCGAGACACCGCGGAAAGATGCGCATGTCTTCGTTGAGCAGCGAGATGCGGTCGTTCCATTTGAGCGTTTCCTTCACCAGCTCGGCCGTCTTCGCCTCGAGCGCGGCGACTTTCCGGTTGAGGCAAGCGACCTGCTCCTCCATGGCGCCCTGAGCGCAATCGGCGGCTTGGGCCTCCTCCGCCGCCACCGGCCGTGGGTTCGCCAAAACCGCCCAACCCATGACCAGCATCGAGAGAAAAGCGATGCGATATCTCATCTCGAGCGCCTCCTTCCAGGAACGTCCTCTCCCATTCTATGCGATGCTAGAGGCGCGGGGACAAGTTGGCGATGGGCAAGCTCCGCCTTCACGCCATCGTGAAACCACATCGCGCGGCTAGGCACGCCTGCCCATGAACACCTCCCTCGCCCCCTCCCGGGACCTCATGCGCAAGTTCATGCGCCGCACCGTGCTCTCGCTTGTCTTTTTGGGCGTCGTCCTGTTCGGCGCGGCCGGGACGCTCAACTGGCCGCAAGCCTGGGTCTATCTGGCGTTCACCGCCGCGCTCAGTTTCGCCGGAGGATTTTGGCTCGCCCGCCACGACCCTGACCTGCTCAACGAGCGCCTCGGCGCCTTGATCCAGCGGGAACAGAAAACCTGGGACAAGCTCTTCATGGTGGCTATGCTCGCGCTATGGACGGGCTGGCTCATCCTGATCGGGCTCGATGCCGGGCGCTATCGCTGGTCCCACATTCCCCTCGCCCTTCAAGGCATGGGCTTCGTGCTGCTCTGCCTTGGGTCCTACCTCGTCTGGCTCACGCTCAAGGCCAACAGCTATGCGGCGCCGGTGGTCAAGATCCAGAAAGAGCGTGGGCATCGGGTGGTGACGACCGGGCCTTACGCCTATGTACGTCACCCCATGTATGCTGGCGCTCTCCTGTTCATCGCGGGCGCGCCGCTCCTGCTCGGCTCATGGTGGGGTCTTGCCGCCGGGGTGGGTCTCGTCCTCGTCATCGCCATGAGGGCCGTGCTCGAGGAGCAAACCCTCATGGCCGAGCTCGCCGGCTACGCGGATTATGCGGTCCGCGTCCGCTACCGCCTCGTTCCGCATCTTTGGTAGCGCGCCAAGCAAGCCGCTCTTCATTATTCGGCCCCAAGTTCCGCGCAATTGGTTCGCCGATCGAGAGGCTAGGCCACGGGCGCGCACTACTGGCTCGCCTCGCCGGCCTCGAATTGCGATATTGGCGCTGAAGGGGGTCGGGTTTCGGCCATGTCGAGGGTCAGACCAGCGGTGTTCGTGGCGTGCCTGCTCGGGACGCTGGCGTCCGCTTGCAGCCACGCCGAGCCTACGCCCAAAGACTTCGTTCTGGTCCACCAGCGCCCCGCCAAGGCCGAAGAGGCCGGCAATACGCTTGAGGAAGCGGAGCTGGCCTGCCAGGCCCAGACCAAGAAAAAGGGGATGGCCTCGGTCGTCGCCATCTTTTCGCGCTTCCGCAAGGGATCGGCCGACGAGGACTATATCGCCTGCATGAAGGCGCGCGGCTACGAAGTCAAACCATGAGGAATAGCCTCGCGCCGGTCGCCCAAGTGGCGATCCCCCAGACGACGGCTCGGCCTTGCGGCCCATCGCAGATTCTCTATAAAAGGCCTCAATCCCGGTGTAATTTGCGCCTCCAATAAGCCCGTCCAAGCGGTAGATTCGGGGATGCCAATCGGCCGGGGCGGCTTCGCATGCGAGAGGTCGGGGCAAATTGCGGGACATTCTCCAAGGTAATCGCCGGGCCAAGCTGATCGATTGGCTGAAGATCGATTCTTGGATCGATTCCGGCCTCTATAACGCCTGGATCGGCTTCCGCGACTGGTGGAGCGGCTATTCCTCCTTCTTCGGCCGGTTCGAGGTCAAAGGCTTTATCCGCGCCCTCAACGAGCTTGCTTGTGAAGGGATGACGCTGAGCGTGGGCGGGCTTCTCGTTCTCGCCACCTTCGCGCTTCCTTCCTTCGAGATCGCGCAAGGCAAGATGAACCTCGCCGACGAGTACAGCGTCACCTTCCTCGATCGCTTTGGCAACGAGATCGGCAAGCGCGGCCTGCTGCGCGACGACTCGGTGCCGCTCGAAGAAATCCCGGATGTCATGATCAAAGCCACCCTGGCCACCGAGGACCGGCGCTTCTTCGAACATTTCGGCGTCGACGTCATGGGCACGTTCCGGGCCCTTGCCGCGAACGCTCGCAATGACGCAGTTGTGCAGGGCGGCAGCTCAATCACCCAGCAGCTCGCCAAAAATATGTTCCTGACGCCCGAGCGGTCTCTGAGCAGAAAGATCAAAGAGGCGATCATCGCCATCTATCTGGAGAACCATTACTCGAAGCCCGAGCTCCTGAAGCTCTATTTTGATCGTGCTTATCTCGGTGGCGGCTCGTACGGGGTCGAGGCAGCGGGCCAGTACTATTTCAACAAATCGATCCGTGAGGTGAACCTCGCCGAAGCGGCCATGCTCGCCGGCATGTTCAAGGCGCCCACGCGTTATGCGCCTCACGTCAACCTTGCCGCCTCGCGCGCCCGGGCCAACGAGGTGCTGAGCAACATGGTTGAGGCCGGCTTCATGAGCGAAGGCCAAGTCTATGGCGCCCGCATGAACCCCGCCAAGATCGTCGAGCGCGGCGGCGGCAACACGCCCGACTATTTTCTCGACTGGGCCTTCGAAGAAGTGCAGCGGCTGATGCGAGGCAAGGAGGACCACATCCTCGTCGCCCGCACCACGGTGGATCTTGGTCTGCAAAAGTCGGCCGAGCAGGCCCTCGACCAGACCATCAAGCAAACTGGTCGATCAAGAAACTTCGATAATGGCGCCCTCGTCTCCATGGAGACCGACGGGGCGGTACGCGCCATGGTCGGCGGCAAGGACTACGGCGAAAGCCAGTTCAACCGCGCGAGCCACGCCTACCGCCAGCCAGGCTCCTCCTTCAAAGGCTACGTTTATCTGACCGCACTTGAGAACGGCTTCACCCCTGAATCGTCGGTCAGCGATGGACCGGTCAGCTGCGGCCGCTGGGCGCCGAAGAACTATTCCGGCGGCTATAGGGGCCGCATGACGCTGCGGATGGCGCTGGCAAAGTCGATCAACACCATTGCCGTGAAGCTCTCGCTACAGGTCGGGCGCGAAAAGGTGCTCGCGAACCTGTCCAAGATGGGCATCAAGCATCTCAAGAAAACCTGCTCGCTCGCCCTCGGCGACAACGGCATGACGCCGCTTGAGCATACCGGGGGCTACGCCGTCTTCGCCGCCGGCGGCCTCGAAGTGCGCCCTTATGCCATCGAAGAGATCCGGACGCTCTCCGGCGGTGATGTGGTCTACAATCACGACCGCGATGAACCTGCCCGCAAGCAGATTTTCGACCCCAAGGTGATCGCCGAGCTGAACACGATGCTGCAGGCGGTGGTTTTGGAAGGTACCGGCAGGGCTGCCCAGCTGGACTACACCTACTCTGCCGGCAAGACCGGAACGAGCTCGGCCTATCGCGACGCCTGGTTCATCGGGTACACCGGCCAATACGTCACCGGAGTGTGGCTCGGCAATGACGATTTCACGCCTATGGCGCGGGTGACCGGCGGCAGCTTCCCGGCACAGACTTGGAAGGCTTACATGGTGGCGGCGCACGATACCGACAACATTCCGCAGATCGCGGGCCTACCTGTGCATCCGGTCCAGGCCGCCGAGCAGGCGCGGATCGCTGCTGCCATGGCGCAGAATGCTGCTGCCAATACGGAGATTGCGGCGCCGGCGCCCGAGAGCGTCAAGGACATGTCCTCGACAACGCGGCAGGTGCTCGAAAAACTCAGCTCTATGCTCAAGGACGCTCGCCCGCTTAGCCCGAGCGATGCGCGACCGGATCGCGCCGAGGCGCCGGTTACCCCGGCGGCGGGATCCCAGCCGAAGCCGAGCCTTGCCTCGGCCGCTAATGCCGATGCTGCACCGCGACCTGCGCCCGAAAATTCCTCAGCTCCGGGCCAGCCGCAGACCGCTCTTTCGGCGGAGAGAGACGGCGGTGCGGCAACCCCGCATTAGGCGCCTCCAGCGCCCCGCTCCCTATCGATGGACACCGATCGCTTGACCAGCGTGTTGCCAACCAACTCTCCGCTTGTGCTCTCCCCTTCGCAGGCAATGCCTTGGCGCGAAGAAGAAGCCAGCCATTCCATGCGGTCCCTGGCCTACTTCATCGGGACGTTCGTGGCGGCTCTGATGCTCGGCATCGGCTCGGCCTGGTACATGATCGAACGCGGCTCCCTTCTGACGACGGACAAGGTAGGGCCTTGGAGCGGCTGGATCAGCGAGGGGAACCCCAATGCCGACCCTTACACCAAGGCGCATGTCGCGCGGAGCGGCAGACTCCCCCTCACCTCGACGGTCGCCCGCTATTTCGTGGCCCATACTGACAGCGCAGGGCGCACCCTCACTTCGGCCTGCGAATACTCAGTCGAGGGCTCGCCGCTCAACGCTCGCTGGTGGTCGCTCGCCGTCTATGACGAATACGGCGGCCTGATCGAAAATCCCTCGGCGCGCTACAGTTTCAACAGCGAGGAGGCGCTTCGTCATTCCGACGGTACGTTTCGCATCAACCTGTCAAGCAAAGCGCGCCCCGAGAACTGGCTCCCGAGCGGGACCGCGGATCAGCACCTCGTGCTGCTCTTGCGCATTTACAGTCCGCGCGAAACCGATGCCTCGGGCATCGGGCTGATTCCCGGCGACCGGCTGCCCAAGATCGAGCGAATAGAATGCGAGTAAGGATCCCCGGACTTTATATCGTGCTTGGACTCGTGCTTGCGGGGCTCATCCACATCGTGGCGGTGCTCATGCTGCCTATGCTTGCTCCCAAGAGTGCGCATGCGCGATTGGCGACGCTCGGGCCGGCCAATACCATGATTGAAATCCCTGCGGCGGCCCCCGGGCGCCAGGTCATGCCAATGATGGCGCCCGACGTTCGCTACGCTTTCTGCCGCTTCGATCTTGCCAATGGCCCCGTGCGGCTTAAGGCAACGATTGCCGACGAACTTTGGCTGATTGCGCTTTACACGCCGGAGGGAGAAAACTTCTATTCGGTTGCCGGCGCCGACATGAAACGGGCGGAGATCGATCTCGTCATCGCCGCTGCCGATCAGACTGTTGAGGAGGCCGGCGTCGACGCTCCCGAATCGTCAGACGAAGTTGTCGTCGTCAACTCGCCGGTCACTGAAGGGATCGCGCTCATCCGCGCGCCGCTGGCGGGGCCAAGCCGTGCAACCGGCGCGGAGCGAGCTCTCAGGTCCACATCCTGCGGCCCGTACACGAAGTCAGGCTGAAGGTCCCTGTGTTATTTTTTTCGGCTGCGCTGGACGCGCCCGCGTGATGCTGCGCCGGTCTGCTCCGGCAAGTCGCTCGAGGCACGACGATCGATCCTCACCCCCGGAAAGATGATGATCTCGCCGAGCGAACCCTCGACAGGCCTTGCGATCCGGACTGCCGCCACTTCGCTGCGGCGAAATTCAAGGATGATCCCCATTTTCGGTCTCCACGGGTGGCTCGCGCCTCGCCTAAATCGCGGGCGCCATATCGCCTGACCAGCATTAAGACGCAGGTAAGGTTAACGAACCCCTAACCGCCCGCCCCCTAAGGGTCGTCAATCCTTGAGCGCGGCATCGCCGAGAAAATGCCGCCCCGCTTTGTCCTCGATCTCTATGATCCAAAGGTCGGGGTCGAACCCGCGCTGGCGCGCGAGATAGAAATCTGCCTCGGCTTCGCTCACGGGCCGAGACCCGAAGCAGCTCACCCACCGCCGATCGGTCTCGCTTTCCATCAGGCCTGCTGGTGCTGGGCTATAGAGCGAGACCGTACCGTCGAGCCTGTCGACGCAAATGAAAATGGCGCCGGCAGCCTCATCCCCGCGCTGCACGATCACGACGGGAACGCCCTCGGCGTGACAGCGGCGGAGATACGCCCTGACCCAGATCTCGCTCTTGATGCGCATAGCAACTCGGGCTTTCGCGCGAGAGCTCAGTGTCCCGCGGCCGTCTTGGTCAGGTCGCGTCCCGTGACGCGTTTGAGCTCGCGCATCAGCTCAGGCGTTATACGCCCGGTCTTGGCCATCTTGCGGTCGCGTTGAAAGGCACTGATAGCACGCGTCGTGGCGCCGCCCAACGCGCCATCGACCGGTCCCGGCGCATAGCCGAGATCGGCGAGGACTTGCTGCACGGCCCTCACGTTAAGGTCGTCCTTGGCCTTGCCGGCGACGGTGTCGCCCTCGACCGATCCGGTCGCGCCGGCCGGCTGCCCGCTGCCGCCGAGCAAGATTTGGCGCAAGAGCTCGTCCGTGGCGACCCCGGTCACCGGGAGGCCGTGGCCCTTCTCAAAGGCCGAGATAGCCGCACGTGTCTTGTCGCTCGGCTTGCCGTCCTCAGGACCGACATCGAAACCGCGCGCCGCGAGCTCGCGTTGCACGGCTCTGACGAGAAGCTGTGCTCCGCCCTCTTCCGCCTCCAAGGGAGGCAGATCCGTGCTGACCGGCGGGAGCTTCACGACTTCAACGGACGAAGGGCTCGCATGCGTGGAGAATCCCTGCCGTGAGGCCGCCGTGACGCCCGCAGTGCCATGCAGCTCCTGCAAATAGAGCGCGTTGTAAATGATGCTTCCCGTTAGGCCAATGAAGGCCAGGAACAAGAGCCGCGCTGCCACTACGCCCATCGCTACGGTGAACTCAAAGGGTGCCCAGGGGTCGAGAGGTGTCCTACCCCTCCCCTTGGCCATCTTGGCGTCCGAAACTAAAGAGATGTTAAACGGCCCTTAGGCACAGCAATCCTGCAGGCTTATGCCGCAGAGACCGCAGGCCGTTCCAGCGGCGCCTCGACCGATTCGCCGGCGCCCTCGAGCGGTAGGACGATGGTAGCTGTGGTCCCCTCTCCGAGAGTGCTCGCCAGCGCGAGGCGGCCGCCATGGAGTCGTGCCAGTCCCTTCACCACGGACAATCCGAGACCGGCACCGTCATAGCTGCGATCGTAAGAGTTGTTCGCCTGCACGAATGGCTTGCCGAGCTTGGGGAGATCTTGCTCGGCGATGCCGATGCCGTTATCGGCGACGCTGAACTCGACATTCCCGTCGGCGAGCCGGGCCGAGACACGCACCCAACCGCCGGGGTCGGTGAACTTGATGGCGTTTGAGATCACATTGAGCAGCATCTGCTTGCAGGCGCGCTTGTCGGCCGGAAGCTCGGGAATGCCGGGCGCCACATCCATGATGAGCGACAACGACCGCTGCTCGGCCGTGTGCCGCATGATGTCGCAGCAGGACTTGACTAGGGGAGCAACGTCGAATGGCTCCTTGACGATCCCAAACTTACCTGCCTCGATCTTCGACATATCGAGGATGTCGTTGACGACGTTCAACAGGTGCTCGCCGCTTTCATGGATGAGCCGCGCATAGTCGCGGTAGCGCGCTTCGCCGAGCGTGCCAAAAAGCTCGCGGTTGATGATCTCGGAGAAGCCGATCACGGCGTTGAGCGGGGTGCGCAGCTCATGGCTCATATTGGCGAGGAACTGCGTCTTGGCGCGGCTTGCGCTCTCGGCCTCGTCGCGGGTGCGCAGGATCTCGGCTTCCTGCGCCTTCCGCTCGGAAATGTCGCGCGTGATAGCGACAACGCCGGCTCGATCGAGGACGCCGCCGTCCGAGGCCTGCATCGGCCGGCACCGCATCTCGACCCAGACATAGCGCGCCGTTTCGGCTGGGCCGGCGCGGCGTATTCTGAACTCGACCGCAATAGGCTCGTCGTTGGCAAGGGAGCGCGACAACGCCGTCATGTAGGCTGGCCGGTCGGCCACATGCACGCGCTCGAAGAGCCCGTCGCCGGCGATCTTTTGCGCCGGCTCGCCGAAGAGCTGCTGTGCGGCGAACGAGGCGAAGATAACGCGGCCCTTTTCGTCATGGCGGGTGATCATGTCGGTCGCGTTCTCAGCCAGCAGCCGGTAACGCTCTTCGCCGGTCCGGACCGCATCCTCCGACCGCCGATACACGAGCTGAACCACCACCGCCAGCGCCGCAGCATAGGCCATGGCGCTCATGGCGCCGATCAAGGCGAGCAGCATCGGCGACAGCGGCATTGTTGGCGGCGCCGGCATCTGGCCCAGCCATTGGGCCGCGGCGAGGGCCACGAGACCGAGCCCGGCAACGCCCGCCGCCCAGGCGACAATACGCCGGTCCGTGGCGAGCGCAGCCTCCAATGGCACTGCCACCATCCACGGGATGAGCCACGAGCCGAGGCCCCCCGTGAGCCAAGCGCAGTAGCTGACGAGACCCGCGAAATTCGCCGCCGAGGCGAGATGGGCGGCGGCGAATCTGCCGGTTCGCGACAGAAAGATAGCAATGGCGATGGGGGACAGAAGCCAGAGAAAAGCGGCAGCCGCGAGGAGCGAAGGCTTGCCGCTGACCACGAGATAAACGGGAAAGACGCAGAGCGCGATGAGGCCGCCGATGAGATGAGAAGCAATGAAGGATTGATGGCGGGCGGCGGTCAGCGCGTCGCCCCGAGCGGAATGGTGCACGAGCGAGCTGAAATAGGCTGAGAGCCCGCGCACACTTTCACGACCAAACACGCGCATCTCGGAGCGGGCCAAGCACCGCTGCGTCCCCGATTGTCTTGGCCCGGATTATTGTCGTGCGCGCTTAAGGAAGCTTAAAGCGCGCGGCGCAAGCCCCCGCCATGCTGACCGCGGCGATCATGCCGAGACGCCGGCCCGAGGCTCACGAATTCTCTAAAATTTGAGACAATTCTCCAATGAATTGTCATCAAGTATTAGCAAAAGTCTAATCTTGCGCTCTACAAAATCGATCGGAATTTTCGATTCAAACTTTATTGATTGCAGTGAAACTCCCTTATTTTCTTTGCGCTATATTGCGCGTCGTAAGGGGAATGATAGCGGCGAAAAAGCCGCAAGTTTCAACAGGAGAGGGGCAAGGCAATGCTGTTCCTTATCAGGACGGCCTTCTGGCTAATGATCATCGTTCTGCTGCTTCCGACCGACCAGCAGCAGCGCAGCGAGGTCTACGGGACCGCGCAGGCGGCGGTGCAAGACGTTGCGACGTTCTGCGACCGCAATCCGGAGACCTGCGCCAGGGGCAAGGACGCGTTCAGTGTGTTCGTGCAGAAGGCGCAGTTTGGCGCGCGCATGCTGATGGATCTCATCAACAACCGGACCGGAGCCGACGATCAGGATTCACCGAGTGAGGATCAGGACACGCGCAGCCCCGAGGCCAGCGCCCTGTTCGAGCCGGCGAGCTTCGACATGAGCGGCTCGCAGGACACGCTCAATCCAGAGGACCGCGAGGAAGCCTGGTCGGGGCCGGCCGGGACCTAAGCGGCGCTCTTTCAGAACGATTTCGCCGGCAAACGCTCGGCGGCTAAGGTTTTGGCAGCCCCCCGCCTGCCAAGGGCGCGCAATTGGGACGGTTTCTGCCCTTTCCCTCCCAATCTGCGCGCCCCAACTTTACCGTGGAAGCCGGTCGCAGCCCCCGTCATTCCTGCCTATATTGATCTCATGGACACGCTAAATGAGACGCGCGGGGCTTTGGGCTTCGAGGAGATCCTCGCCGACTTCGAGCTGCTCGACGACTGGGAGGACCGCTACCGCTACGTGATCGAGCTCGGCCGGAGACTGGAGCCGTTGCCCGAGGAGGAGCACTCCGCCACCAACAAGGTGCAAGGCTGCGTCAGCCAGGTCTGGCTTTCGACGCGTATCGACCGGAGCGGAGGCGTCCCCCGCCTGACCTTCATCGGCGACAGCGACGCCCATATTGTCCGCGGGCTGATCGCGATCCTCTTCGCCCTCTACTCGGGCAAGACCGCCGAGGAGATCGCGCGCATCGATGCCGGCCAAAGGCTCGAGCAGTTGCATCTCAACGCCCATCTGACGCCGCAGCGATCGAACGGGCTCATGGCCATGGTGAAGCGGATCAGAGCCGACGCCGAGACGGTCCTTAGCCAGCGCACTTTGCACTAGACAATCCTGCTCACGACTCGCGCTCCCCGCTCGGGTCCTTCTTCCACGCGTCGAGCGTGGGCCGATAGTCCTCGCTTCCCCAATGACGAAAGCCGCGTCGCGCCGGCTTCTGCTTGTCGTCTTTGATCAGCCCGTAATGCTTGGCGAGCCGTGTCAAGGCGATCTGCAGAACGACCTTGCCCGCCCGCTGCGGCCAACCGTTCTCTTTCTCAGCGTCTTCGAGGCCTTTCAGCTCGCAACAGATATCGACCAGCACGCCGGCGACTTCTGGACCTACGGCCATGAGCGCCCGCATCACCCGTTCCTTCGCGGCGATGACCTCGTCACGGAGCTCCGCAGCATTTGACGGCGGCGCTCGGCGAGAACGCTCCGAGGGTGCGAGCGCCGACCAGGTCGAGGTCACGCGGGGGCTGAGATGGGCGAACCAGTAATCGGCGCGCAAGCGTTCGCCTGCCTGGTATTGATCATCGGTGATCAAAGGCCTGCCGTTCCGATCCTTCCGGCTCTTGAGCCAGCCGAGTGGACTTTCGGCTTCATTTACGAGGACACTGCGGCGCACGCCGTCGACCTCCCTATCGCTTACTGTGCGCAGCTGGTGCTGCCCTCTGAAGGCGTCACCCTCGTCATCGGACCGGCGATCTTCGAGAAGGCGCGCTTCGCGGCCGAGCTCACCGTGCCCTCGATGTGCCGGCGTCTTGACCCGCCCCATCGTCTAGCCTCGCCGCGAGAACAGCGCATCGATGAGCGCGGCGACAGCGCGTTCCAAATGCTCGAGCCTTCCATCCAGTTCAGGATCATCGCGCCGGTCCTCGACCACGCTGCAGGCATGCGCCACCGTCGTCCGGTCGCGGGCGAACAACGTGCCGACTTCGGTAAAGCTGAGGCCGCAGACGACATGAGCTAGGTACATCGCCACTTGGCGGGCGAAGGCTGTCCTTGGCGAGCCTCGCGTCGACGTTCGCAACTCGCCGATGCCTACCTCGAACACCGCCGCGACGGCGGGATCGATGACCGGCCGGAGTTGAGGCCTGACCCCGCCTAAGCGGGCTCTCAGCCCCTTTACTGCGCAACGACCCTCGAGTGACCGAACTGAACCCATCGCCGTGCACTCCTTCCGTGGTAGGAATTTAGTCCTATCACATGTTAGCCGGAAGGAAGCTCGCGGGGATAAGGTCTTCCTGCCCCCGCTCAGTCCCCAGCGCTCCAGACGCGCGCATCATGACGCCTCACCAAAGGAGGCGGCCAATGCAAAGGACGCAGCGCCGGAGCGAGAGATACACACGCCGAGCGCGCCAACGCTCCCCGGCGAGGCGCATCTTCGGCCCGATGGCCAAGGCGGGGGCGGTCGCCTACAAGAGAGCGCGGGACCTACCGAAGCTGATCGCACTGTGGCCGCACGAGCTCGACGACGACAGCCCCGAGGGGCGCCGCCACATGCTGGCGAAACTTCGTAGCGCACTTAGAGCCGAACGCCGGCGCGCGCTGTCAGGCCATTGGAGCTATGACCTGAACCGGCATCTCGGTTTGTTGAGTGCCTATAAGGGAGAACTCGCCGGCCTCGACCGGCTCGAGGCTCAGCCGAATTGCACCCGCCGCGGCAACGACTTCGATTGCGAGTGAATGCGGGGATAGCACAGGAGCGCACGCTCGGTGAGCGCGCGACCGCTCTCCGTGGGACCGGCCACGTCGTAACAGAGGATTCGATCGACCCGGCCGCCATCCTCCGAGAGAGGCAACCTCAACCAGAACAACACGACATGGTCCCGGTCCTTTGCGGGCCCCCGTACCACGCCATGAAGCGGGAACCCATTCTCCATCACGCGGGCATGAATGCGGCGCCAATAGTCGGCTTGCTCGCCGGAAAACACCTCGCCCGCGCGCTTGCCTGTGATCTCCTGCCCATAGATATCGCGGAGCTGAGTTCCTGCCAGTCTGAAGGAGGCGTCGTCCAATCCGTCCCGGAGATCGATCAGGCCGATAGAGGGAAGGAGTCGCGGGACCTTGAGAGGATCAAGATCGGATCTGGCGGGCATGCGCCGCGCGCCCGCCGACTGAAGCCAATAATCGAATAACTCACGCTGTCCCTGCATCACGAGCTGGGCTCGAAAGGCGCGTCCGAACAGCATTTTTATCCCCCTGTCGCAAGCTCCTGAAGGGCCCGCGAATCGCTCGTCTTTGTTCGACTATGTGGAGTTCGACCGCGACATGCAAGCGAGGAAAGCCGGATTCATCAAGAATCACAAAGGCTTGTGGTAACACTTAAGGCAGCTACCCGATCTGGGGACGGCGATCGGCTGGAGCGTAGCGTGCGCTCGCCGCACCACTTGCCGGCAACCTCCCGCCGATTCGCCAAGCGTTTATCGGCGCCGCTGTCCGAGACCCATGCGTTTGGCGAGGTCGGAACGGGCTGCCGCGTAGTTCGGCGCAACCATCGGATAGTCGTGCGGGAGACCCCATTTCTCGCGGTATTCCTCAGGCGACAGGTCGTAATGCGTGCGCAGATGGCGCTTCAGCGACTTGAACTTCTTCCCGTCCTCGAGGCAGATGATGTACTCGGGCGTGACCGATTTCTTCACCGCAATCGCCGGCTTCAACTCCTCCCTGGCAGGTTGACCCGAGGCGCTCGAGGCTTTGCTCAGCGCGTCAAACACATTGTGGATGACGCCAGGAAGGTCTGTCGCGACAACTGTGTTGTTGCTGACATAAGCCGAGACAATCTCAGCGGTGAGTTCAACGAGTTCGTTCTTCTCCAGATTCGCTTCCATGAAGTGGCTCCTTGATCCTGGCTAAACCCCGGTCCTACCAAGCACACCGCCCGATTCTGCGGGTGCTTGCGCATCTCCCAGGCCCACATGACTCTTGAGTCACCAGATTACGCCGTTTTTGTGACGTGAAGTTACAATGTTTCTCAACTAGAGAATGTGATGGACGCCGACAAGCCAAGCTGATCTCCCCCCTATAGGCATCTTTCCATGAAACCGCAATGCGCCTCTTCTAATGAAGACTGGGGGCTTAAGGAATATGATAAATGAAGGGGAGACTTTCGTTTACCCAACCCGGCTCCCACCCCTGCTTAAGTTTGACTGGTAGCGATTATGTCATTTCCCCAACTCGACCGTCGCGATCTAAAGAATGCAACTTTATCGGGAATCAAGCCTGCGTGAGTCGACGGCCAAAACTCTTCGGCAGGGCATTCCTGATGCTTATATTGCGGTCGAATAAATGCACACGAGCCCGAAAGTGTTCCATCGATGAGCAAAGCTGACAAAGTTGCAAAAAGTGATGAGGGCAAGATCGCGCTCTCGAAGGCCGAGTGGCGCGCCAAGCTTACGCCTGAGCAGTTCCACGTTACCCGCGAGCACGGTACCGAGCGCGCCTTTAGCCATCCTTACCACCAGGAAAAGCGCGCAGGGATGTACCGGTGCGTCAGCTGTGGAGCGCCGCTTTTCAGCTCTGACACGAAATACGACTCAGGCACAGGCTGGCCTAGTTTCTACGCTCCGGCAGGGAAAGAGGCGGTGAGCGAGCATGAAGATCGCAAGTTCTTCATGCGCCGCACTGAAGTCCGTTGCGCCAAATGCGAAGCTCATCTCGGCCATGTGTTCCCCGACGGACCTGAGCCGACCGGGGCGCGCTATTGCATTAATGGCGTAGCCTTAGAACTCGATCCCGACGAGCACGGCGGCAAGAGCGGCGCATAAGCCTTAACGCATGAGTGAAAAGCCCTCTCGCGCGCGGCCTCCCCGCGCCGCCCGCCGTCCCCTGACCTCGCGCCACCACGGCATCGCGCGCGTGGACGACTATGCTTGGCTCCGCTCTTCCAACTGGCAGGCGGTGATGCGCGATCCCGCTCTGCTTGAGCCCGAGATCAGGTCCTATCTCGAAGCCGAAAACGCTTACACCAAGGCGATCATGGCCGGCACCGAGCCGCCCCAAGAAGCGCTCTTCGCCGAGATGAAGGGCCGCATCAAGGAGGACGATGTCGGCGTCCCTGCTCCCGATGGGGCCTTCGCCTACTACACGCGCTTCGTCATCGGCGGCCAGCATCCGCTCTTCTGTCGAAAGGCCAGGGACGGCGGGGAGGAGCAGATTCTCCTCGACGGCAATGCGCTGGCCAAGCCCCATGCCTATTTCCGCATCGCCAGCGTCACCCACAGCCCCGACCACAGCCTGGTCGCTTATGCTGTCGATACCAAGGGCTCGGAGCTCTACACGGTCAAAATCATCGAGGCCGGCACCGGCGTTCTGGTCGATTCCCGCATCGCCGACAGTAACGGCGCGCTCGAATGGGCCGCCGACAGCCGGAACCTGCTCTATATCTGGCTCGACAATGAGCACCGCCCGCGTCGCGTGCTGCGCCACCAGATCGGCGCGGACACGGCCGACGCCCTGATCCACGAGCAAGACGACCCGGGTTATTTCCTCGGCCTCGACGCGACCCAGGATCGGCGCTTCCTTCTGCTCAGCGTCCACGACCATGAGACGGCAGAGATCAGCCTGATCGATGCCGCCGATCCTTCCGCGGCTCCCCGTCTGATCGCGCCGCACGAGGCCGAGCACGACTATTCCGTGGACCATCACGACGGTCAGCTCATCATCCTGACCAATTCCGAGGGCGCCGAGGATTACCGCATCGTTGCGGCGCCGGCCGACAATCCTGGCCGCGAGCATTGGCGCGAAATCGAGCCGCACAAGCCCGGCCGACTCATTCTCGATGTCGTGGCCTACAAGGATTATCTGGTGCGGCTCGAGCGCGAGAATGGACTGCCGCGCATCGTGGTGCGCCGCTTCGCCGATGGCGAGGAGCATGAGATTGCCTTCGACGAGGAGGCCTATGCGCTCGGCATTTCGCCCGGCTACGAATACGACACGCCGACTTTGCGTTTCACCTACTCCTCGATGACGACGCCGGCGCAGGTGTTTGACTACAATATGAAGACGCGCGCGCGGGAACTTCGCAAGACTCAGGAAATTCCGATCGGCCATAATCCTTCTCTTTATGTCACGCGCCGCGTGATGGCGCCCGCGAAGGACGGCGAGACGGTGCCGGTGTCCCTGCTCTACCGCAAAGAAACGCCGCTCGACGGCAGCGCCCCCCTCCTCCTTTACGGCTACGGCGCCTATGGCTTGTCGATTCCGGCCGGCTTCTCCACCAACGCGCTCAGCCTCGTCGATCGAGGATTCGTCTACGCCATCGCCCATGTGCGCGGCGGCAAGGACAAGGGTGACCGCTGGTACAAGAGTGGCAAGCGCGAGAAGAAGATGAACAGCTTCAGCGACTTTGTCGCCGCTGGTGAATTCCTCGCCGAGCAAGGGTTCACCTCACGCGGCCGCATTGTCGCTCATGGCGGCAGCGCCGGGGGCATGCTGGTGGGCGCCGTCGCCAATATGGCGCCCGACCTTTTCCTAGGCATCATTGCCGAAGTGCCGTTCGTTGACGTGCTCACCACCATGCTTGACGTGAGCTTGCCGCTCACCCCGCCCGAATGGCCCGAATGGGGAAACCCGACCGAGAGCGAAGCCGACTATCGGACCATCGCCGCCTATTCCCCCTACGACAATGTGCGCGCGATGAACTATCCGCATATTCTCGCGCTGGCCGGCCTCACCGACCCCCGCGTCACCTATTGGGAGCCGGCCAAATGGGTGGCAAAGCTCCGCGCGCTCGCCACCGGCCAGGAGCTCATTCTGCTGCGCACCAATATGGAGGCCGGCCATGCCGGTGCGTCTGGCCGCTTCGAACGGCTGAAAGACGTCGCGCTGGCCTACGCCTTTGCTCTCAGGGTGACCTCCGCGGCAGGGACGGCATAACGCCGCCAAACCGGTCATCGCGAGGCTTTGCCGTAGGCGCGAATCCCGCCACATTACACTTGCCATGCTGATCACCCGCGAAAAGTCCCAGCTGCTCATTGTCGACGTCCAGGACAAGCTGCTGGATGCGATCTCCGGCAAGGACCGCGTCGTAGAGCGTTGCGTCCGGCTGGTGCGCGCGGCCCGCATGCTCGGCGTCCCCATCACCCTCTCTGAACAATATCCGCAAGGGCTGGGCCCGACGGTCGATCCGATCCGCGAGGCCTTCGCCAATGCCGGCTTCGTCGTCGACAAGGTCGAATTCTCCTGCTTGCGGAGCGAGCCTTTGCGCGAGAGGTTGCACGAGCTTCGCCGGCAAGGCCGTCCCCAGGTCGTGATCGGAGGCATTGAAGCCCATGTTTGCGTGCTTCAGACCGCGATCGATCTTGAGGCGCAGGGCTTCGAAGCCTTCGTTGTCGCCGACGCCATCGGCTCGCGCTCCAAGGTGAGCCGCAAGCTCGCCATGACCCGCCTGTTGAAGGCGGGCGCTGACGTTGTCGACAGCGAGATGGTCCTGTTCGAATGGCTGGAGCGCGCCGGCACGCCAGAATTCAAGGAGCTGCAGGCCCTCATCAAGTGACGGAAGCCTCCGCCGGATCCTGAAGCAATCCTGCATCCTCGGTTCATCCTCGGTTCAGGTGGTCTCACGCAAAGTCGAAAGCGTCAGATCCCTGTACTGATGTAAGCGAACCTTCCTCGGCACCGGGCGCGGAGTTCAGGGGCTCCGCGCCCACCCTTATCTCCAATATGAATCTGGTTTCAGAGGCTTGGCTTGCCTCCCTTCAAGGGAACCTTTAGCTTTCGGCAGACTTTCCCCACCTCTGATCTGGCGGAGTACTGCCGTGGCCTTCGAACTCCCTCCCCTCCCTTACGACTATGAAGCGCTTCAGCCCTATATGTCGGCCGAGACGCTCCACTATCATCACGACAAGCACCACAAGGCCTATGTGGACAATTTGAACAAGCTGCTGCCCGGCTCCGGCTTCGAAGGCAAGAGCCTGGAGGAGATCGTCAAGGCAAGCTTCGGCAAGAATGCCGGGGTCTTCAACAATGCCGCCCAGGACTTCAACCACATCCAGTTCTGGCCGTGGATGAAGAAGGGCGGCGGCGGCAAGAAGGTCCCAGGCTCGGTGCTCGCCCTGATCGACCGCGATCTCGGCGGCTTCGACAAGTTCCGCAACGACTTCATCGAGGCCGGCAAGACCCAGTTCGGCTCGGGCTGGGCCTGGCTTTCCCTGAAAGACGGCAAGCTCGCAGTGACCAAGACCCCCAACGGCGAGAACCCGCTCGTCCATGGCGGCTGGCCGCTGCTCGGCTGCGATGTGTGGGAGCACTCCTATTACATCGACTATCGCAACGAGCGGCCCAAATATCTCGAAGCCTGGTTCGACAATCTCATCAACTGGGCTCATGTCGAGGAGATGTTCGCGCTCGCCCCCAAATAGCGGGGAATCGCCCGGCAAACTGCCGTCAATTGCGCAAAGTCGGCCGCCGGTTTGCCACCGCCTTTCGCTTGGGCCTCGGAGCCGGGGTGAAGCAGCGGTTCGCTTATCCCCGCCATTATCCTCGCGGCGCGCTCTCAACGCGAGCGCGTTCCGCGGCCTCGCTCGCCTCGAGCCAGCGATGCTCGGCGGTGGCGAGGTGACGCTCGATCTCGGCGCGCGTCTTCATCAGCTCACCGACGGACGGCCCACCATTGGATTGCGGAGCGGACAGCATCTGGTCGATCTCCGCGCGCCGCTTCCACAGCCGGTTCAGCTCGGCCTCTGCTTGCGAAGCTTGCTTACGCAAGGCTCTGCTGCGCTCGCGTGCCTCAGCCGACATGCGCCGGTCGGCCTTTCGGTTGCCTTCTTTGCCGGACCTCTGGGCGCCCGCCCCGCGGCCCTGGCGGGACGCAAGCACCATGTCGCGATAATCATCGAGACTGCCGTCAAACGCTCTCGCTGTCCCCTCGTCGACCAATATGAGCCGATCGGCGATCAGCCCGAGAAGATGCCGGTCATGGCTAACCACGACCACCGCCCCGCCAAACTCGCTGAGCGCCTCGACCAGCGCGTCGCGCGCCTCGATGTCGAGATGGTTGGTCGGCTCGTCGAGGATCAGAATATGCGGCGCGTCTCTGGTAATGAGCGCGAGCGACAACCGCGCCCGCTCGCCGCCTGAGAGCTGGCGCACCTCGACATTCGCCTTGTCGCCCGAAAATCCGAAGCGGCCGAGCTGCGCGCGGACCTCGCCCGGCTTCGCCTCGGGCAACAGGCGCTCCATGTGTTGGAGCGGGGTCTCGTCGGCAACCAGTTCCTCGATTTGATGCTGGGCGAAATAGCCGACCCGCAATTTACCGGATGCGACGAGAGAGCCGCCCATCGGCTGCAACTGGCCTGCCAGCAGGCGCGCCAAGGTTGTCTTGCCATTGCCGTTGCGGCCCAACAGCGCGACGCGGTCGTCCGGATCGATACGCAAATCGAGTCGCGACAGCACTCGCGCGCCCGGAACATATCCGACCGCAACGTCGTCCAACACGACCAGCGGGGGGCGCAACTCCTTGGGGCTTGGAAAGTCGAACACCACGGAGGCGTCACGCATGGCCGCCTCGATCGGCTCCATCGCCGCCAGCGCCTTGAGCCGGCTTTGCGCCTGGCGCGCCGTGTGCGCCTTGTAGCGCCAGCGATCGACATAGGCCTGTAGCTTCTTGGCCTTCGCCTCTTGTTGGCTACGCAGCGCTTCGATTTGCATCTGGCGATCGCGCCGCTGTCGCGCGAAAGCATCGTAGTTGCCGGGATAGAGCGTCACCGCGCCGCGCTCGAGATGGAGAATGTAATCGGCGACGTTGTTCAGGAAATCGCGTTCGTGACTGACTACGATGAGACTGCCGCGATAGCTCCTGAGGAACGACTCGAGCCACACCGCGGCTTCGAGATCGAGATGGTTTGACGGCTCGTCGAGCAGCAGCAGCTCGGGCTCGGAGAACAGCAGCGCGGCCAGCGCCACCCGCATACGCCAGCCGCCGGAGAAGCTGTCGAGCGGTTGATGTTGCGCCTCCTCCGAGAAACCAAGACCGGCGAGAATGCGGGACGCGCGCGCCGGCGCCGTATGTGCATCGATCGCGTTGAGCCGCTCGTGAATCTCGCCAACACGGTGGGGATCGTTGGCGTGCTCGGCTTCCGCCAGCAACCGCGCGCGCTCCACGGCTGCGGCGAGAACGGTCTCGAACGGCGTCGCCGCACCACCCGGAGCTTCCTGGGCGAGATAGCCGATGCGAGTGCCGGATGGCGCCTCAAAAGTTCCGCCGTCGGCCTCATAGAGCCCGGCGATGACCTTCAGCAGCGTTGATTTTCCGGCACCGTTGCGGCCGACCAGCCCGACGCGGGCTTTCGGCGGCAAAGATGCCGACGCCCGATCGAGTACGAGAGTGCCGCCCAGGCGGAGGGTGATGCCGTCAAGCGTGAGCATGGGGCAGACTTGGTAGCATATCAGGGCGGGATGCGGACCCTCAGCGGAGTCCGGTAAATCCGCCACCCCCACCGCCGCGCTTGATGCCGCCGAGCGTGCCGCGCTTGATGGCATTCTCCAGCACGCGCGTCGCCATCGGCACGCCGGTGCGAATGATCGTTTTGCCGAGCGTGGTCCAAAAACTGTCGCTGCGCGAGCCCGCCCCGGCCTTTTTCTTTTCCGCCGGCTCGTCCTCGGCCTGCGCGGCCTCAGCCTCGCTGCGCTTTGCCGTGCGCTTCTGCAGAATCTCGTAGGCCGATTCGCGGTCCTCGACCTCGTCATACTCTCCGCGCACCGGGCTCGCGCTCATTACGGCCTTGCGCTCGGCATCGCTGATCGGACCGACCCGCGAATTCGGCGGCTTCACCAGGGTGCGCTCGACCATGGTCGGCTGGCCCTTCTGGTCGAGCGACGAGACCAGCGCTTCGCCGATGCCGAGCTGCATGATGGCCTGCTCGGTATCGATCTTCGGATTCTTGCGGAAGGTCTGCGCCGCCGATCTCACTGCTTTCTGCTCCGCCGGCGTGAAGGCGCGTAAGGCATGCTGGATACGATTGCCGAGCTGGCGCGATACCGTGTCGGGAATGTCGAGCGGGTTCTGCGTGACGAAATAGACGCCGACGCCCTTCGACCGGATCAGCCGCACCACCTGCTCGACCTTCTGCAGCAGCGCCTTGGGCGCGTCCTTGAACAGGAGATGTGCCTCGTCGAAGAAAAACACGAGCTTCGGCTTTTCCGGGTCGCCCACCTCGGGCATCTCCTCGAACAGCTCCGACAGCAGGAACAGGAGGAAAGTCGCGTAGAGGCGAGGCGACTCCATCAGCCTCTCGGCGGCGAGCACGCTGATATAGCCGCGTCCGTCGCGCCCAGTACGCATCAAATCTTGGATCTTCAGTGCCGGCTCGCCGAAGAAATGACCGGCGCCCTGCTGCTCGAGCACGAGCAGCGAGCGCTGGATCGAGCCGACCGTGGCCTTGGCGACGTTCCCGTATTTCGTGGTGAGGTCGTCGCGCACGGCTAGATTCTCAAGCAGCGACTGCAAGTCCTTGAGATCGAGGAGCGGCAGCTTCTCGTCGTCGGCGATCTTGAAAGCGATATTGAGCACGCCCTCTTGCGTGTCGTTCAGATCCATGAGGCGCGAAAGCAGGAGTGGGCCCATTTCCGAAATCGTGGTGCGGATCGGATGGCCCTGCTTGCCGAACAGGTCCCAGAAGATCACCGGGTAGGCGCGATACTCGACCTTGTAGCCAATCTCTTCGGCGCGCGCCTCGATCCAGGACTTGGGCTCCCCCTCCTCGGCCACGCCGGACAGATCGCCCTTCACGTCGGCGCAGAACACCGGAACGCCCTGGTCGGAGAACCCTTCCGCCAAGCCTTGCAGCGTGACGGTCTTGCCGGTGCCGGTAGCGCCGGTGATCAGGCCGTGGCGATTGGCCAGCCGGAGCAGAATATACTCAGGCCTGACGCTCTTCCCGATAAAGACGCTGTTGATGGGAGCCTCGGCGGCCGCCTCGCCCGGACCTGCGTCTTCTTTGGGCGCTGCCTTGCGCTTCGCCATCGCCTTCCTCCTCGATTCTGCCCCGCACTTTAGCTTCTCCCATGATTGGCCGCAAAGACGGCCTGGGCACGTGCCCGAGGTTCTTGACCCCGCACGGCTTCCGCGCCGCTTCTCCTTCATGCTAGGAGGGGCTTAAGCCCCGCTTAGAGCTTGACGACAATGATGGAACGCTCCTTGGCCCGTGACTTCCCGCCCTCCGACGAGGAGGCGTGGAAGGCGCTCGTCGCAGAGGCGCTGAAGGGCGCGCCCTTTGCCTCGCTCCGGTCCAAGACCTATGACGGCATCGCCATCGAGCCGCTCTATCCGCGCGCGCAAGCGGAATGCCGCATCGAGGGACGCGTCCCGGGCACGCCATGGGCCGTCATGCAGCGGATCGATCTTCCCGATCCTAAGGCCGCCAACGCGCAACTCCTCGACGATCTTAACAATGGCGCGGGCGGTCTCGTGCTCGTGTTCCAAGGCGCCATCGGCGATTACGGCTCTGCCCTTCCGGCCACCGGGGCCGCGATCAGCGAGGCGCTGGACAACGTCCATCTCGATGCCGGCATCGCCATCGATCTCGACCTCAGTCGTTCGTCCAGAGACGCGGCGGGGCTTCTCGCCACGCTGGTCAAGGCGCGCGAGCTTGTACCGCAAGCTGTGAACATCCGTTTCGGCTTTAATCCCTTAGGCGCGATCGCTGTGACTGGGGAGAGCCCGAAGCCATGGCCGGACATCGCCCGGAACTTTGCGGGGGTGATCGTCAATGCTGCCGCCGAGGGCTTCACCGGCCCCTTCGCCGTCGCCGACGGCAGAGTGGTCCATGCCTCGGGCGGCTCCGAGGCGCAGGAGCTCGCTTTCGCGCTCGCCGCCGCCGTCGCCTATCTCCGCGCCTTAGAGCAAGGCGGCATCAAGCTCGACGATGCACGGGGCTTTATCTACTTCCGCCTCGCCGCCGACCAGAATCAATTACTCACCATTGCCAAGTTCCGCGCAGTCAGAAAGCTCTGGGCGCGCATCGAGGAGGCTTGCGGGCTCGCGCCGCGCCCGATCTTCGTCGCCGCCGAGACAGCGTGGCGCATGATGACGAAGCGCGACCCGCAGGGGAACATCGTGCGCGGCACTATTGCGGCGCTCGGCGCCGCCGTCGGCGGCGCCGATGCGGTGACGGTACTGCCGTTCAGCACGGCACTCGGGCTGCCCGACGCGTTTGCCCGCCGCATTGCCCGCAACACGCAGACGATCCTGCTCGAAGAGGCAAATATCCATCGCGTCGCCGATCCTGCGGCGGGTTCGGGCGCCATCGAGGCGCTCACCGATGCGCTCTGCACGGCGGCCTGGAAGCTGTTTCAGGAGATCGAGCAGACGGGTGGCGCGGCCAAGGCTTTAGAAGCGGGATCGATCCAGCGGGCCGTGGCCAGGGTGCGGTCCGAGCGCGAGGTCAATGTCGCGTGTCGTAAAGAGTTGATGATCGGTACCAGCGACTTCCCCGATCTCGCCGAGGATCCGGTGGCCGTGCTGGCGCAATCGCGACTGGTGCCCGTATCCGCGACCACGGAGGCGCTCGCCCCGATCAGGCTGGCCGAGCCGTTCGAACGCTTGCGCGACCGGAGCGACGCTCATCTCGCCCAACATGGGATGCGGCCCAAGATCTTCCTCGCTTGCCTCGGGCGCGCTGCCGATTTCAACGCGCGGGCGAGTTTCGCCAAGAGCCTGTTCGAGTCTGGCGGCATCGAGGCCGTGGAAGGAAAGGGCGACAACCTCGCGAAACGATTCAAAGAATCCGGCGCAAAGCTCGCCTGCCTCTGCTCCTCCGACAAAATCTATGAGCGCGAGGCCGTCGACGCCGCGAAGGTGCTGACTGAAGCCGGCGCACTTCGCGTTTACCTCACAGGTAAGCCCGGCGCCAACCCGGCCGCGCTGGAAAAGGCGGGCGTTAGCACCTTCCTTCACCCGGGCTGTGATACGCTTGAAATTCTCAACGGTGCCTATGACGAGATCTGACCGAAGATGACGCGCATACCCTCATTTGCCGAGGTGACGTTCGACAAACGGAACGGCGGCAGCGCCGCGCCCGCGGCAGCGCCCGCCTGGCAGACGCCGGAGGGCATCGCGGTCAAGCCGGCCTACGGGCCGAGCGATCTTGCGAGCCTCGACTTCCTCGACGGGATGCCGGGCGTGCCGCCATATCTGCGCGGCCCCTACCCGACCATGTATCTGCAGCGGCCCTGGACCGTCCGCCAATATTCCGGCTTCTCCACCGCCGAGGATTCCAACGCCTTCTACCGGCGGAACCTCGCCGCCGGCCAGCAGGGCGTCTCCATCGCCTTCGATCTCGCCACCCATCGCGGCTACGATTCGGACCATCCGCGCGTGACCGGCGATGTCGGCATGGCGGGCGTCGCCATCGATTCCATCTATGACATGCGCACCCTGTTCGACCATATCCCCCTCGACCGGGTCTCCGTCTCCATGACCATGAACGGCGCGGTGCTGCCGGTGCTCGCGCTCTTCATCGTCGCCGCCGAGGAACAGGGCGTGCCGCCCGCTGAGCTGTCGGGCACGATCCAGAACGACATCCTCAAAGAGTTCATGGTGCGCAACACCTATATCTATCCGCCCGCACCCTCGATGCGCATCGTCTCCGACATCTTCGCCTACACCTCGAAGAACATGCCGAAGTTCAATTCGATCTCGATTTCCGGCTATCACATGCAGGAGGCGGGAGCGACCGCCGATCTCGAGCTCGCCTACACGCTTGCCGACGGCGTCGAATATGTGCGCGCGGGCGTGGCCGCCGGACTCGATATCGATGCGTTTGCGCCGCGGCTCTCCTTCTTCTGGGCGATCGGCATGAATTTCTTCATGGAGATCGCCAAGATGCGCGCCGCGCGCCTGCTCTGGGCGAAGCTGATCAAGGAGGAGTTCAAGCCGAAGGACCCGCGTTCGCTTGCGCTCAGGACGCATTGCCAGACGAGCGGTTGGAGCCTCGCCGCGCAGGACGTATTCAACAACGTCGTGCGCACTTGCGTCGAGGCCATGGCGGCCACTCAAGGCCATACCCAGTCGCTGCACACCAACGCGCTCGACGAGGCCCTTGCGCTGCCGACCGATTTCTCGGCGCGCATCGCCCGCAACACCCAGCTCATGCTGCAACAGGAAAGCGGCACCACCCGCATCATCGACCCGTGGGGGGGCAGCTTCTATGTCGAGCGCCTCACCTACGATCTCGCCGCCCGCGCGCTGAAGCACATCGAGGAGGTCGAGAAATTCGGCGGCATGGCACGGGCCATCGAGGCTGGCATCCCCAAGCGCATGATCGAGCAGGCCGCCACCTCCACCCAGGGCCGCATCGACTCAGGCCGGCAGACCATCGTCGGCGTGAACAAATATCGGTCCGACTCCGACGCCGAAATCGCGATTCTGAAAGTGGACAACCGGGCGGTCAGGCGCCAGCAGTTCGACAAGCTCGCGCGCCTCAAGGCGGAGCGCAACGACGCCGAGGTCCAACAGGCTCTTGACGCGCTCACCCGTTATGCCGAGACAGGGACCGGCAACCTCCTTGAAGGCGCCGTCCAGGCTGCGCGCGTTAAGGCAACGGTCGGCGAAATCTCTTATGCTCTGGAGAAGGTGTATGGCCGCCACCGGGCGGAGGTTTCGGCGATCACCGGGGTCTACCGGGCGGAGATGGGTCGCATGGACGGAAGCATGAACCGCATCAAAGAGCTCATCGACTCTTTCGAGACCGAGCATGGGCGGAGGCCCCGCATTCTGGTCGCCAAGATGGGCCAGGATGGGCACGACCGTGGGCAGAAGGTGATCGCGAGCGCGTTCGCCGATCTCGGCTTCGACGTGGATATCGGCCCTCTGTTCCAGACGCCGGAGGAAGCCGCCCGCCAGGCAGTCGAGAACGATGTGCATATCGTCGGCGTGTCGTCGCTTGCCGCCGGTCACCTGACCTTGGTGCCTGCTTTGCGCGAGGCGCTCGAGGCGGAAGGTCGCGGCGATATCATGATCGTGGTCGGCGGCGTGATCCCGCCGCAAGATTACCCCGCGCTCCACGAGGCCGGTGCCAAGGCCATCTTCGGACCGGGCACCCCCATCGCCGAAGCCGCCATCGACCTTCTCAAGAAGCTCGGCGCCGAGGCGAAGTCGCAAGCTGCCGCCGAATAGCCTCGGGCCCCTCCAGCTTGCGTTAGAAAACTGTCACATCTCCCAGGGTTGGCTCAGCGACCGCCCAAGAGATTTGTGCGCGCGATTGGTGGCTTCTTGCGCGCCGCTCCGGCGAAAGTCGGCCAGCGTTCTCCCGTAAGGATTCTCAAGTTCCAACTTTCGATGAACCTTTTTTGGTCCGGCTGCGACCAACAATGTCACCGAAGCAAACTCCGAAGGAGAACACCCATGTTGAAGACGAGCATGATGATGCTGACAGCGATGGTACTTGTTGGCGTGTCTGAAGCCGGCGATAGGTCCACCGAACCACAGGGGACTTTTCAGCTCGCGCATGTATCGCAGTGGAGCCATTATCATCAATGCAATCCCAGTCCGTGCCCTAAGCTGAGAGATCGACACAAAAAAGGCACCGGATCTGTGACAGAGTAGAGGGTGCAATAGGTCGGCCCCGCCCGTGTGGCGGGGCCTTTTCCTGCCCTGTCCAAAGGTTGGGGCTCAGAAACTCCCGGCCCCACATCCATCTTGCGCTTGGCCAGAATTGCCCCTACGCCGCATCCCATGCCCGGCAAGGCCACATCGAAGAAAGACGACGAGCGCACCGCCAAGGCCATCCGCGCCGGCGACCGGGTGGCGCTTGCCCGCGCCATCACCCTTGTCGAAAGCGCCAGGCCGGAGGATCAGGCGCGCGCACAAGCTCTGCTCGATCGACTGCTGCCCCACACCGGCAAATCCATCAGGGTCGGCATTAGCGGAGTTCCCGGCGCCGGCAAATCGACCCTGATTGATCAGCTTGGACTGAATCTCGTCTCCCAGGGTCACAAGGTCGCCGTCCTTGCCGTGGACCCGACCTCATCAAGAAGCGGAGGATCCATCCTCGGCGACAAGACCCGGATGGGCAGGCTCGCCGCCGATACGCGCGCCTTCATCCGCCCTTCGCCTTCCGGTGAGAGTCTTGGCGGCGTCACCAAGTCCACGCGGGAGACCATCGCGCTGGCCGAGGCCGCCGGCCACGACGTGGTTCTGGTCGAGACGGTTGGCGTCGGCCAATCTGAGACCGCCGTCGCTCACATGGTCGATGTCTTCGTCGTGGTGGCGATCCCGGGCGCAGGCGACGAGCTACAAGGCATCAAGCGCGGCCTGCTCGAGCTCGCCGACATCGTCGCCGTCAATAAGGCCGACGGCGATCAGGTCGAGCGCGCCAACCGCGCGGCGATGGAATATCGCACGGCCCTCCACATCCTTGCCGCCGGCCACCCGAACTGGGAGCCCGTGGTACTCACCCTCTCGGCGCGGGACGGCGCGGGGTTGGACGAACTGTGGGCGAAGATCAAGGAACGGCATGCGGCGCTCGCAGCCTCGGGCGCGCTGAATGAACGCCGCAGCGACCAAGCCGCGTCCTGGATGCGGGAGATCTTCGAGCAACGCCTGCTGGCCGCCTTCAAAGGCGGAAGGCGCGCGGCCCGCCACTTCCAGGAATTGGAGGACAAGGTGCGCTCAGGCCGAATGACGCCGGCCGCTGCGGCCCATGAGCTTGGCCGCCTTGCCGGCATCAAGGACGCCGACTAGAAGCCCCAAAATCGCTTCCCTCTCGCGCGCCCCCCTTGTAAGTCCAAGAGAATGGCAAGGCCGCGCGTCCTTCTTACGGGCTTTGGCCCATTTCCGGGGGTGCCCACGAACCCTTCGGCCTGGCTCGCCGAAACTTTGGCGGAGCAAAGCCCGTCGCCTGAATTCGAGAGCGAGCTCCATGCCAGGATATTGCCCACCGAATGGGAGGCCACCGCACTCATGCCGCGCCTCTACGAGGCGCTGCAACCGCATGTAATGATTCATTTTGGTCTCAGCGAGCGCGCCAAAGCGTTCCGCATCGAGCGTTCGGCGCACAACCGCGCGGCCCTTCGCGCCGATGCAAGGGGGGCCATGCCCTCCGGCCCTGTGATCCGTCCCGAAGGACCTGACCGTTTCGATACCGCGCTGCCGGCCGGCGTGCTTGCCGCGCATCTCAAGACCTGCGGCCTCCCCGCCATGGCGTCGCGCTCCGCCGGCCGCTATCTTTGCAATTTCCTTTATTATCACTCGCTCGACTGGGCGCGCCGGCAAGAGGGCGCTCGTCTCGTCCTCTTTGTTCATATCCCGCCCGCGTCGCGAAGGGGCGGCTCTTTCAGCGAAGAGGCCCTCCTTCGCGGCGCACACGAGACCCTGCGCTTTGTGCTGACCTTCGCGAGCGTCAATCAACCGTTGCAAACAACGATTGGACCGGCATTTGCTCGGAGCGAGGCCATCTTGAGCGCAAAGGAAGCTTAAGCGATGAGCGTTGGACGCCGGCAGGTGTTGATGGGCGGTTTGGGTTTGGGACTCGCCGCGGCGGCCGGACCGCGGCTGGCCGCTTCCCGCGAGGAGACGGACGCCCCACAAGCCTTCAGCACTTACGGGATCGTGCCTGGGGGCGGCGAGATCGACCAGACGGCAACCTTGCAACTTGCTGCCGACGACGCGGCAGAGACCGGTACGCCGCTATTTCTCCCCGCCGGCATCTATTCGACGAGCCGGCTCAGCCTCAAATCGGGTACCCAGATCACGGGCGTGCCGGGACGATCGATCCTCCACTATCGCGACGGTGGCGCGATCTTGAGTCTGGAAAACGTGGAGAACGTGCGGCTAGCCGGGCTTGTGCTCGATGGCGAAGGCAAGCCGCTTGGGGAGCGTGGCGCGCTGCTCGCCGCGACCGAGACAAAGCATCTCGACCTCTCCAACTGCCGCTTCGTCGGCAGCGCCGAGGATGGGGTCGTGCTGCGCAAAGTGTCGGGCTGGATCAAGGATTGCGAGATCGGCGACATCCGCAAAGGGGGCCTCTTTAGCGAGGACGCCGGCGGTCTTCAGATCGCGCATAACCATGTGCGGGACTGCGGCGACAACGGCATCATGGTGTGGCGGTCGGAGCAAGGCGAGGACGCCACCATCGTCGCGGCGAACCGTATCGAGCGGATCGCCGCCAGGAGCGGCGGCAGCGGCCAGAACGGCAACGCTATCAATGTGTTTCGCGCGGGTTCCGTGCTGATCAGCGGAAACCGCATCGCCGACTGCGCCTTCTCGGCGATCCGCTCCAATTCCGGCTCTAATTGTCAGATGATCGGGAATTCTTGCGCGCGGCTCGGCGAGGTCGCGCTCTATGCCGAGTTCTCCTTCGAGGGCGCGGTGATCGCCAACAATCTGGTCGATCGGGCGGCCATTGGCATCTCCGTCACCAACTTCAATGAGGGAGGCAGGCTCGCCGTGGTGCAAGGCAACCTGATCCGCAACCTGTTCCTCCGCAAGGATGTCGAGTCCCGCGGCATAGGTATCGCCGTTGAGGCCGACAGCGTGGTGACCGGCAACGTGATCGAAGGCACGCCCGCCTACGGCATTATAATCGGCTGGGGCCGCTATCTCCGCGACGTGAGCGTCACCGACAATCTGATCCGCAACGCCCATATCGGCATCGGCGTGTCGACCGATCCATCAGCAGGCACCGCGCTCATCACCAACAATTTGATCACCGGGGCGAAGGATGGCGCCATCCGCGCCATGAACGGGCCGACGGCAGTCGGCCCCGACCTCGCCCAGGCGAGCGCCGAGACCTACCGCAACCTCGCGGTTTACGCCAACGTCGCCCGCTAGCTAGGCCGCCGACGGATCAGCGGGCACCCTCGGCCTTACGGCGCGGAGTGGCATCGAGCGCGGCGAGGGCGCGTAAGAGAGCCGGACTGGCAACGATCCGTCCCACACTTATGCCGCGCCAATTGAGGAGCTCGCCCTCAAGCTGATCGGCCAGAGCAGAGCGCGCCTCCGGCAGGAGCGCGGCGAGCACTTCGCTAATCGCCCGTTCCACCCCGCGTTTGGCGCCGTCGTCGACCTTGAGCGCCACCCCAAGCCCAAGCCCCGGTAGCGCCGCGCAATGCACGCCCTCGGCGCCGCCCTTGACGAAAAGGTCGGGCGACAACGCGCGCATG
>DASWJG010000002.1:0-12638 GCA_036397315.1 Methyloceanibacter sp. | reverse complement strand
GGCGCCTATGGCCAATCGCAGGAGATCGCTTTTTTCGAGCCGTTCGCCAAGGAAACCGGCACCAAAATCGCGACCGAGATCTATGACGGCACGCTCGCCAAGATCAAGGAGATGATCGGCGGGGACGAATCCGAAGTCGATGTGGTGGATGTCTCCGCGGCGACGCTTGGCACGCTTTGCAGCGACGGGCTGCTCGAGCCGATCGAAGCCTCCAGTCTCGGCGCGGCGCCTGGCGGAGAGAGCGCGGAACAGGACTTTTACGCCGGCGCTCTTTCCTCTTGCGGTGTGGCCAGCGTCGCCTGGTCGACGGCGATTGCCTTCGATCGCCAGGCCCTTAGCAAGAACCAGCCCACTGAGATCGCCGCCCTTCTCGATACCAAGCGCTTCCCCGGCAAGCGGTCGTTGCCCAACACTGCCCGCTATACGCTCGAGCTTGCCCTGCTCGCCGACGGGGTGGATCCGGCGAACGTCTATACCGAGCTTGCGACTCCCGCCGGCGTGGACCGCGCTTTTCAGGCGCTCGACAAAATCAAGGGCGACATCTTTTGGTGGGACAATGCGCAAGAGCCGATCACCTGGCTGCTGGAGAAGAAGGTGGTCATGGCAGCGGGTTATAGCGGCCGCATCTTCCGCGCCGCCATCGGCGACCGCCAGCGAGTCGGCGTGATATGGGACGGCCAGATCTACGATCTCGACCTTTGGGCCATCCCCAAGAGCGCAAAGAACAAAGACGGTGCCAAGCGCTTCATCATTTTCGCCACGGACCCGGCGCGGCTTGCGGCACAAGCGCAGCTGATCGCCTATGGCCCGATGCGAAAATCGGCGCTTTCGCTGGTCGGCAAGCATCCCGTCATCGATGTCGAGATGGCGGCCTTTCTCCCCACCGCGCCGGACAATTTCAAGAAGGCGCTTAAGTTCGACGATGCGTGGTGGACCGCGCACAACGACGAACTGCAAAAGCGCTTCGAGGAATGGCGCGGGCCACTCTCGCCCGGTCAGGGCAAGCCACCGACCGACGTCAAGCCGCCGGAGCCGGTGCAACCCCCCACCCAGGCGCTCCCCTGAACACCACTAAGCGCGAGCTTGCACCATATCGGTTTGATAGAGCAGTAGAATTCCGCGCGCGTCCGGCGACAGCGCCCGCGCTCTCATCAGCGCACCGCCTTCCCTCATGCGCGGGTCAGTGTTGCATGCGCCACACGTCAAGCCGTAAGGCCGTCTGCCGGCGCAAAAAGAAAATGCTGGTAAGGCCGAACTCCCGTTTGCGTTGTCTGTCGTCTTCATGTCATGCTCATCGGCGGAGAGAGTCCTGGGTGTAACACCCGCGGACATCCCTCTTACACAGGATGCATGACCAAAGAGGGCGATGCCGCCTTGGCGAGCCGGTTCCCGGTTCAACCTTCAAGGCTGGCAGATGGTGAGGCCAAGCACTGCCGGAGCGGGGCCGGCAGTGCACTTTGGTGAAGCCGAGCGCGAGATTCAGAACGGCCGGTAGAGCCCGAGCGCGACATAGAAGCTCGGGTCGTCCTCCAGATAGTTGCCGGTGAAGCCGCCTGATAGGGTGACCTCCATATCGCGGAAATTCGCCCGCACGAAAC
This sequence comes from Methyloceanibacter sp., assembly GCA_036397315.1. Taxonomy (GTDB): domain Bacteria; phylum Pseudomonadota; class Alphaproteobacteria; order Rhizobiales; family Methyloligellaceae; genus Methyloceanibacter. The sequence goes on along the minus strand of DASWJG010000002.1, from coordinate 11,040 downwards.
CGCCGCCGCGGCCTGCATCATATTCCTCATTGCCGAGCGCGCCGCCTTCGAGGCCGAGCGAGAGTCGAGGCCTCAAGCGGTAACCGAGCCGGGCAAGCGACCAATATTCCTGGAAGGTAGTGCCGTAGGCTGCATCGGCCGAGAGAAATAATTTCTCCGACAGATCGACCCAGCTTTCGGCTTGCAGCCTGAGGCCGAGTGCGCTGCCTTGCACCGAATTGTTCGGATCGTGCGGGACGATATGCTGGTCCTCGGCCTCGACCCCGGCGAAGAGCTTGACGATGAAACGCCCGGGCCGGAACTGGTAACCGATCAGCGCCGCAAGATATGCGTCCTGGCCGTCGAAGGTGGTCGGCACGTCAGCGCCGTCGACGGGAAGCGCGCCGTAGTAGTGATAGCGGCCGTAGGCGCCTACGGCGCGAAGGCGGAAGCCCTGCTCGTAAAGTCCAGCCTTGCCGAAGGCATAGCCGCCGCCCACATAGCCGCTAGCGTAGTTGTCGCTCACATCGAAGCCGGTGAAATATTCGGTGCGGGGGGCATCAGGCGCTGCGGACGCCGCTGAAGCGGACAGCAAGAGGCCAAGGAACAAAAGTCCTCCCGCCCCGCTTACGCGCAGCCAAGTCCTGAAGCCTCTGTCGACGCCACCCGGCACGGCGAAACTCGCCCGCCGCATCGGGTCGACTATGCTGCATCTTTTGCGCGAGACCTATGGAAGGTTTAGCAACTTCATGGCGTGCAACCCTATACACTACAATTGTAGGTCGTAATTTGAAGCTTTGGGCCGTCAAAACCGTGTTTTGTTCTACACATCGCAGGAAGAAATGAGACCCGAACGATTTGACACTTGGCTCACGGTCGATCGGAAGGGCCTCTATTGCCGGCCGGGCGGCTTCCACATCGACCCTTATGGCGGGGCCAAGCGCGCGGTCATCACCCACGGCCATTCCGACCACGCCAGGCCCGGGCACGACCATGTGCTCGCGACACGAGAAACGCTTGCCGTCATGACCACGCGGCTCGGCACGCCGGCGCGGCTGAGTACTCAGGCGGTGGCCTATGGCGAGACGATCGCCATCGGCGACGTGGCGGTGACGCTGGTCCCCGCCGGCCATGTGCTCGGCAGCGCACAAGTGCTGATCGAGTGGAAGGGCGTCCGCGTGGTGGTCTCCGGCGACTATAAGCGGAGCGACGATCCCACCTGCGTCCCTTTCGAGCTCGTCCCCTGCCATCTCTTCATCACCGAGGCGACCTTTGCCCTGCCGGTGTTCCAGCACGGAGACGCGCGCGCGGAGGTGGCGAAGCTCATCAAATCGTGCGCGCAGTTCCCGGAACGCGCTCATGTGGTCGGCGTCTACGGTCTCGGCAAATGCCAGCGGGTGATCGCGCTTCTGCGCGAGGCGGGATACGAGCGGCCGATCTACCTGCATGGCGCGCTTGCCGCGTGCTGCGCGCTGTACGAATCCTTCGGCGTGCGCCTCGGCGCGTTGAAAGCCGCCACCGGCGCCAAGCGCGAAGAGCTCAAGGGCGAGATCGTGCTCGCGCCGCCCTCGGCCATCGCCGACCGCTGGTCGCGCCGGCTGCCCGACCCGGTGACCGCCTTCGCCTCCGGCTGGATGCGGGTCCGCGCGCGGGCGCGCCAGCAAGGCGTCGAGCTGCCGCTGGTGATCTCCGACCATGCCGACTGGCGCGAGCTGACTGGAACCATCGCCGAGACCGGCGCCGAGGAAGTGTGGGTGACGCATGGGCGCGAGGACGCTCTCCTCCATCACATAAAGACGACGGGCCGGCGGGGGCGCGCGCTTGCGCTCATCGGCCGCGAGGACGAGGACCAGTGAAGGCCTTCGCCGAGTTTCTCGACCGGCTGGCCTATACGCCGTCGCGCAACGACAAGCTGCGGCTGCTCGCCGGCTATTTCGCGGACACGCCCGATCCCGACCGCGGCTTCGCGCTCGCCGCGCTCACCGACGGCCTCTTCTTCAGGCTGCCGGTGCGGCGCATTCTGACCGAGCTGCTGGGGCCGCGCGTCGATCCCGTTCTATTCGACCTCTCCCGCGACTATGTGGGCGACACGGCAGAGACCATCGCCCTCATTTGGCCCGGGGATGCACAGGGTCCTGAACCGCCCCGGCTCGCGGCGATCGTCGAGGTTTTGCAGCAGGCCACCCCGGCGCAAGTCCCTGCCCTCCTCGCCAATTGGCTCGATCAGCTCGATGCCACCGGGCGCTGGGCGCTGCTCAAGCTCATGACCGGCGCGCTCCGCGTGGGCGTCTCCGCCAGGCTCGCCAAGACGGCGCTTGCCGAGTGGTCAGGCATGCCGCTCTCCGATATCGAGGAGGTGTGGCATTGCGTCGACCCACCTTACGGCGCGCTGTTTGCCTGGCTCTCCGGAACTGGCCCACGGCCCGAAATAGGCACGCGGGCGACCTTCAGGCCGCTGATGCTGTCGCATCAGATCGAGGACAAGGAGCTTCAGTCGATCGCGCCAGAGGACTTCGTCGCCGAATGGAAATGGGACGGCATCCGCGTGCAGGCTGCGCACCACGGCGGCGAGAAGCGGCTCTTTTCGAGGACCGGCGACGATATCTCGGGCGCCTTTCCCGATGTGGTCGAGGCTCTGCCCGAGGGCGTCGTGCTCGACGGCGAGTTGCTGGTGATGCGCGAGGGCGAGGTTGCGCCCTTCAACGATCTTCAGCAGCGGCTCAATCGCAAAGCCGTGACGGCTTCCATGCTAAAATCGCACCCGGCCCATATCCGCCTCTACGATATGCTGTTCGAGGGGGGCGAGGATCTTCGCGCGCTACCCTTCATCGCGCGGCGCGCGCGGCTCGAGGCCTGGCACAAGGCACATGCCCCGCCCCGCACCGACCTTTCCGGCATTATCGATTTCGCCTCCGTCGCCGAGCTCGAGGCGCTGTGGGCCGGCGCGCGCGAGACCGGCATAGAAGGGCTGATGCTGAAGCGCCGCGACAGCCCTTACATCGCCGGGCGCCCCAAGGGCCATTGGTACAAATGGAAGCGGGCGCCGCTCGTCATCGATGCCGTGCTGATGTATGCGCAAAGGGGGAGCGGCAAGCGTTCGTCCTACTACTCGGACTATACGTTCGGTGCCTGGCGCGATGGCGAGGCCGGCGAGCCGGAACTCGTACCGGTGGGCAAGTCCTATTTCGGTTTCACCGACGAGGAGCTGAAAGAACTCGACGCTTTCGTGCGTAATCATACCGTGGACAGCTTCGGACCAGTGCGCCAGGTCGAGCCCAAGCTCGTGTTCGAGGTCGCCTTCGATTCGGTGCACCGCTCCACGCGGCACAAATCGGGCGTCGCCATGCGCTTTCCGCGCATCCACCGCATCCGCTGGGACAAGCCAGCGGGCGAGGCGGACCGCCTCGAGACGCTCGCCGCGATGATCGTGGACTAACGCTCGACCAAGGGCAGCCAATGACGCACGGAGCAAAGACGCATGAGGTTGCCGGTCTCACCTGGGACCAGGTCGGGCAGCGGCTTGCCGCCGGCGCCGCGGCGATCCTCCCGATCGGGGCCGGCGCCAAGCAGCATGGCCTGCATATGCCCATGGCCACCGATCAGGTGTTCGCTGAATATTTTTCCCGCGCGCTTGCCGCGAGGATCGACGGACTGATCTGGCCGACGCTGACTTACGGAGCCTATCCGGCCTTCGTTGCCTATACGGGGAGCGTCAGCCTCTCGAACAAGAGCTTCCAGGCCGTCGTCACCGAGATTGCCGATGCTCTGTTAGGCTTCGGCGCCCGGCGCATGCTTATCCTCGACACGGGCTTGAGCACGATTGCGCCGGTTGCTGCGGCCATTCGCACCGCATGCGACCCTTCGCTGATCCGTCACTTGAAGGTCTTCGCCGGGCCGCACTTTCTCGAAACTGCCCATCAGCTCAAGGAACAGCCCTACGGAACCCATGCCGACGAGATGGAGACGTCGCTGATGCTGGCGATTGCGCCGGAGCTTGTCGACATGGCGCGCGCCGCGCCTTGTCCCTTCTCGGCCACGGGGCCGTCACCAGGAGCGCTCTCACCTGACGACCCGTCGTCACCCACCTATTCACCGAGCGGCAGTTTCGGTGATCCCACGCTGGCGTCGGCCGACAAGGGTTCGCGGCTGCTCGCCGCGATCCTCGACGATCTCGTCGAAGCCGCCGGCACATAGCGGCAAAGGGGACGGCTGATGATTGCGGAGCGGGCGGGAGGCCAGGGGCTCATTCACGTCGCGGGCGTCATCGATGCCGCCGAGGCGGAAATGCTGATCGATTGCGGTTTCACCCATCTCGGCTTTCCGCTCGTCCTCGATCACCATGCCGAAGATCTGAGCCCGGAAGCAGCGGGCGCCATCGTCGCCGCGCTCGGCGCCCGGGCAACGTTCTTCCTCATCACCTATCTGAGCGAGGCCACGAACATCGCCGCGCTCGCCGGCAAATTGCAGGTCGGCATGGTCCAGCTACACGGCGAAATCGCGCCCACCGAGCTGCGCCGGCTGCGCGCGCTGGTGCCCCACTTGCGGATCATCAAGAGCTTGATCGTGCGCGGCGACAATTTGGAGGCCTTAATTGAAGAAGTCGGCCGCTTGGCGCCGCTGGTGGATAGCTTCATAACCGATACATTCGATCCGCTCACCGGCGCCCGTGGCGCCACCGGCAAGACCCACGATCGGGCGGTCAGCCGGAGGCTCGTCGAAGCGTCGCCCAAGCCGGTGATCCTAGCCGGCGGACTCAATCCGGGCAATTTGCGCGAGGCGGTGCTAGCGGTGCGCCCGGCCGGAGTCGACGTGCATACCGGGATCGAGGGATTGGACGGGCGCAAGCGCCGCGATTTGAGCTCGCGCTTCGTGGCCGAGGCACGGAGCGCCTTCGCGGAGATCGGCGGCTAAGCCTGGTGGGCGTGGTCGCCGGCGGCGACTTTCTTCAGCGCGGCGCGATCGACCTTGCCGGTCGGATTGAGCGGCATGGCGTCGAGGACGACGATCTCCTCCGGCGCCTTGTAGCCAACGCGCGCGCGGGCGAACTGGATCAAGTCGCCGGTCTTCGGCCGCGGCATGTCCGGCTTGAGCTCGACATAGGCCCGCACGTTCTCCCCGTGCATGAGATCATGCACGCCGACGACGCCGGCGCTCTCCACCGCCGGATGCTGAAGCAACGCATCCTCGACCTCCTGGGGCGAGATGTTGGAGCCGTCATGCACGATGATTTGCTTCTGGCGCCCGCAGAACCAGACATAGCCGTCGTCGTCGATCTTCATGACGTCGCCAGTATCGAACCACCCGTCACGAACGACCTCCGCACTCGCCTGTGGATCGTTCCAATAGCCGGGGCTTTGGGTCGGCGTTCTCACCCAGAGACGTCCTTGTTCACCCGACGAGGTTTCGCGGCCCTGGTTATCGCGGATCGAAAAAGCGAATCCGGGGCTCGGCACGCCGATGGAGCCAAGCTTGTCGACGCCCATGGGCGGATTGAGCGCGGCCAGGCCAATTTCCGTCATGCCGTAGCCCTCGCTGACGGGGCGACCGGTGAGGGCAATGAACTCCTTCTCGAGCTCGGCGGGAACCTTGTCTCCTCCGGAGCGGCACAGGCGAAGCGAGCCGAAATCGGCCGAGGTCATGTCGTGTTCGCGAATGAGGTGGAGCAGCGCGGTGGGCAGCATCGACAGCAAGGTCGGCCGGGTGGTGCGCAAGAGAGGCCCGATTTCGTCATGGTCGAAGCCCCTGGCAACGACGACCCTGGCGCCGGCCGAAAGGGCTGAAAACGAGAATCCAAAGCCGCCGATGTGGGAGCACGAGGAGCCCGGCAGCAAGACGTCGTGCGGCGTCAATTCGAACGCCAAAGCGGCGCTCGCAAACATCCAGCCGAGCGATGCGCGGGTGTGGGTTACGCCCTTGGCCGGGCCGGTCGAGCCGGAGGTGAAGAAGATCGCCACCGGAGCGTCCGGACCCGGCTCGGGAAGGGTGACCGCGGGCGCCGCTGCCTTGACGAGCGCCTCGAAGCTCGGTCCCTTGCTGTTCTCGTCACCATAGAGGACGACCCCGAGCGGCAGGCTGCTCGCCTTGCTCGCGGCGATGTCGCTCGCGCGCTCGGCATGGGCGAAAATGATCTTGGCGCCGCTCACTTCCAGGGCATGGTCGATCTCTGGCGGCGTGTAGCGGTAGTTGAGTGGCGTCAGGACCAGTCCCGCCTTGAAGCAGGCGAGGTAATGGACGAAGAGCGCGGTGCGGTTGGGCATGAGCGAGGCCACGCGATCGCCCGGCTTCAAGCCGAGCGCCAAATAGTGAGCCGCGACCCGGCTCGTCGCCTGTTCGAGGTCGGACCACGACCACACGCCCTCCATAGAGACCAGGGCCGCATCGTTGGGGCGATCGGTTAACCCGACATGCAGCAAGTTGGAGAGTTGGATGGGTGCTTCCAGCAGAGGTCCGGCATGGGGCATGGCAACTGGCCCTATCACAAAAGAGGTCGGATTGGGAGGAACGCCGCGCGCAAGCGGCCGCCCGCTGGCAAATTGAGGGAAAATCCCTAAATAAAAGTGCAGTTTCGCGCGACCATCGAGAGGCGTTGCATGTTCCTCCGAACCTTGACCCTGTTGACCCTGGCCGCTCTGTCCGTGGCCTTCCTTCCCAGAGAGGCGCTCGCTCAGGACCTCGCCATTTGCTTCTTCACGGCCGAGCGGGTGGCCAATGGCGAGAGGGTCGAAGACGAGGACAAACGCGCAGGTCACGAGGCCTGCCAGCGCGCTCTCGCGCAGACCTCAAGCATCGTGCAGAAATATCAGATCCAAGAAGCCGATTTCGAAATCGTAGGGCGTCCGCCCAAGAACTGAGGCGCGGGGGCGGCCTAAGACACCCTGGCTCCGGTCGGCTGGACGACGATCGAGCCTTTGTCGCCCCGGATGATCTCCTCGTCGGCGAGCTTGAAGTTCTCCATGCGCACCGTGAGGTAGCGGTCGAAATAGTCCTTGAGCGGCTTCTCTATTGCTTTGTCGTAGTCGGGACGCACCACGTGGGTCGCGCCCTGCACCACCTTCACCACCTTGCCGTTCTTGACGATCAGCTCGCCGTTCTTGAACACGAGTTCGGGCGTGGCGAACATCGCCTCGCGGTCGGGGTCGTCGCGATAGACGGTGATGTCGCCGGAGGCGCCCGTGCCCAAATGCCCGCGGTCCACTAAGCCTAGGCTCTTGGCCGGCCCGGCCCGCGTGAGGATGGCGATCTCATCGAATGTGTATTCGCGGTTCAGCGATTTGAGCAGGCTGCTCTGCGCCTGCGCATCCGGATTGATCTTCTGCAACATGTCGTCGCGGAAGCCCTTGTCCATGAGCAGCCTGATGAGATGCGGATAGAAGAAGAACGGGGCGCCGTTGGGATGGTCGGTGGTGAGGAACATGCGCCAGGGATCGTCGAACAGGAGGAAGGTCTCGAGCCCGATCACCCATTGCATCGCATTGACGAAGCTCTTGTTGCGATAGCGAATGGGCACGACGCCACAGCCCGCGTCGCATTCGATATCCATGATCACCGGCTTCTTGGGATGGGCGCTCTTGGCAATCGCGAACTGGCGCATGCTGTCGCCGGAGGCCGTGCAGGTCTGCCCGAACAGCACCTGGCCGACGTCGATCGAGACATTCGGGGTCTTGCTGACGAGCTCTGCCAGGCGCGCCGCTCCGGAAGAGAATTTCCGGTCCCCTTCCGTGCCGTAGCTTAGGAACTGCGTGTGCGTCATATGAATGCGCAGGCCTTCGGCGGCACGGATCGTGTCGAGCGTGGTTTCGATATTGCCGGGGATGCCGAGATTACAGCCATGGATATGGAGCGGGTGGGTGACCCCGAGCTCCTCCAATGCGCGGGCGAGCGTGATAATGATCTGCCGCGGAGTCACGTGGTAATAGACGTGCTCCTCGTCGAGATCGAGCTTACGCTGGTTGAACTTGAAGGCGCTGATGCCGCCCGGATTGACGACCTTGACGGCGATCGCCTGCGCGGCATGCATGGTCCAGGCGACGTAGTCCTTGATGGCCGCGAAGTCCTTTTTCGCCGCCAGCTGGCGCAGGAAGAAATCGTCGGAGCCGAGCATGGCGAAGGCGCCCTTGTCGACCATAGGCGTGTCGCCCATTTCCATATGCGCCTGGCGGGCATTGGCCGGCAGCATGGCCGGCTCGAAGCAGGCGGTGTAGCCCATCTCGGCGTAGCGGTAGCCGGTGACGAGCGTGGAGGGGACGGCACGGCCTGAGCCGGCGCGGGTGAGCTCGGTGCGGGTGACCGGATCGCCCTGATGGTCCTCCGGGAGCAGCATGCGGGCGATGGTCATCTTGCCGCCGCCAATATGAGTGTGCGGATCGATGGCGCCGGCCATGACGACGCGGCCTTTCACATCGTAGGTCGCGTCTGCCCTAGCGTTTGGCCTGGCGGCGACGATCTTGCCGTCCTCGACATAGATGTCGCGGACTTCGCCGCTCACTTTGTTGGCGGGGTCATAGATTTTTCCGCCGGTCAGCTTGATGAGCATGGTTTCGGGGCTCCCGGCCTAAAGCGCCGCTTCGATGGCCGAAAGCACATCGGCGACAGGCGGCAGATCCGCCCGGCCGAGGTCCTTGAGCGGCAAGGTCACGACATTGTCGACACGAACGAGGCGGCCGGCATGATCGACGCCCGGCGTGCCGACCGGGATGAACACCGAGGGCGGCTCGGTCAGCGCGAGGCCCGGCGTGCCGAGCACGACGGTGGAAATTTTGGTTGGGGGCGCCACGAGGTCCGGCGAGATGGAGACGATCCACAGGAGAAGGTCGCCCTCCCCCTCTTTAAGCATGCGGCCGATGGCCCAACGGTAAGGGTCGTAATCTGGAGCCCCGCTCGCGTAGCTCACGCGGAGCGGATAGCCGCTGATCCACGTGCACACGGCTCCCGCCGTGGTCGCCCCTTCGGCGCCGCCGAGCGAAAGACCGGCGAACCTGATCGTCTGATTGAGGTCCTTCACCAGGCCGGTGAACTGCTCGACGGCGAGCTCGGCAAACGGGAAGTTGAGGGACGGCGGCGCCCAGACCACGACGCCGTATTTCGCGCCTCGGCACCGTTCCGCCAGAGCATCGATTTCGGCCAAGGTCACGCCCTCGAGCTTGGGCGGTTTGACCCGGAACCCGCGCAAGCGCGCCCTGAGCAGCGCCACGACATCGCCGGCTTGCTCGTCCTTGCAACCGAGCGTGATGACCTCGCCGATGCGCGCGCCTTTGGCGCCCGAGCGGTCGAGCCCCTTGCCGATGAACACCACCGTGCGTTTCGGCGCCGTCACATCGAACATCGAGTCCGGCGGCGAGACGATGGTCTCGAAGAAGCGGGGATGGAGCTTATGGATGTCGCTGCCGGCGATGATGAAGAGATCGGCGCGGTTGCGCGCCTCGGTCAGGGTCGTGGTCGTCCAGCCCGTGGTCTGCATGATCTTGAAGTTGCGGTATTGCGCCTCGCTCAAGGCATGATCGACGATGCCGCCCGAGCGCTCGGCAAGTGCCATCGTTGCGCGCATGCCTTCGACGTCGGTGGCAAGCCCGCCATAAAGGGGGAGCGCGGCCTTGCCGATCAGCTTGGCCGCTTCCTGAATCGCCGTGTTGAGATCGACTTCCTTACCTTTGACCTGGGGGCGGGCCTCCGGCAACTTACGCTCGAAACCGGCGACCGACTTGGCGCAGCCGTTCTTGAGCACCTTGAGCCCCTTGTCGGTGCGCTCGACTGAAAGGTCGTCGGGCAGCGTCCCGCAAAAAGGGTTGGTGACGTTCTCGAACAGTTCTGAGCTGGCGCGCTCGCCCTTGGCTTTGCGCGCGTTGGAACTCGGCATCTCGGGCAGTCTCCCCCAAAAGGCGGGGAAAGAAAGCATGGGACGGCCAGTAACACAACTCGCCAAATTCCCGCATCCAGGGCCTTAGCCGACCTGCCTAATTGCCCCCGGCCATAACGTGCGTCATACGTTCTCCCATGGGAACTGATTCATCCGGCCCGGTAGCCCGTTTGCGCATCGTTCTCGGTCAAAACATCGCCGTGGGCCCGGGCAAGGCCGACCTTTTGGAGGGAATCCGCGAGACCGGCTCGATCGCGGCCGCGGGGCGGCGCCTGGGCATGAGCTACAAGCGGGCGTGGCTCTTGATCGACACAATGAACGGCTGCTTTTCCAAGCCCTTGGTCGAGGCGGTCAAAGGCGGCAAGGCGGGCGGCGGCGCTCATCTGACGCGGCTCGGCGAAGACGTCCTTGCCCGCTATCGGCGCATGCAGACGGCGATGGCGCGGGCCATTGCCGACGATATGGCGGCCCTGAAACGGGTGATGCGTAAGGCGCCCAAATAGCGCGCGGCCTAATAATGGCCGTCCCAAGCGATATTTCCGATTGACTATAACGCTGGTGCGGCGTCACCTTTCGATATGGCCTATTGGCTATATCGGCTGAACGGTGGCGACGATGAAGCTGAAATTGCTTTGCCTGGCAGCTCTGTTTGGCGGCTTGCTGCTCGGCCTGGAGGCAACCGCGCCTGCCCGTACACAGAATGTGCCCGTCGTGGCGGCGGCATCCGATTTGCAATTTGCCCTGGCGGAGGTCGCCGCGGCCTTCACGCAGGAAACCGAGCGCGAGGTGACGCTGACATTCGGCTCCTCGGGCAATTTCTTCCGGCAGATTCAGCAGGGTGGACCATTCCAAATGTTCTTGTCGGCCGACGAGCAGTTCGTGTTCGACCTGACGGCAAAGGGGCTAACGGTCGATGACGGCGCACTCTACGCGGTCGGCCGCATCGTCCTCATCGCGCCGCATGATTCGCCCTTGAAAGCAGACGGCTCGCTTGCCGACCTCAAGGCGGCACTTGCCGACGGCCGGGTGAAGAACTTTGCCATCGCCAATCCCGCGCACGCGCCTTACGGCCGCCGGGCCGAAGAGGCCTTGCGCCATCTCGGGCTGTGGGAGGCGATCAAGGACAGGCTGGTCCTTGGCGAGAATGTCTCTCAGGCCGCGCAGTTCGCGACGTCCAGCGACACGCAAGGGGGCATCATTGCCTATTC
>DASWJG010000001.1:0-2026 GCA_036397315.1 Methyloceanibacter sp. | reverse complement strand
GGCGGGAAATGCTTGGCGAGGATCTTTCCCGATCGCTCGATGGCGCGGATAAAACCCTCCGTGACGGTGCCGCTCGCCAGGTGATTGGTCAGTTCGCCAACGACGTCCTCCCAGGTCGACGGGGGTACCTTGCGGTAGATGCCCGCATCGGCGATGACCTCGGCGAAACGCTCGGCGAACGAGACATAGATCAGCACGCCGGTACGCCCCTTGGTGGTATGCAAGTTCTGGACGAGGAATTGTTCCACGGCGCGTTGATGAGCGCGGGCGCGCTTGACGGCCCCTGGCACCAGGGCGAAGCGAAACCGCTCCCATTGGAACAGCACCAGACAAATGAAAAACACCGCCAGCTGGAGCAGATAGATGTACTCCACGGGCCATTTGGTGGCGAAGATCAGAGGGATCGGCACGCCGAGCGCAAGCAGCGCCGCCCAGAGCAAGGCGAAGGAGCGATAGCCGTCGGAGGCGACGGCGGCAACCACGACGATCTCGCCGCTGGTCTTCTCCTCGGCGCGGGTGATGGCCGCGGAGATGGCGGCCTGATCCTCAAGGGTGAGGGGCTGCATGGGCACGGTCCTACCACCCACCGGAGGCGCCGCCGCCACCGAAACTTCCGCCGCCGCCCGAGAAGCCCCCGCCCCCGCCATTGCCGCCGCCTCCACTGCTCCAGCCGCTACCACTGCCGCCCCCGGTCGTTCCGGGCACGAAGATCGAGCCTGGGCTGCGGCCCGCGCGCGAGGCGTGAAGGACGCTGCGCCAGATGCTGTAGGCGATCCACAGCCAGATCGCGAGCCAGAGAATCATCACCAGCCAGTCGATGACGGGATTGTCGGCGTCACGGCGCGCCTTGCCGCGTTGCTCCACCTCGGCGGCGTCGCCGGTGAGCACGAGAATGATGTCGCGGACCCCGTCCTTGATGCCGCCGGCAAAGTCGCCTTCGCGAAAACGCGGCAGGATTCCGTTTTCGATGATGAGCTTGGAGAGCGCGTCGGTGAGGGTTCCCTCGAGCCCGCGGCCGACCTCGATCCGCACTTTGCGATCATTGGACGCGACAATAAGGATGACGCCATTATCGAATCTCTCGGTGCCGATGCCCCAGTGGCGCCCGAGCTGATAGCCGAAATCCTCGATGGTGTAGCCTTGCAGCGAAGGCAGGGTGACGACCACGACCTGATCGGAGCTCTTGTCCTCGAACGCCTTGAGGTCGGCAGTGATCGCCACCTCCTCGGGGTAGGTCAGGAGACCGGCGTCATCGACGACGCGGCCGGTCAGCTCCGGGAACTTCGGCTCGGCGACGGCCGGCGAGAGCCATAGCGCGAGCGCCATGGCCAACACCGTCCCGCCGAAGCGCCACATAGCGGCCATTGGGCCCCCCGCCTTGGCTTAAGCTAGAACTTCACCTCCGGCACGTCCTGCGTTCCTTCCGCCACGGTGAAGTTCTGCATGGGCTCAGCGTCAGGATAGAGCAACGCACGCCACCAGCGGCCGGGAATTGTTCTGATCTCCGTGTTGTAGTCCTTGACCGCGGTGATGTAGTCCTGCCGCGCAATGGCGACGCGGTTCTCGGTGCCCTCGAGCTGGGACTGGAGCGCCAGGAAGTTCTGGTTGGACTTTAGGTCGGGATATCGTTCGACTACGACGAGCAACCGACCGAGCGCGCCGGAGAGGTTGCTCTGCGCCTCCTGGAATTTCTGAAACGCCTCGGGATTGGTGAGGATGTCGGGCGGAATCTGCATTTGCGTCGCCTTGGCGCGCGCTTCGACGACATCGGTGAGCACCTTGCTCTCCTGGGCTGCGAAGCCCTTCACCGTCTCGACGAGATTGGGGATGAGGTCGGCCCGGCGTTGATACTGGTTCAAGACCTGGCTCCAGGCGGCCTTGGCCTGCTCTTGCAGGGTGGGAATGGTGTTGATGCCGCAGCCGGCGAGCATGACGCCCGCAAGCACCAGGCAAACCGCCCGGGAAACATCGCCCGGTCGGGCACGGGTCAATGCCAGCATGAAGATACTCCCCTGAATAGCTCGAT